>CAUZEQ010000041.1:0-23671 GCA_963578885.1 Planctomycetota bacterium
TCGGCCGTACACCGCTGGGACAGGGCAATGACGGCCGAGACCACCACCCCAACGCCTTCAGTGTCTGGATGGCCGGCGGAGGCGTGAAGGGGGGCACGGTCTACGGGACCACCGACGAACTGGGCTGGGCTCCCGCCGAAGACCCCGTCCACGTCAACGACTTCCAGGCCACGCTGCTGAGACTCTTCGGGCTCGACCACGAACACCTCGCGGTCAACCACCGCGGCCTCGACGTCCGCCTGACCAACCTCGGCGGCCACGTCATCGACGACGTGATCGCCTAGCCCACCCGACCTCTCCCCCACCTCCAACCCGTGAGATCTGCAAGGACTTGAAGCGAGACAGCGTGCCGTCTCGATTCTCACGCTTCCCGCTACGGCACGTCGTAGCCGCTGGCCATGAGCACCGCCTTGTGCACAGCCAACTCGTGCTCCAGCCCGTAGTCGTTCTCCTTCTCGCCACGCACCACCGCGGCCAGGTCGAGAAACGCGCTGATGAAGATCCCCGGACCCTTCTCCAGCGTGATCTCCTGGTACCCCGTCTTGTACCCCTCGTGCTGCTTCTCCAAAGCCAGCCGAAACGTGTTGCCGCCCAGGGGCCGCAGGTCAAACGTGCCGAATTCACCGCACACGGTGAACTGACGACGACGAAATCCCTCGTACTCGATCAATGCACTGCGGATCGAAGCGATCGCGTCGGGATAGTCGAACACCGCCAACTGATTGTCCTGAAGCGGATCCTTCTTGGGATGAGTCGTCCGGCCGTAGGGTGAGACCTTCTTCGGAGCACCCAGCACGCGAACCATCGCGTCGATCACATGGCAACCGATCTCGAACATCGATCCCCCCGAAAACCGTGACAGGTTCTTGCGACTCCCGTCACCCACCTTCTTGCTCATCACCGCGTGAACTTCGAACACGTCCCCGAGCATCCCCTCGGCCACCGCCTTGTAGCACCACTGGAACGCCGTGTGGTACCGGTAGATGTAGCCCATCTGCAGGTGACGCTTCTTCTTGCCCACCTTCTTCAGCAACGCCGCAAAGTCCTTCAGGTTCTCGCCGGCCGGCTTGTCGAGGTGGATGTGCATCCCCGCGTCGATGCAACGGTTGGCCGTGGGCAACAGGTCCGGCACCTCGGTCTCGACCACCACCGCCTGCAGGCCGCTGGTGTTGAGCAGCTGTTCCTCGCTGATCACCTTCACGCCCTGGTACTCGGCACCGATCGCCTTGCGACGCTCCGGGTCATTCTCGACGATCCCCACCAACTCGAAGTCGTCGGTGACCTGCTTGAGCTGGGCGAAGACGCCACGGGCGTGAGCGTGACCGGTGCCGATCTGGCCGATCTTGATCTTCGGCTTCTTCGCCCGGGCCACGCGGGCTGCGGTCGCGGACTGAGACGAATCGGCTGCCAGAGCAAGACCTGCCGCGGCGGTGCCGGCCAGAAACGTGCGTCGATCAACAGCTGTCATCAGAAACATCCTCGGTTGGCTTGGGGCTCTCTCGATTGTCATCTCGAGCGTGACTCGTCTCGAAACACCATACCCGATGCGGGGTACGCTCCGCATGCCACCCACGCCTCACTACAATACCTCCTCGCCCTCGCCACCAGGACGCGCCATGCTCACCCGCACTCGCACCCACACCGTCACACTGCTGGCCGCCTGCCTGCTGGTGCTGAGCTTCACTGCCGAGGTGACTCGGGCTGAAGTCCCGCTTGCCTTTCCGCTGAAGGCCAAGCGCGTTCTCTTTCTGGGCGATTCGATCACTCACGCCGGAGGCTACATCGCCTGGATCGAAACCCAGTGCCGGCTGCAGGGCGTCGGGCCCATGCCCCGCTTCTACAACATCGGTCTCTCCAGCGAGACCTGCTCGGGCCAGTCCGAACCGGCTCACCCCTTCCCTCGCCCCGACGTCCACGAACGGCTGGACCGGGCGCTGAAGAGAATCAAGCCCGACGTGGTCGTGGCCTGCTACGGGATGAACGACGGCATCTACCATCCGTTCTCCCAGAAGCGGTTCGAGATCTATCAGGATGGAGTCAACCGGCTGATCAAGAAGGTCCACGCCACCGGAGCCAAGCTCGTCCTGATGACGCCTCCCCCCTTTGACGCCGTCCCACTGAAGAAGCGGAAGGGAGCCCTGCGACCGGCCGGGTCCAAGCAGTTCGCCTACTTCGGCATCTACGAACACTACGACCGCGACGTGATCTCGCGGTTCGCCAAGTGGATCATGCAGCAGAAGGACCGGGTCGAGATGGTCGTCGACCTGCACACTCCGATCACCAAGCACCTGGCCGAGAAGCGGAAGCAGAACCCGCAGTACACGCTCTCGCCCGACGGCGTGCACCCCAATCCGCTGGGCCACCGCATCCTCGGCGACACCGTGCTGCTGGCCTGGGGCGTGCCTTCGGTCGCAAAGCCGAACCCGAAACTGCTCGGCCTGATCCAGCAGAAGACCGCCATCCTGCACGACGCCTACCTCTTTGCCATCGGCCACAAACGACCGGGAGTCAAAAAGGGGCTGCCGGTGGACGCGGCCGAGCGGAAGGCGGCAGAGTTGCTGAAGCAGGCCCAGGAGTTGATCGGGAAGTAGCAGAACCCCTCCTCGGGCCGACGCGACTCCCACAATGGCACCATCGCACCAGGTGCACCGCCCCGCACGACTCGTGCACCACAAATCTGCTACCCTGCCGCCCATGCTGATCGGCACGATCACCGAAGTCGTTGCTCACCTCTCACACGGCCTGGCCCTGGCCGTCATCGCCGTCGCCGTACTTTGCCTGGCCCGCGTCGTCTTCGGCCGCACCACCCGGCTGGATCCCGCGACCGAGTTGATCGAGCGATCCAATTCCGCCTACGGCCTCTACCTGGCCGCCTTCCTCGCGGGCACCGCCGTCGCCCTGGCCGGCACGCTCTTCGGTCGACAGACCGAGCCGCTGCTGCACAGTTCCCTGGCGGTTCTCTGCGAGGGTCTGCTGCTGATCGTGCTGATGAGAATCGGTTGCGAGATCAACGACCGCCTGGTCCTGACCGGCTTCAGTCTCGATGAGGAAATCTCCAACGACCGGAACCGGGGAGCGGCGTTTTGCGTGGGAGGCTCGTGCCTGGCCACCGGGCTGGTGCTCAACGGAGCACTCAGCGGCTACAGCGACGGCCTGCTGCTGGGGGTCCGCGACACGATCGTGCTCTGGGCCCTGGGACAGGTGGTCGTGGTCATCGGCGCGATGCTCTATCGACGACTGGCCCAATTCGACATCCATCAACTGATCCAGTACGACGACAACGCCGCGGCCGGATTGCGGTTCGGGTCCTTCCTGGCCGGGTTGGGGCTGGTGGTTCGAGGAGCCCTGTTGCGAGCTCCCCTGGCAGACGTCTCAAACGCGGCGGAGACTCTGCTGCTGGCCGTCGGAGGCCTGCTCGCCTTTGCAGTGCTCTACCCCGTCGTTCGTCACCTGGTGTTGCTGAGTCGTTCGAGCAACGACGAGGTGGACATGCAGGGCAACATGTCGGTCAGCCTCGTCGATGCCGCCGTCACGCTCGGACTGGCACTGCTGATCGCACAGGCCATCGAACGCACACTGCAGGGAGTCCCCGTCGATGCTCCCTGACACGCGCTGCACCCGGTTCCCGCGCCAACTGGCCCGCGTCATCCCCCGAATCTTCGCCGTCGGCGTGGTAGCCGGCCTGCAGTGGGCGTGGACTGCCGATGCCTGGGCACGGGCCGGGGGCGGAGGCGGCTTCGGTGGCGGAGGCGGCTTCGGTGGCGGGGGCGGCTTCGGAGGCGGATCGAGCTTTGGTGGAGGTGGCTTCAGCGGAGGTGGCGGTGGAGGCACCGCCGATCCCGTGGCGATGCTGTTTGTGGTTGCCGTTTTCGTCGTCATCTTCTTCATCCGGTTGGCTCTGGAGAAGCAGCAGTCGTCTCGTCCGCTTCGTCAGCACAAATTGACGCCACCTGCGACTCACTTCGGCAACCTGAACACGATCTCAAAGATCGATCCGTCCTTCGACTGGGACACGCTGCGGGACCGCCTGAAACTCGCCTTCCTGCAGGTCCAGGCCGCGTGGCAGAAACAGAATCTCGCACCCGTCCGGCCCTACATTTCCGACAGCATCTACGAACGCTTCTCGCTGCAGATTTCCGAGCAGATCCGCGCAGGCTACCGCGACCACATGCCCCGGATCACTGTCCTCACCAAGCAGATGGGCCTGGCGGATGTGGAGATCACCGACCACTACGAGACGATCCACGTCTCCATCACCTGCAGCGCTGTGGACTACCGGGTCTCGCTCGACAGCGGACTGCCGATCGACGGTGCGACCACGATACCCGAGTCGTTTGTCGAAGTCTGGTCATTCATCCGTCGCCGGGGAGTCACGTCGAACCGCGAGGGAGGCGGCCTGTTCGAGGGCAATTGCCCGAACTGCGGATCGGCGCTGGAACTGAACCAATCGGGGGCCTGCACCTCGTGCGAGGCGGTCTTGCGTAACGGCGAGCACGACTGGGTGCTGGCCGAAATCACTCAATCCAGCGTCTGGCGATCACGGCCGTTGGGACAGTCGGTCGCTTCGATTGCCAGCTACCGTGCCACGCGGGACGCGGGCTTCACGCTGCAACACATCGAGGATCGGGCGTCGGTCATTTTTTGGCGCAAGGTGCTGGCCGATCGAAACGGTCGAGTCGACTCGCTCAGGAAGATGGCCACCGACGATTTCTGCAGCGACTACGCCGAATCGCTCGGCGGTGCCCAGAGTGGTGGGCTCCGCGAATTCTGGCACGACTGTTCGGTCGGATCTGTCGAGTGTCTGGGAGTGACCTGTGACGCTGAGGCCGACTACGCGATCCTGGACCTCCGCTGGGCGGGCAACCGGCATCGCGTCGGTGCCGACGGCTCCCTGGAAGACCTGCACAAATGGAATCGCCTCAACTCGGTGATGGTCCTCAAGCGAAACAGCGGTGTCCGATCCGACCTGGCCCGTACGATCACGTCGGCCCACTGCCCCTCGTGTGGGGCTCCCGAATCCGACATCACGTCGCACGCCTGCGGCTTCTGCAACCAGGTGGTCAACGACGGCCGCTTCGACTGGGTGCTTCACCAGTGGCTCCCCCTGCACTCGGACCTGGCCACCGAGTGGAAGACGCGGCTGACGTCCGACGGCACCGGCGACGTTTCCGTCGCGACCGACACCTCCACCCCCTCCGTCGCCGATGCACTCGATTGGGCCGTGCAGGCGGTCGTCGCCGATGGCGTGATCACCTCCGAAGAGAGCCAGGCCGTACTCGGTCTGGCCGCCCGACAGGGCCTCTCGCATGACCAGGCCCAGGCCCTGATCACACAGGCCGTCCAAAAGAAACTCGATCCGCCGGTCCCACTCAGCGACGAAGTGGGACGCGCCTGGCTGAGCATCGTCGCGGATGTCGCGGTTGCCGACGGAGATGTTGACGACGCCGAACAGGACGTGCTGCTGGAACTCGGAAAACACCTGAACATGAGCAGCTATGACATCAGGCTGTTGCTGGCCAAGAGCCAGGCGCGGCAGAGGCGGGAGCGGCGAACCACCCTCGGACAGGATCTGAATTGATGAATCTCACCAGGCGGACTGTCTTAAAGAGAGGCGGTCTGGCCGTCGCGGCAGCGTCATCGCTGGTGGAGTCCGTGCTGGGGGACGCGCCGGCCCCGCCCAAGCCCAGACCCTCGCTGGCAGGTCGAGTCGGCATCGTCAGCGCATCGTGCAATTCGCAGTTCAAGAAACAGAGCACCAACGGGTCATTCACTCTGCTCGAATTGCCGAGAATGCTGCGCGACGAGGCGGGGATTCGAGTGATTGACCTGAACACGTCTTCGTTCGCGTCGTTCGACCGAGCCTATCTCGATCGACTGCGACAGGCGGCCGACAAGGCGGGCTGCGTCTTGACCAACCTCAAGATGAACCAGCGCGGCATCGACATGAACAGCCCCGTCCGCACGACACGCAACAAGGCCCTGGCCGTGTACAAGCAGTCGATCGACGTCGCCGCACATCTGGGACTCAGATGGGTGCGTCCCCTGCCTCGCGCCAACAAACCCAACATGGCCATTCACGTCGCCAGCTACCGCGAGTTGTGTGACTACGGGGCAAAGCGGAAGGTGCAACTGCTGGTCGAGAACTTCGGCTGGATGCAATCGGATCCCGATTCGGTCGTCAAGCTGGTCCAGGCCATCGGCTCAAACGTCGCCGGCTGCCCCGACACGGGAAACTGGAACAGCAACCCGCTGCGTTACGCCGGACTCACCAGCACGTTCCCGCTGGCCGTCACCTGCGACTTTAAGGCTCGAGAACTGGGCCCCGACGGCTCGCACCCCAAGTACGACCTCAAACGCTGTTTCACCATCGGATACAAGTCCGGCTTCCGCGGCCCGTGGTGCCTCGAACACGGCCACCGCGACACCAAACGACTGATCCGCGAGCTGGTGATGCTCCATAAGATGATCGAGAAATGGACGGCCGAGTTGAAAGCCGGATAGGCCATCCGGATTGCGGTCGACTCGATTCGCGGGAAGACGCAATCTCAGGTCGTCGCGACTCGCAACGCATACAGGTCGGCCGACTTCAGCACAAACCGCATTCGCACCGCCTGGCCCTTGAACCGTTCCAAGCTCTGGCCACCCTTCCAGCTCACCGCGCGGTCCACCGTATCTCCGTACACGTCGTGACAGTCCGCCAGTGTGAAACCCTCGATCGGTCTGCCATCGGCTCGCTGCAACTCGACTCGGATCGAGCCGACCGCTGAGGTGGCGAAGTTCAACCGCAAACGACTGCCCGTGAAACGCAACGGCCGAGTCAACAACTCGCCACCGGTCATCGGAGCACTGATCGATACGAAACCGTCCAGCCTCAACGTGTAGCGCCTCAAGGTGCAGCTGGTTCCCGTCCAGCCGCTCTCCTTGCCGTAGAACGACAACTCGCGATCCGCACCCGGCAGGTCCGATGCCGTCTCCACCCCCTGAGACGCCATGCTCAGGTGGCTGTAGTTCCACGCGTCCGGTCGCTCAGGACCCGGAGGAATGAACGCGTCGTTCCAACGCTTGAACTTCACCCCGTCCCGGCTGGCCATCACCAACGCGTCGGTCAGACCCGTCCCGTATCGCTCGTTCGCCTCGGCACGCATCTCCCGGTGCTTCCGCTCGGGCAACGCTCGCATCGACGGGTTCCAGCCCCGCTCGATGTAACGCATCGGAAAGCCGACCAGGATGTGAGGGGCCCGGTGATACGGAGTCACCTGGTTGGTGTACATCTGCTCGTGCGGAGAATCCTCGTACTCCAGGTCCGCCGTGTTCTCCCAGTTCACCAGATCCGCAGACGTCGCCGTACGAATCGCGCGAATCCCCCCCGGCTTCCACACCTTCTGAGTGGTGACCCCCTTGGTGAAGTACCGCCAGTAGGCACGGTAACAGCCCGCCTCGCTGTCCCAGAACGCCACGTTCTGAGAATCAAACGCCCCGTTGGTGATCACCGGCTTTTCCCTGAGCAACCGCCAGCGGACCCCGTCGGCCGACGCAAACGCAAACAACCCACCCTCACGCATCGTCCCGCCCATCGCCTTGTATTTCTCGTTCGACGGACATCCCGGCCGAGTGTCCAGGAAGGGTGAGAAGTTGTGCGTCCCCACGCCGGCCCAACAGATATTGTTCTTCTTCGACCCCTTGAACTCGACCAACCCCAGGTCGGGCTTCTCCCAGTGAACCCCGTCGCGGCTCTCGGCATAACAGTAGAACTCCGGATGTGAGTTCGTGATCAGGCGTGCATCCACCACCGACAACTGCGAACCGCGGTAGTACATCCGGTACAGATCGCCGTCCTGGAACACCGTGTGGTACCCGCTGCTGGTCCCCTCCCACGGAGCATCGTGCACCAGCGACAGCTCGCGAGTCACCGGGTTGTGCAACTGCTGACGAGCCGCACCCTTGAGCCGATCGATCAAATGGCCGTCGAGAAACAACTCGCGACGAGATCCGATTGAAACCACCTTGGGCAGCTTACGGCGTTTCGCCGCCTGCACCCCTTCGACATCGACGGCGGCAGAACCCGCCGCGGCTGCCGCCGCACCGGCTGTGACCGATGCCTTCAGGAACGAACGGCGATTGACATCCAGGGGCGAGTGACTGTTCGGGTCCATCAGTTGGGCTCCAACTCGGGACGAATTCTCAGCGAATTGTATGGGATCGCGAGCTAACATGCAGCGAATCACACGAGACCCAATTGGCCACGAGACGCAACATGCCCGCATCCTCTCGACTCACCTCCCCCCCATGTCTGCGAGTTGCCGTCGGCCTGGCACTGATCCTGATACCACTCGCCGCCTTTGCCGCGCCACCGGAGCTCTCCGAAGCACACAGCCACCGTGGCATGGTCGTCAGTGTCAGCCCCCCGGCCACCCGGGCTGGCGTCGAGATTCTTCGCCAGGGCGGCAACGCGGTCGATTCCGCCATCGCCGTGGAATTCGCGCTGGCGGTGGCCTGGCCCGAGGCGGGCAACATCGGCGGGGGCGGGTTCATGATGGTTCATCCCGGCCCCTCGCAACCGGGCGGACCCGTTGTCTGTATCGACTACCGCGAGGTTGCACCGCGGCGTGCCACCGAGCGGATGTTCGGACCCGGTGACGGTCGCTACACGCACAAGATCGTCGGAGTCCCCGGCACCGTGCACGGCATGCTCACCGCATACCGACGATATGGTTCCCTGAAATGGAAGTACCTGCTCGCCCCGGCGATCGGGTTGGCCCGCGACGGTGTCCCGGTCGACGCCGCACTGGCTCGCTCGATCAACCGGGTGCTCAGAATCCGCAGCGTCCGCCAGGGAACTCATCACCAGGAACTGGTCCGGGTCTACGGCAAGCCCGGCGGCGGCCAGTGGCAGGCCGGCGACCGACTGCTGCTGCCCGACCTGGCCGCAACTCTGCGACGTATCGCCAGGGACAAGGACGAGGGATTCTACGACGGCAAGACCGCGCGGCTGATCACCCAGGAAATGAAACGCGGTGACGGCCTGATCACTCGAGACGACCTCGACGACTACCGCGCCCGGGTCCGGGAGGCCATCCACGGCACCTTCCGGGGCCACGATGTCTACGGGGCCCCGCCCCCCAGTTCCGGCGGCACCTGTGTCGTCCAGATGCTCAACGTCCTGGAACAACTCGACCTGAAAAAACACCCTCGCCACTCGGCCCGCAATCTCCACGTCCTGGCTGAGACCATGAAGCGAGCGTTTTGCGATCGGGCCCGGCACCTGGGCGACGCCGACTTCGTCGACATCCCCGAACACCTCGTCGCCAAGTCCTACGCCCAAGAGCTGGCCCAGGGCATCAACCCCAAGAAGGCCACTCCCAGCGAAGAACTCGCCCCGGAAATCCAGATCACCGATGAGTCGCCTTCGACCACTCACTTCTCGGTCGTCGATTCCAGCGGCATGGGCGTTTCCAACACCACCACGCTGGAGGGCAGTTGGGGAGCGAGGATCGTTGTCCGCGGAGCCGGCTTCGTGCTGAACAACGAGATGGGCGACTTCAACTGGTTCCCCGGTCACACCGATCGCCGCGGCCGCATTGGCACGCCCGCCAACCGGATCCGGCCCCTCAAGAGAATGCTCAGCTCCCAGTCACCCATTATCGTTGCCCGCGACGGACGCCCGGTGCTGGTCACCGGCAGTCCCGGCGGCCGCAGCATCATCAACACCTCGCTGCAAATGGTGCTGGGGATCGTCGAATTCGGCGAGGATCTGCCCACGGCAATGCGAGCCCAGCGGATTCACCACCAGTGGTTGCCCGATCGACTGATCATCGAAACGCACAGCGATCAGATCTCCGCCGATGTCGTCAAGCAACTCGAATCGATGGGACACCGCGTCTCCAGGCGGGCCAGGAACACTTACCAGGGCGATGCTCACTCGATCGTCATCGACCCCGGGTCAGGACGGATGCACGGCGTGGCCGACTTTCGACGCAACGGCCTGGCAGCGGGATTGAAGGGCGATTGATTCGCGACGCTATTCCTGGCGCTCGGGCTGCCTGGGCAACGCCACCAGCGCCACCACGATCCCCGACAGGATCAGCACCGCACACACGACAAAGCTGATGCGGAACCCCAGCGCCGCACTCGTCATCTCACCCATCTGCCACCCGGCATCCTTGACCGACTGGGCGATCGACCCGAACAGGTACCCGGTGGGTGCCGCGGGGACCATCAGCAGCGTCACAAACGCCATGTTCCGCCGGATCTCGCCGGGCCGCGATGCCGAGAGTATGTAGTTGGGAGCATAGACCCCGATCAACTCGCCGGCACCATACAGCCCGAAGGCCACCAGGTAGGCGGTGCCGGTCGCAAAAATCGCCCAGAGCTGGGCAAACAGAAAGATGGCCGCAGTGGCCACCAACCCCAGCCGCGGGTGCGAGCGGGTCAGCAACCAGCCGAGCACGGCTCCGGCAATCACCTTGAAACCGAACCGCAGAGCGTTTTGCATCCCCGCGTACCTGGCCGGCTCGTCACCCAGAACCTCGGACGTGAACAGGTTCATGTTCGACGGGATCGTGTTGCCCGAGTACACCAGCACCGTAACCACCGTCGCCACCAGCAACACCCGCTGGGTCAGGATCGGACGGAAGTGGTACACAAAGGCCGCCGCCGACAAAGCGGCCACGGCGTAGGCGGCGTAGATGAAACTGTCTTCGTCGGTGAACTGCCCAACCTGCATCAGCCCGATCGAGCCGACCATCAGCGGGAGACCGACCAGCAGTCCCAGCACGCTGGCAATCGGTTCTCGAGACGGCTCGACCAGGACTTCTGGCAATCGGAACGACCACGACAGGATCGCCGCCACCGCCATCACCGGCACGCCGCAGGCAAACAGCACCACGAATCCGTCCAGGCCGTCGAGTCCTTCATATTCCAGGCCGAAGAACTTCCCCCCCAGCAGCAGCGTCTGCCCAAAGGACCCCACCACCGCCAGGACCGGCCCGGCCCCGAAGGCCAACCCCAACGCCATCCCCCGCCGTCGCTCGTCCGACCCTCGCCCCACCATCTCCCACAACAACGCAATCGCCGTCGGTCCGGCAGCACCCGAGACCGCACCCTGCAGAATCACCACTCCGATCTTGATCTCATTGGCCACCGGCATCGCCAGCACGACTGCCGTGACCAGCAGCATCACCGCGGTCGACGCGTAGCAGATACTGAGGTTGCGTCGCAGAGACCCGATGCCCGGTGAAAGCCACGCCACCAGCACCACGACAGCCGTCAAGGCAAAGAACATCGTCGCCGGCAGATTCGACACCCGCGCATCGGCGCCCAGTGCCTTGCACAACGACGCCTGCGTGATCCCCACGTACAGCACCGGAGCCGCCAGGTACTGCATCCCAGTACACATCGCGAAAAAGACCAGGTTGCTCACCTGCACCCGAGGCTCCAGGGGACACTCGGGATTGGTGTCGTCGCCGGGGGGCGTGATGTCCGTTTCGGTCATCTGGATGTTCCGTTTCCGCTGTTCCGCCTCACAGGGGCAGGCTCACAACCTGGCCCGTCTCGGCCGACACGACACACGCCTCGCAGATCTCCACCGCCTTGCGACCCTCCAGACCACCAATGTGAGGCGGCCGACCCTCCCGTACGCTGTCGACAAAGTCCTGGATCACACCGGCATGAGGGTACAACCTGATCGCCGACTTCGGCTCCTTCAGGTAATTGAATCGCTCCGGCTCGTAAATCCGCTCCCACGACTCGCCCTGTCCCAGGTCCAGGAACTCGAAGTTCTCGAGATCGAACATCGCGTCGCGGCCGAAGACCTGGAACCGCACTTCGCTGGAAGGCAGGCTGGGCGAAGGCAACTCGGCGGTGATCCACATGTGAGCCTGGATGCCACCCTCGAATCCCAACTGGGCCATCACCGAGAGATTCGGGGTGTCGAGGTCGCTGTAGGTTGTCGACTGAGCATAAACCGTCTCCACCTCGCGGCCGGTCAACCAACGCAGGAAATCGGTGTTGTGTGATGCCATGCCCATGAACAACCCGCCACCGGCCGGATCGAACATCCACTTCCGGTCGTCAAACAACTCACGAGTCGTCGGCAACGGGAAGGCCGAGACGGTCCGCATCATCTGGATCGGCCCGATCACCCCATCATCGATCAACGCCTTGGCCTTCAGAGTGATCTTGCGGTACCGCTCGGTCTTGACCACCCCCAGGTTGACCCCGGCCTGGTCGCAGGCCGCGATCATGCCGTCGCACTCGGCGATGGTCGGAGCCATCGGCTTCTCGGCCAGCACGTGCTTGCCCGCCGCGGCCGCTTTCCGAGTCAACTCGAGCCGATCCTGATCGGGCGTGGCCAATACCACCGCATCGACGTCGTCCCGAGCCAGCAGCGCATCCACATCCGCCTCGGCCGGCACCTCGTAATCGGCCGCCAACGCCGGGGCCCGCCGGCCTCCGGCGATCGCCACCAGGTGACACCCCCGGGCGTGATTCGCCACGGCCTCGCTGTAGGTGATCCCCATGAAGCCGCTGCCGATCATCCCGATTCCCACGCTATCCATGTTGCGTCCGCCCTGCTCGTCACTAGTTATCGAAACGGATTTCCACGCGATCCAGCACCGGGTACCGGTCGCCGTTGTCCGAGGTGAACGTGGCACGATACTGCAGAACGCGATCGGTGGGCAACAGTGCGAACTTCCTGCTTCGAACCGCACGCCACGGCCGACCGCTGAGCTGCTCGGCCGCCGTCGCCGAACGCACGGCCATCGACAACCCGCCGCCACGAGGTACAGCAGCCCGGATCCGCATCCGGCCTCGTCGAGCCGGCCCCGCCCAACCCAACACCCGCGACTCGAACGTCTCGCGGTAGCTCCGGTCGTACACGTTTCCGACATCCTGCGCCCACATCAGGTGAGTGCCGTTGGTCGGCAGGCGAGTCATCCGCGGGTTCTGAAAACGACGACCGTCGTTGTAGAAGACTCGCGAAAACACCCGGTGGTTGCCGTGCTGGGTGTGACAGGCCACGGCCAGGTCGATCAGCCCGTCGCCGTTGAAGTCGGCGGCCAGTGAATCGTTGACCGAATCGCAGATCAGCGTCGACCTCCGCCGAGTGTGAAACCCGGTCGAAGAGCCCCAGTAGATGTGGCAGGCCAGGTCCTCGCGGGTCAGTTCGCCGCTGTGTTGAGGCGAGAAGATGTCGAGGTGCCCGTCGCCGTCGAAGTCGGCAATCGTCCGACCCAGCGGAGAGAAGCCGGGCAACCACTGCGAGTTCGACTGGCGAAATCCGTCACGGCCCCCGCCCCAGAAGATCCGGCTGCCCATGTCGCGGAAGCCCGAACCCGGGTCGGCGTACGTGCCGCCAAACAGGTCGAGCTGCCCGTCGCCGTCCAAATCCGCGGTGCTCATGCCCAGCACGCCCGCGAGATTCAGTCGTTTCGAACGCTTGGGTGAAAACCCCGCCCGTCCTCCCCACAGGATCCGGATCGTGTGCTCGCTGCGAGACCCGTGAGCGATATCGAGCCATCCGTCGTCATTGAGATCGGCGACAACGTGCTCCTGGGAATACCCCGGCTTGTCCATCTGCACACGCCGCTTCGAGTCGTAGCCCCCAGACGACCCGTAGTAGACAAACAACTGGTCGGTCTTGCCGGGCCCCTCGGGCGCAAACGCCTCGAGCACCAGGTCGAGCCAGCCGTCGCGGTCCAGGTCGGCCACGCTGCTGGTGCCCAGGAAGTGCTCGTGGATCACCGAGCGTCGCTTGTCGAGATCGAAGCCATCGGGGCCGCCCCAGAAGATGTTCGCCCCCAGTTCCGCCTCGCCGGGACCCTCGATGTGCGAATGGCCCGAGTTGAGCAGCACGAGATCGACGAAGCCGTCGGCGTTCAGATCCGCCGCACTCGACTCGTACCCACTCTGAAATGGGATCTTCCACACCCGTTTCGGGTCGAAGCCGTCCTTGGCTCCCCAGAACACGTGCACCGGGACCGCCTCGTCGAACCGCCCGCCGATGCTGTTGCAGAAGATCACCCGACCACGCTCTCCGGTCTTGCGGCCACCGGCGATCGCCACGTCGGTCGTCCCCGATGTCCGAAACCCGCCCGCGATCTCCCGGAAGCCTCGTCGCCCATCGCCCAGCCACGCCCGCGACGTACCACCGAACGTGCCTTTGCCCTGGTGCACCGCGACGGCCAGGTCGGTACGGCCGTCTCCATCCAGGTCACCGATCGCCGATGCCACCGCCGCCGGGGCCGGCAACCTCGTCTGCCGGCTCGCTGAAAACAGCGGGCCGTCCTCCCCGGCCCCGCGGCCCCACAAAATCATCACCGCATCGCGAGCCCCCCGCCCGGCTCCGGCCTGTTCGCCGCCTGAAGCCCGTGCCGAGGTGAACCGAGTCAGCACCAGGTCGGGGCTCCGATCCGCATCGACCCGGCCCACCACGATATGCGATGCGGCAAAGGCGGTCATCGATTCGGGTTTGTGCCACGTCCGCTTGCCCTGTGATCGGACAACGCACAGCACGGTGCCGGAGGTCCCGATGACCAGGTCCGATCGCCCGTCGCCATCCGCATCGCCGCCGGTCACGCACAACGCCCCCTGCACCGGAACCAGCACCTGCTGCCGGTCCTTTTCAGACCAGAAGACCGTCACCTTCCCATCGCCACCCAAGACCGCCAGGTCGTCCGCCCCGTCTGAGTCGAAATCGCCGGCCGACAGTTCGATCGCCCGCTCGACACCCAGCTCGACGTACCCCACGGCCGAGTAGCCTCGGGGGCCACCCCGAAACACCCGGACAATCCGGCCCGGCGGCTGGCCGATTCGCCAGCGAGCCGCACCCAGCACCGCCAGGTCGGGCCAGCTGTCGTGGTTCAGATCGACGATCGCCACGGCGGCCGCGTCATTCATCGGCAGCGCACTGGTCAGTCGCCGTCCCGACCAGCCGCTCGCTCCACCCCAGGCGATTGACAGGAACCGCCGAGGATGATGCACTCCGATTGCGTTCGGACAGAATACCGCGTCGATGTGGCCGTCCTTGTCCAGGTCGCCCAGCACCACGCGTTGCGAACCCTCGACCGGCAGGTCCCCACTCGTCGCGGCACCCTTCGCGTTGACCGCTCCGACGGTGGCCGGCAACATCTGGTAGGTGTCGTGAGTGCAGTTGAAGACCAGGTCGAGGTGACCGTCGCCGTTGAGATCGAAGCGGTTGATGGTCCGCAGCGTGCCGTCACGAGCCACGTAGAGATTGAAGCCGGCGCCACCGAGTCGGCCGGCCGAGAAGTCCTCGAACGTGTCGTCGAGCAAGCTCTCCGGCTCGGCACCAGCTGCCCCGTCGATCATCCCCGGGCATGCCATCACAAAGACCAGCAACCACTCGGCTCGCATCCGACGACTCATCACCATGTCCTCTTTGCCCGGTTGGCTCATCACACTCGCCTCAGTGTACGACCCGTCGAAGCGGCATTCACCTCGACCGGCCCGCACCAGGACGTCTCCCCGTTCAAGAAACTGGTCCTGGCAGCCCGTTGAAGAACTCGGACCCTGGGGTCAGACGCCGCCCACAACGGGGTTTGCTCCACCTGTCGCGTTTCACAGGCGGGGCCTGACCCCTTCTTCGAGTTGCAACGTGTGCTGGTTGAAAAGGGGTCAGGCCCCACCTGCGTGCCGTTCTGGGTGGAGCGGGACTTTCTGTGGGTCCGCCGAAGGCGGATCAGACCCCGTCCCATCCTCATACTTGTGTTTTTCAACAGGCTGCTAGACTATCCTGATCAGGCGCTATCAGGAAAACTCGCACCTCTGTGCTCGAGACCCCAGATGCTCACCGTCCTCGGAAACCCACGCCCCGACTGCCGCGGTCTTGACCGCCGCGAGTGGTTGCAGATCGGAGGTGCGGGGATGTTCGGGGCCCACGCGGCGTTGGCCCGGGCGGCCGAGTCGGCCGCTGGAAGAGGACCCCGGACCAACGGGAAAGCCAAGGCCGTACTGTTTGTCTTCCTTTATGGAGGACCCAGCCAGCTCGACACCTTCGACATGAAGCCGGAGATCCCTCGAGCCTACCGGGGTCCATTTGACGTGATCGACGCGGCGACCCCGGGGCTGAGGATCTGTGAACACCTGCCGCGTCTGGCCGCCCGCAGTAACCGCTACGCGACCATCCGTACGGTTACGCATCCCCAGAACGACCACAACGGCACACACTTCATCCAGACCGGCCGCACCGTTCCCCCGGCCAATCGGGGAGCGGCCAACGTCGCTGCCACCAATGTCGACTGGCCCGCCTTCGGCTCGGTCGTCTCCTACCTCGATCACCAGGACTCACCCACCGGACAACTCGCATTCCCCCCCTACATCTATCTCCCCCAGCGACTGGGCCACTACGCCGGATACGACATCGTCGGACAATACGCCGGTTGGCTCGGCAAGGCCTACGACCCGATGGCCACGGCCATCCCCAAGCAGCACGCACTCGACAACCCGTTCTTCCGCGACTGCACCGACAAGGAACTCGACTTCCGACTCACCGGACTCGACCCCCTGCCCGGCATCACGCTCGATCGACTCAATACCCGCCAGCGACTGCTGGCCCAGCTCGAGTCGCGCCGCCGGGACCTGGATTCCTCATCAACGGCCACCCGCACCTACACCGCTCAGCAACAGCAGGCACTGGGCCTGATCCATTCCAGCGACATCGCAAAAGCGTTCGACATCCGCGAGGAATCCGACCGCCTGCGAGACACCTACGGCCGCAACCTCTTCGGACAGTCGCTCGTCATGGCCCGCCGCCTGATCGAACACGGTGCCCGTTTCGTCACGGTCGGCTGGGACATGACCGTCCGCGGCGATGACACCACCAGCTGGGACAGCCACCGCGAACTGACGCGGATCAACCGCGACCACCTGCTGCCCGGCCTCGACGTCGGACTCTCGGCACTGCTCGACGACATGGGCCAGTCGGGGCTGCTGGACGAGGTGCTGGTGATGACCGGCGGCGAGATGGGCCGCACGCCGAAATTCGAAAATCGCGGATCCCAGGATGGCCGCGACCACTGGTCGTACTGTTTCCCGATGCTGTTGGCCGGAGCCGGAGTGCGGGGCGGGATGATCCACGGTGTCTCCGACAAGCACTCGGCCTACCCCGCCGATTTGCCGGTCACTCCTGCCGACTTGGCCGCCACCATCTACCACTCGCTGGGCATCTCGCCACACACCCGCATCCCCGACCCCCAGGGCAAACCCACGCCCTTGGTCGAAGACGGCCGTGCGCTGACCGAACTGTTTGGATAACGGCCCAGCCCGCTCGCATCACCGCCGGGATGTCATCTTGCCGCTGAGTGTCACGCGGCCGCCGATGCCTACCGTCCAGGGCTTGTGCCCCCGGGGGACCGCGCCGATGTCCGGTCGCCCCGCATCGGCCGCACGCAGCGGATCGTGCCACGGACCCTCCGGGCCCTCGGGCAACGCCACGCCAGCATTCACCGCAGCACTGCCCGGACCCAGGCTCACACCTGCTCCGCCCTCCCCGCCCAACGGCAGCAGCTTCGGGTCGTCAAACACGTCGTGAACCATCCACGAATCGGGATACGGCTTCTTACGGAATGCCCCTCTGCGACCCTGCACCTTGAAGAAATCTCCCTCGAACTTCGGGCCTTGCAACAGTCCCCAGTGCAGGTTGCCGTCGACCTGGATGTCATCCGGTCCCGATGAAAACACCAGCCCGGGCAGCCCCTGTGTCTGCAGGAAGATGTTGTTGAACACCCGGCGGCGACTGCCTCGAGTCGCCCGGCCGCCGACCCCGCAGCCGTAGTAGCCTCGCCACGACGGCTCGATCCGCAACACCGTGTTGTGATAAAAGTAGTAGTTGGGCCAGGTCGGGCTACCGTGGTCCCCGCACAGCGTGCCGGTCTTGCGACGGTACATTCCCGCAGGATCGGGTTCGCGAGGGTATCCGCGGAATACCCCGCCCCGCAGGTCGAAGATGTTGCGGGTGATGTAGATGCCACTCGACTCGCCCGCCTTCGCCGCACTCTCACCGGTGTCCATCTGGTGCAGCGTCAGCGTCAGCAGGCAACGCGACACGAGGTTCTGGTAGACGTGGATCAGGTGGTCGTGCTTCTTGGCACCGAACTCCAGGCCGTCGTCGTTGAAGTTGTCGACCAGGTTGTGGTGGAACCCCAGGTTGTGCAGGTACCTCAACCACAGCCCGTCGTGGTCGTCGGTGAACTCGCTCCAGGCGATCTCGCAGTCATGACTCTGAGGCTTGTTCCGCTGGCTGATGATCCGGTACGACGGCGTGCCCCGGTACTTCATGCTCGATCGCGACGACCACGGAGCCGCCAGGCCGCGGAAGGCACAGTGCACGATCTTCAGATTGCTCGTCGCCTTGACCAGCAGACCCGGCGACCCTCCGAACAACGTGACGCCATCAAGGGCCACGTCGTCGGCTCCGTAGAGATTCACCAGCGGACTGCCCGAGGCTCCGCAGAGCACCACGTCCTGGACCACCAGGTGCCTGACCCCGTTGATTCTCAGCACGTCGGCACCGTACGGCCCTGAAATCCGCAGCGGAACTTTCCGCGGATCGGTCTCGCCCCGGTAGGCCAGCTCGTCGAGACCGGCCAGTGTGGTGTGACCCAGCCGGATGTGGATCCTCTCGGTCTCGCGATTGAACCACACGCCCGGACCGCAGTAGACCCCCTGGTCCTTGGCGAACTTGTTGTCGACATCCCACAGCATGCTGGTATCTCGCAGGTCCGTCAGCGTGCGGTAGCCGTGCAGAGGGACCATCGAAGCGGCGAAGTGACCCAGTACCACCGGACGCTCGTCCTCCTTGCCATGGAACGGCTCCCAGCCGGCCGCCGGAAAGGCATGCACGATCGGTCGCTTGGCGAATTGAGGATAGGTCGCCGTCGAGACATACTCACCCGCGCCACCGTCCTTCAACGGCATCCACGACTCGCCCGGTGACTCAAGAAACTCGCGGATCCCACCGTCGATCCACGCCAGCTCTCCCCGACAACTCCGCAGCGTGATCGGCCGATCCGGTTCTCCCGAACGCGGCACCACCACGTGCTCGTAGTACATGCCGCCCCGCAGGCACAGAGTCTCTCCCGGTGCCAGCCGTGACAGCCCGTGATTGATCGTCCGCCAGGGCTGATCTCGACTGCCGCTGTTGCGATCGTCTCCCTCGCGGGGATCCACGAAGAACGACCCGGCCAAGGGGGCCGGTCGCTGCGAGACGCCCGGCAATGGCCGCATGGGCTGCAACTCCCCTGCAGCGGCGGCTGCCGCATGCTGCAACGCGGTGCACCCCAGGCCCCCGCTCAAGACCAGAACGCAGGCCGCAACCCTCTGGCGACTCAACATGGTCTTTCCCTTCATTGGCGACCCGCTGACGGACGCCTCATTGCGGAATCGGTGTGTCCACGGCGATTACCCACCAGGCCACCGGACCGGCCTCGTCGGTTGCGAACCGCTCGAGCATCCCGTCGTCGAGGATCCGGAACGAGGCGATCCGACCGCTCGATTGGCCCGCGGCGTACAGAAAGCGGCCGCTGGGGTCGATCGTAAACGACCTCGGGGTCTTCTCGGTCAGCACCTGCCCCAGCGATCGCACTCGGCCGGTCTTCTGGTTGATCGCATAGCAGGCAATGCTCTCGTGACCGCGGTTGGCGACATAGACGTTCTTCCCGTTGGGAGTAATCTCGCACCGGGCCGTCGCGTTCTTCTCCTTGTCGAATCCCTCGGGCAGGCTGCTGAGCGTCTGCAGCGGCTTCAGCACTCCGCTTTGCCCATCCACGGCATAGACACCCAACGAATCGCCCGCCTCGTTACTCGTGTACGCCCACCGGTCGCTGGGATGCATCACGATATGCCGAGGATGCTCGCCCCGCGGCCGAGCCACGAACGGCGGATCCAGCGGCCGCAGCCGACCGCGGGTGCGATCCAGCGCAAACTGGTGAATCCGATTGCCACCTGTGTGCGACACGAATACGAAACGGTCCTTCGAATCGATGGCCACGCCATGAGCCTTCTCGGCCGTCCTCAGCGTCTGCAACGGCTGCTCGGATATCCGCCCCATTTCATCGACGGCGTGTACGGTCACCTTGTTCGAGACGTAGTAGGCCGAAATCAGCAGCCGGCCTGTCGAATCCGGCTGCATGAAGGCCGGATCCTCGCCCCCGGCCACAACACTCACCGGTGTCAGGCTCCCGTTGGCCGGGTGGATCCGAAAACTGGCCAGCTGACCCGTCGAACGGAACGACACGAACAGCGTGCGGCGATCCGGCGACACGTTCATCTGGGCCGGCTCGGCCGCCGTCTTGATCTCGTCCAGCCGCACCAGCTTCCCCGAAACTGGCATCCTCATATACGTCAGGATCTTCTTCTCGCGCAGCAACGAGGCGAACAACCACGACGCCGACTCGGCCCGCACCTCTGTCGGATCGATCACGCACGTCGTCGCCAGCAGCCCAAGCAGTGCCGTGGCAAGCGTCTGTCGTCGTCCGGGCATGAGTGCCATCTCACATCAACAGGAGCGGAGTCGTGTCGCGAGATTATCTCCTATCCGGCCAAGCCACGTCGAGTCGCCGCGACGAGCAGCAGTTGCGTCATCCCCGGCATTGCCCGAGAATCCTATTTCCTTGTCGAGTCGATCACCGGGACACTGCCCCAAGATGCGCCTGGCCTGCACCCTGTTCACGTTGATTGCAGTCGGCGTGTATGCCCCTGGCGGCCTGCAAGCCGCGCCACCTGCGCGGGTGTCATTCCAGCGGGATGTCGCACCGATCCTGCGGACCATGTGCCTCAGCTGTCACACCGGTGCCGAGGCCAAGGGAGGATTGGACCTGACCTCGGCCAAGACCGCCTTCGCCCGTGGCGAGGACGGCGCTCGGATTGTCGCCGGCCGCTCAAGTGCCAGCCCGCTCGTCACGCGGCTCAAGAACGGTTCGATGCCGCCGAAAGGCAAGATGCCCCGCCCATCGATTCGCGACGTGGCCGTGCTCGCACGCTGGATTGACCAGGGAGCCCGCTGGCCACGATCTCTGAAGATCGACCGCTTTGATGTCACGACCGATCGCTGGGCCGGCCGCGACTGGTGGTCGCTGCAGCCGATCACGCGACCGCTCCCGCCGCCGGCGCGATCCTCGCGGGCCACCAGCCCGATTGATCGGTTCATCGAAGCGAGGCTGGCCGAACAGGGACTGGATCCCAGTCCCCCGGCCAGCCGACGCACCTTCCTGCGACGGGTCACCTTCGACCTGCTCGGACTGCCCCCCACGCCCGAGCAGGCCGACGCCTACCGGAATGACACCGACCCGGGAGCCGAGTCTCGACTGGTCCAGCGGCTGCTCGCCTCACCCCACTACGGCCAACGCTGGGGACGGCACTGGCTCGACGTGATCGGCTACACCGAAAGCGACGGGTTCGAGAACGACAAGTTTCGTGCCTTCTCGTGGCCCTACCGCGACTACGTCATCAACAGCTTCAACGCGGACCTGCCGTATGACCGCTTCGTCCGCCAGCAGATCGCCGGTGATGTCCTGCCCGAGGCCGATCGGCACACTATCGCCGCCACCGGGTTCCTGGTCTCGGGTGAATGGGACGAGGTGCAGCATGTGGGGTCGAGCAAGAGCGAAATGCGGCGAGCCCGTGAAGAAGAACTCGCCGAGATGATCGCCACTGTCTCGGGCACCTTCCTGGGACTGACCGTGCACTGCTGCCGATGCCACGACCACAAGTTCGACCCGCTGCCCCAGGCCGACTACTACCGAGTGCGGGCGGTCTTTGACGGAGTCGAACACAGCCAGGGAAGCACACCCGGTAATCGCTCGCTCGTCTCGCCCGCCGAGGCCCGCACTCTCGACGCCGCCAGGGCTCCGCTACTGAAACAACAGAATGCTCTCAACAGTCAACTCGAGAAGGCCCGCCAACTGCTCACCGCCGATGCCCTCCTCAAGCCCGACAGCAAGCCTCACTCGACCCTGGTCCCCGGCCGCCACGGAAGGGCACTCAATGCCGCCCACACCCACGCCTCGCTCCCCTCCCGGAACGCCTTTCATACACCGCCGCTGACCGTCGAGTGCTGGGCGCTGCTGCGATCCCAGTCGCGGTTCAATGTCTTGATCGCCAACAACCTGAAGTCCTCGGGCGAACACTGGGAGATGTACTCATTCGCCGGCAAAGGCGACTACAGCGTCTACATGCCGGGGTATCAGCCCCAGACGATCCGCTCCGACGCCATCATCACCGACGGACAGTGGCACTACCTGGCCATGCAGTTCGACGGCAAGGAGGTGCGGATGTTCGTCGACGGCAAGCTGGTCAGGAAACAGAACCTCACCCGCACGGCAAAACCCGGCCCGCTGGGGACGCTCGACCTGGGAGGATACACGCCCGGGTCGATCGGCTGCGACGGAGCAGTCGATGACGTGAGGATCTCCGCCGCCATCCGGCCGATCACCAGGGCGGCTCCGGGTCCGTTCAAAGCCGACAGGCAGACCATCGCACTCTGGGATTTCGACGAAGTCGTCGCCGGCCGCTTCACCACCCGCACCGCCATCGCTCGAGGCCGCCAGTCCATCGCGGCGAAGAAACGGCTGGCCGAACTGACCGAGAGCGGCCGTCGGCTCGAAATGCGCCTGGCCACTCTCGCACCGCAACGCGGTTACATCGGGTTCCGACGCCAGCCGGACCCCACGCACATCCTGCTCCGTGGCGACACAACCAAGCTCGGAGCACGTGTCCTGCCCCGAGGACTCTCGTCACTGGCCCGACACAGCGGAGACCTGGGGCTGGGCGCTGAGGCACCCGAGGCCCTACGGAGGCGACGGTTTGCCGACTGGGTCGCCAGCCCTCGCAACCCCCTGACCGCCCGTGTGATCGCCAATCGCATCTGGCAGTTTCACTTCGGTGCCGGGTTGGTCCGCACCGCCAGTGACCTGGGCTTCAACGGCGGACGGCCCTCCCACCCCCGACTGCTCGATTGGCTCGCCTCGGAGTTGATCGACTCGGGCTGGAGTCTCAAGCACCTCCACCGCCAGATCGTGCTCTCGGCCACCTTCCGACAGGCCTCCGGTTCGCGGGCCGAGGCGTTCAGGCGGGATGCCGAGAATCGGTGGCTATGGAGATTCCTGCCGCGTCGGCACGAGGCGGAAGTGATTCGGGATGCGATGCTGGCCGTCAGCGGCGAATTGAACACCTCGATGCACGGACCCAGCATCCGCCCCTTCACCGTGACCGTCTTCAACACACACTTCTACCACCTCTTCGACAGTGCCGACGCGGCCTACAACCGGAGAACCGTCTATCGCGCCAACGTGATCACCGGTCGCGACCCGCTGCTGGATTGCTTCGATTGCCCATCGCCTTCGGTGGCCACACCGCGACGACAAAGCACCGTCACCCCGTTGCAGGCCCTGGCGCTGATGAACAACACGTTCGTGATCCGCCAGGGAAGACGCTTTGCAGAGCGTGTCGCCCGCGAAGTCTCCGACGATCCCCGGGCCCAGGCCGACCGGGTCTTCCGGCTGGCCATCACCCGCATTCCGACGCCCCGCGAACGCCAACAGCTCGCCACCCTGATCCGCGACCACAGCCTCGAACACGCCTGCTGGGCCTTGCTCAACAGCAGCGAGTTCCTCTACCTGCCCTAGCGCAACAACTTCATGACCCACTCGCGACG
>CAUZEQ010000042.1:0-23421 GCA_963578885.1 Planctomycetota bacterium
GGTGGTGAAGTGGGGTGGGGCTGGGTGGGCTTGGATGGGGCTGGGTGGGGCGGGGGTGGGTTCGGTAGGGGGCGGGGGGGGTCGATTCAGGCGCCTTCGGGGTTCCGTGCCGTAACTTGGGCCTGGGACGCCTGGTTGTGGACGGCATCGGCGTAGTGTTCGACCAGGAAGCCGGTGACGGTCTTCACGTCGACGACTCCCTCGGGGCATCCCGTGTCGTCGAGAACCGGCAGTCGGCGGTAGCCTCCAGAGTCCATCAGGGCGATTGCGTCAAACAGGGAGTCACGGCTGGTGACGGTGACCGGGTTTGAGGTCATCACCGATTCGAGGGGTGCATCCAGGTCGATGCCCGAGTGCAGTCCATGGAGAATGTCTCGCTCGGTCACGATTCCGACCAGTGCGCCATCCTGGCAGACCAGAGCACAGCCATGGCTCCGGTTCCGCATCAGTGCCATCGCAGAGCCAAAACTGTCGCTGGGAGCCAGCTGGTGCCGCACCTTCAGCGTCAGCTGCCCCACCTGGGCAGACTGCAGCAACGCCCTCAGTTGGACTTCGCCGGATCGTTCGGTCATGGCCGCCAACGGGCACCCTCAGTTTCGTATCGGCGCGTATTGTTGCAGTTTCTCGACACGGGGAGAAGCCTGCATCTTGCGAATTCCCCAGCGGCAGATCCGCGACCACAGCAGCGGGGGGCCGGTCTTGTCGCGATCTCCCGGATCTGGGATAAACCCGCCGCCGGGGACCCATTTCAGGCCATTGCGGCGGGGCCCCGAACTCAATCCGCCCCCGTGGGCCACTTCCTCTTACGGTCTCCAGGATCGTTCCCGTGGAACCTCCCTCCGAGTCACTCCAGCAGCTGCTGGCCGAGTGCGGCCTTTGCCGCCGTGGCGAACTGAGGCGATGTCGGGGTCGGGTGAGACGACTGGTCCACGACCTGCCGGCCTTTGACAGTGTCTGGATCGACGCGTTGCTCCAGGCGCGGGTGCTCACCGGTTACCAGGCCCGCGTCCTGTCCTCGAATGACCCCGGACGGCTGCGGGTCGGCTCCTGCGTGCTGATGGAAAGGCTCGGGGGTGGTCGATGGTCGGAGACCTGTCTGGGCGAGGTGATTGGTCAGAGCCGCGAGCGGCGAGTGCTGAAACGCCTGGTGGTCCCCAGCGACATCCTCGAGGGGGTGACCTCTCGCCTGAACGACCTGGTCGGGAGGTCATCGGGAGTGGATCATCCCGGCATCGTGGCTCCTCGTGTCGTGAACCGTTCGGGTCGCGAGTTGGTACTGGCCAGTCGATATGTGGATGGCCCGTCGTTGCGCGACCTGCTGGTAAGGCGGGGCCGTTTTCCCTCAGACGTGGTCGAGGAGATCGGGAGGGGATTGGTCGAGGCACTTGGCGAGTTCGACTCGGCGGGGCTGGTGCACGGGGACCTGATAGTGGGGAATATCCGCCTGGGTGCCGACGGCCAGGCGGTGGCTGTCGACGCGGGCGTGGCGGTGGCGGTTGAGCCGAGGCTGGTTGTCGATCTGGCCCGCGGGCCGGACCGTTACGACGGCATCGCGCCCGAGCGGGTCGCGACATCAGGCGCGGCCACCTGCGGCAGCGACATGTACGCCCTGGGCTGTCTGCTCTTCGAATTGCTCGCCGGACGACCTCCGTTCCCGGTCGCCGATGTCGTGATGAAGCTCAACGCACACCAGGGATCCCCGGTGGCGGATGTGCGTGACTGGGCTCCGGACGTGTCACCGGGACTGGCTGAGCGAGTGAATCGGCTGTGTGCTCATGAGGCGAGCGACCGGCCCTCGGGTTGGCGTGAATCGCGGCAGGAATGGCGAACGCGGCGTGGCCCCAGCCATCGGCAGTCGCGGCGTTTTCGGCGAGAACTGAGATCCGCGGCGCCGGCCATCCACGTGGCCGCCACATCCCGTCCCGGCCGCGTGTCAAGCGGCGTGGTCGGGACCGTGGTCGCGGTCGTGTTGGCCGCGGTGGCCTGGTCCGGGCAGCAGTGGATCGCGTCCAACGGGCCAGCAGCGGCGGAGGCATCGACGAGCATGAACGAACAGGTCGCTGAGCCCTCCCGGAGAGGAACAGGCGCCCTGCCCGAGGGCGGCGCGGCGGGGTCGGGGTGGCCGGTACGAGGAGATGACGGGACGCTGCGGCTGGAGACGTCGACGACCCGCTCGGGTGTGCGGCTCGAGGATTCCGAGTCGCTGGTTCTGGTCGGAGGCGATGCCTCGCGAGGCGTGTACACCGAGATCGTGATCGAACCGGGACAACCTCTGGAACTGCATGCCCCCCGCGTGGAGTTGCACGGCTTGAGTCTTCGGGGACCGGCGGGCGAACCGTGGGTGGTGATCCACGGCGGTGTGGTGCGGATCGTCGATTGCCGGTTCGTGGCCGAAGCGGACCCCGGGCCGACGCGCCCCGGCGTGGCGGTGGAGGTGGTTGACCGGGCCGAGCATGGTGGCGTGCTGATTGAGTTGACGCGGGTGATGCTCTATCAGCTCGCCACCGGCGTGGGAATCCGTACGGCTGAAGCGGAGGTCGTGGCGGAAGACGTGTTGCAGGTTGCCGGCGGCTCGCTACTGGAGTGGCAACGGCCCGACACCAGTGCCCGCGGGTCACTGGTCCTCGATCTGAGCCACTGCACGCTGCGACGCAGCCGACGTCTGCTGGCCTTCGGTGGTGGGGCGGTACGGATCGAGAGTGAGGCGTGTGTGCTGGCGATCCGGTCGGGGGGGGTGTTGTGCGAATCAACGGTCGCGATGTCCGGCTCGGTCAGGATCCGAGGCAATGCGACACTGCTGACGCCGGGTGCGGTGGTGACGCGGGGTCGCGGTGATGTGGAGGGGCTGGTGGCGGCGGTGCCGACGTTTGGCGGTCCCGCCTCGATCGATGCTCGTGATTCGGAACTCTCTCGATTGCCTGCAGGTGTCCCGGGCGTGGACGGGTCGCGGCCGGGAATCCGGGTCCGGGCGAGGCCGGCGGGAGGTGTCGACGACGGGGTCGGCGACGGGGTCGGCGACGGGGTCGGCAGTGGCGGGCCGCCGGGTCGCTGAGGTCCGGGTCGCTGAGTTGACGGTGCCTCGGCGGCTGCTACGATGCAATTCGAAGCCGCCGAGAACGCCGTGGATCGGGCGCCCCGGGCGGTGCCCGCCGCGATTGAAGTCTCCCGATGAGCACGACATCCGACGACCAGCCGGAACCTCCGGACGGTCCCGTGTGGACCGGCGAACACCTGTTGGGGTTGGAGGATTTGACGGCCGAGGAGATCACGGCGATCCTGGACCAGGCGGCTGAGTTCAAGAGCCGGTCACTCGAGAGCAACAAGAAGCTCGATCTGCTCGACGGCATCGTCGTGGCCAACCTGTTCTTCGAACCCTCGACCCGCACCCGCACCAGCTTCTCGCTGGCCGCCAAGCGGCTCAGTGCCGACACCATCGACTTCAGCTCCTCGGGCAGCAGTCTCTCCAAGGGCGAGACCTTCATCGACACGGCGCGGAACATCGAGGCGATGGGCGCATCGCTGGTGGTGGTGCGGCACCGTAGCCCCGGAGCTCCTCACCAGCTGGCTCGCCACATAAATGCCTCGGTAGTCAACGCCGGCGATGGCACCCACGAACATCCCACACAGGCGCTGCTCGATCTGTTCACGATCCGCGAGAAGCGTGGATCGCTCGAGGGCCTGACGGTGACCCTGGTGGGTGACATTCTGCACAGCCGGGTGGCTCGATCCAATATCTGGGGCCTGAAGAAACTCGGCGCACGGGTGATCGTCTGCGGGCCCTCGACCCTGATCCCGCCGCGGATCGAGGAGTTGGGTGTCGAGGTCGCCCACCGACTCGACGACGTGCTCGGCGAAACCGACTGCGTGAACCTGTTGAGGATCCAGTTCGAGCGTCAACGGGGTGCCTTCTTCCCGTCGATTCGCGAGTACACTCACTTCTACGGCATGAACGCCAAGCGACTGAAGGCGGCGCGGCCGGACGTGATGATCCTGGCACCGGGCCCGATCAACCGGGGTGTCGAGTTGACCCAGGAAGTCGCCGACGGTCCCCACTCGGTGATTCTCGACCAGGTCACCAACGGCCTGGCGGTCCGCATGGCCTGCCTGTATATGCTGCAACGATGCCGGGCGGTGGGAGGTTCCCGATGAGCCGGTGCCTGATCCGGGGGGGGCGGGTGATCGACCCGGCCAGCGGACTCGATGCGGTCGGAGACGTGTGGCTCTGCGACGGTGCGATCGTCGCCGGGCCGCTCGAGGGTGATCTGGATGACGAGCTGGATGCCGCGGGCAAGATTGTCTGTCCGGGACTGATCGAGACCCAGGCCACTTTACAGGAGCCGGGTTGGGACGACGACGAGACGATCGCCAGCGGGACCGCCGCGGCGGTGGCCGGGGGTGTGACCAGCGTGGCCTGCCTGCCCGAGACGCAACCGGTGGTAGACAATCGCGCGGCGGTCGAGTTCATCCGGCAGCAGGCTGAGCGGGCTGGTGCCTGTCACGTGTTCCCGCTGGGGGCGGTCACCAAGAACCGGGATGGCCAGGAGCTGGCCGAGATCGGGCAACTGGTCGAGGGGGGTGCGGTGGCCCTGAGCGACGGCAAGCGGCCGGTGGCCAACGCCGAGGTCATGCGTCGCGCGCTGGAATACGCCCGCATGTTCGGTCGCCGGATCTTTCATCATTCCCAGGTGCCGGAACTGGTCGCCGGGGGCGTGATGCACGAAGGACTGTATTCGACGCTGCTGGGGCTGGGAGGCATGCCGGCCGAGGCCGAGGAGATCATGGTGGCCCGCGACGTGGCGCTGGCCGAAATGACCGGCGGCAGCCTGCACCTGATGACGATTTCTACAGCCGCCAGCGTCGACATCCTGCGGCGGGCCAAGCAACGCGGGGTCGATGTGACCGGCTCGGTCACTCCGCATCACCTGGTGCTGACCGATGCCGAATTGCAGTCGTTTGACGCCAATTGCAAGGTCGACCCCCCCTTGCGGAGCAGCGAGCATGTCGAAGCGCTGGTCGAGGGGTTGGTCGACGGGACGATCGATGTGATCTGTTCGGACCATCGACCGGTGCCCGCCGAAGAAAAGGACCTCGAACTGGACGTCGCGCCCTTCGGAATCGTTGGCCTGGAGACCCTGTTGCCGCTGTGCGTACGTGCCCTAATCGACTCGGAACGCCTCGACTGGCCCTCGCTGATCGCCCTGTTGACCAGCGGACCGGCCCGCGTGCTGGGTGTCGAGGCCGGGAGCCTGGCCGAAGGGTGTGTCGCGGACGTGATCGTGATCGACCCGGACGCGGAGTGGACCATCGACCCGGCGAAGTTCCGCTCACGCTGCTCGAACAGCCCCTTCGCGGGCTGGCAGGTGCGGGGGCGGGTCGAGACGGTCTTCGTCGACGGGCAACGGATCTTTAGCGTTGAGAGTGTTGAGACTGTTGAGGACGACGGCTGAGCAGGCACATGGAAGGAATCGGTGATGGGGAAACAGTTTCTGTTGATCGACGGGTACAACCTGCTGCACGCCGCTGGCCTGGCACGTGATCGGTACGGACCCGGCCAGTTCGAGAAGTGCCGGCAACGGCTGTTGCAGGAGCTTGCCGATCGGCTCAGCGAAACACAGCGTGAGCGGACGACGGTGATCTTCGATGCCCAGGATGCTCCGCCGGACGTCCCGGCCGTGCAGAAGTGTGCTCGGATCGCCGTCGTGTTCTCGGTTGGCTCGGATGCCGACACCATGATCGAAGCCATGCTCGAGTCGCACTCGGCGCCCAGGCAGGTGCTGGTCGTCTCCAGCGACCACCGCCTGCAGAAGGCCGCGTCGCGTCGCAAGGCGAAGTCGATCGACAGTGAGACGTTCTGGGAACTGGCGGCCGGGGACGAGGATCCGGTCCGAAAGACCGCCGAAGAGCTGCTCAAGCACGGCGAGGCACCGGTGGAGGCGGCGGAAGTGGCCGAGATTGTCAGGCGATTGAAGGCCGAGGCTGCGGCCGAAGTCGAGAGCGATGAGACGGTGACAGGCCGCTATGAGCGGGAGCTGACGGATCGGGCCGAGGAGGCCTTGCGTGAGTGGAACAAGGGTCAGGACGAGGGTCAGGGCGAGGGCAGTTGACGGAATCGGCTTGTCGTCCGACAATCGGTGCGAAGGAGCACAGTGGTGAGTGCGAGCAACTACAGCATGATGCGGCCTGTGACGGCTTGGGGCGCGGCATTGAGCCTGCTGGGGGTCGTGGCGGCCGGTTGCGGTTGGCAGGCCTACGAGTCGCGGATGACCGCGTCGGCCGAGTACTTCGACTACCTGGGCAAGGCCCAGTCGGTGCTCGTGGGTACCGATCAGTCGGACGTGTCATCGTTCGGGGTCAAGATCCGGGTGCCCTCGCGGTTCCGCTGGATTGTTCCGACGATGCACCGCGACCGCGACGGCAACGAGGAAGCGGTCTCTGCTTTGGACGACAAGAAGCGGCAGCCGCGGTTTGCTCGCAACGGCCTGCCCGGCCTGCTGGGCAGCTGGTATTCGGTGGTCACCGATGACAAGGGCAAGAAACGTAGTGGGCCGAGCTGGATGTTTATGTTCGGCAACTACCAGCGGTACAAGGATCGCGCCGCGGGGATCAACGTGGAACCGCAGGCGTTTTATGACGACCTGGTCAACGAGTTGGCCGATGCCGTCGGCGTGGCGGCGCCGACCGAGAGCGAGTGGCAGTACGAGAAGATCGAGAAGATCGGGGGGTACTACATTGCCTCGGGTGGTTCGAGTGCTTCGCCGGACAACCACTACACGCTGATCAAGCTCGAGTCGCGTGGGACCGAGTACCGGCTGTATCTGCATCCGGGTCCGCGCGCCGCCGGGGGTGATGACGCCTCCGAAGATGCGCCGGCTCCGGATGAGGCATTGCAATTCGCCCTGCTGTTCGTCGTACCCCGCAACGCGACTCAACCAGCTCAACTCGAAAGTGGCATCAAGTACTGCCTCGAGTGGTTTGAAGCGGACAGGACCGTTCCGTCGTTCGATGCCGACGGCGAGACAGGCGGGCCGGGGGCGGGATTCTAGGCGGCGGTCGGCGGTGGTAGGCGGCGGTAGGGCGTTGAGTGGCGTGGAGGCCTGGTGGACGACTCGAGTTCGGGTGAACGGGTGTCGCTGTTGCGGGCGCTGGGGCCGGGTATGGCCGTGGCGATCGTTGTCGGCAACGTGATCGGTTCGGGTATCTTTGCCACTCCCGGCGGCATCGCCGCCGTCGGTCTCGGGTTTCCGCTGATCATTTCCGCCTGGATCATGGGCGGAGTCTTGAGCCTGCTGGGGGCGCTCTGTTTCGCCGAACTGGGTGCGATGCTGCCTCGGGCCGGCGGCATGTACGTCTACCTCAAGGAGGCCTACGGCCGCCCAGTGGGCTACCTGCAGGGCTGGACGCAGTTCATCTTCGGAAACCCAGGCTCGCTGGGAGCGCTCTCGATCATCTTCGCGGCTCACCTCGGCGAGCTGCTGTATCCGAACAGCACCGAGGGGATATCGCGTTACATGACCTTGGGCCTGGCCGTGTCGCTGATTGTCGGCCTGGCGACGGTCAACATCATCGGTGTGCTGTGGGGCGGTTGGGTACAGAGCCTGACGACGGTGTTCAAGGTCGGAGTGGTCCTGGCGGTGGCGGTGTTGCCGTTTTGCGTCGTCGGGCTCCACGAGCGAGCCGCTACGATCGGGACGGTATGGTCGGCGGCGTTGCCGATGGTCGAGGATACCCCGTCGGCAGCCTCCCGCTTTGCCATCGTGCTGCTGGCGGTGATGTGGGCGTACAACGGATGGCACGGGATCACGCCAGTGGCCGAGGAGGTCCGCGACCCGGGCAAGAACATCCCTCGGGCACTGCTCATCGGAGTGGGAATCCTGACAGTCCTGTACGTGTCGGCCAACCTGGCCTACCACCTGGTGGTTCCGATGGAGGAGATGATCGACGGTGAGAACCGTAAGAAAGTCGCGGTGCTGCTGTTCGACCGGCTGTTGGGTCCCGTCGGAGGCCAACTGATGGCCGTGGGAGTGATGGTCAGCACTTTTGGCGCAATCAACAGCAACCTGCTGCTGGGGCCTCGCGTGCCGTTTGCCATGGGACGTGACGACCGGTTGCTGGGTTGGCTGGGTCGGGTCAACCCCCGCTTTCGGACTCCGGCTCGAGCGATCGGAGTGCAGGCGGCGATGGGAGTCCTGTTGCTGATCGGCTCGACACTGCTGGTCGATAGCCTGCAGTCGCGGTCGGGAGGCGGCCCGAGCGTGTTTGACCTGATGACCAGCTACATCATCTTCTCCTCCAGTATCTTCTACGTGCTGGCGGTGGTGGCGGTGCTGGTCCTGAGGCGGCGTCACCCCGAGTGGGAGCGGCCGTTCCGAGTGCACTGGCTTGTTCCGGTGGCCTACCTGCTGTTCTATGTGTGGTTCCTCGGCCACGTCTTGATCGGCAAGCCGGTGGAGTCGGGGATCGGGATCGCCATGAGTCTCTCGGGGATCCCCGTGCTGCTGTTGAGTATCGCCTGGTCACGCCGACGCGGGCCCGACGAGGACGGGCCGTCTGACACCCCGACTGGAATCACACCCAATGAATAAGCCCTACATGGCCCTGCAGCCCACCGAGGTGGCATTGCTGGACGCCGCCAGCCGGATCTACTCGGCCCGTCTCGCCTCGGGGCAAGTCTCCGAGGGGGGGGGTGAGGCGGCAGCGATTGAGACGGCGGTGGCCGAGTCGATCAGCATGGGCCGCCTGATCGACGAGAAAGTGATGGCCGACAAGGAACTCGACTAGCCCGCCGCAGGCGGCTTAGCCAAGTTGCCCGAGAATCTCGTCGTGCTCGGGGAAGCGGTCGACGTCGTGCTTGCTGAAGATCATCTTGCCGTCGACCACGACGTCGAAAATCCCGCCAGCACCCTCGATCAGCGTCGCCTCGACACCGCAGTGGTCCTTGATCGCGGCGGCCAGACCGGACGCCTTGGGCTCGTAGTTTCACTGCATGCAGTAGGTGATCGAAATCTCCATCCCTGGTCGGCTCCCTGATTGAATAGGGCTGAGTGGTGCTGAGGCGTGACGGGCTGAGCGTGTGAGCCCGGTGTCGAGGTTTACTTGTCGGTGCTGGGCGTTTTGGGCGTGGCCGGACGCAGCGGAACCCGAGTCCGGCGACTGGTGAGATTGCGGCGGTAGAGCTTGACCGCTTCGCGGAACTGCAGCGGCACGGGGATGTCCTGAGAGTTGATCGAATCGGTCTTGCGTGTGCGTTGTGAGCGGCCGGTCCGCTTGCTGCCCTGGGACTTGATGGTGATGCTCTTGAGCAGATCCTCGAACTGGCGCCGCCTGGCCTGTGACTCGGGCGAATTGTCGTCCTTGGGCACATCGACGTTGTCCCGAATTCGCCCGGCGAACTTGTGGACGTCTTCCTTGGTCCAGCCGAGTTCCTTGAGCAGTTCCGGATCGACCTCGCCGCGCTGGATTTCATCCTCGAGCCGTTTCAGGACCAGGTTGGCGGCTTCCTTGCTGAATTCCTCGTTGGCCGGATCCGCCTCGGATGCTTCCGAGCCTGCACCCTGGCCCTTGCGATTCTCGGCGCCGGGGTCGTCCCCCTGTTGAGCCGTCCCGGCTCGCTTGGCGGTTCCGCCGGACCCTTCGACGGCATTCTTGCCCGAGGTGCCCTTGCCCCCCTTGCTTCCCGGCTTGTCGCTCGGCTTGCCACCCGGCTTGCCTCCGGGCTTGCCCGTCTTTCCGCCGGCGGCGTCTTTCTTGCCGTCCTTCTTACCACCCTTTTTGTCACCGGGCTTGTCACTGGCCTTGCTGTCGCCCTTGCCGCCTTTTTTGTCACCCTTGTCGGACTTGGAGTCGCTGGGCTGGGCGTTCTTGGGGTCGCCGTCTTTGGAGGCTGCGCCTTTCTTGGCGGCTCCGGGCTTTTGACCGGCGCCGTTCTGCTTCTTGTCGGCCGCCTCGGGCTTCCCGTCGGGGTCGGAACCCTCGCCCTTCTGCCCGGCAGCACCCTTCTTGGTCTTGCTGCCTCCCGAGGATCCCTTGGTTTTCTTCGGCGGCGGGTTTCCCTTGCCGTCTTTCGGTGTGGATTTCGACCCGTCCGGTTCGGACCCCTTCTGCCCGGGCTTCTTCGAACCGTTCTTCTTGTCGCCTCCCTGGCCCTTCCGCTTGGGCGCAGAACCGGGTTCGCCTTTCTTCTTCGCCTTGGCCGCGGCCTTCTTGTCTCCGGCAGCTCCCTTGCGGTCACCCTTCTTGTCAGACTTGTCTCCCGGCTTCCCGACCGGATCGTCGGATGTCTTCTTGGCGGCCGGAGACCCCTTGGTGCCGGTTTCACCCTTCTTCGGGGCGTCGGAGCCCTTGGGCTTGGCCTTGGGGTCGTTGGTAGAGGACTTGCCCGAGGGATCGGCCTGGTCGGGGCTGCTCTTGGGATCCCCGGTCTTGGTGTCGGGGTCGGTGCCGTCGGGATCGGAACCGGGTGTTCCGTCGGGGTTGTCCTGTGCATCCTTCTGTTTCTGGAAGTCGCGGACCCGCTTCAGGGCCTCGGCGTCGTCGGATCCGTCGTTGTTAAGCGGTTCGGCGTTGGGGTCGGGGTCGCCGGAGCCCGGTTTCGAGTTGTCCGAAGGCTTGCTGGACTTGTCGCCGGATTGGGAGTTCTTCGGAGAGTTGCCGCTGGCGGGGTCGGTCTTCGAGTCCCCGTTCTGGTCGTTGGGCTGGTCCCCCTTCTTGTCACTGGCCTTGTCATCGGCTTGGCCCTTGGGTGTGTCGGACTTGGCGTCCCCGGGCTCGGGCTTGTCGTTCTTGTCGTTCTTGTCGTTCTTGTCGTTCTTGTCGTTCTTGTCGTTCTTGGGGTCGCCATCCGAGGGCGTGTCGCCCTGTTGGGGCTTTCCGTCCTGGCCGGGTTCGTCCTTCGTGTCATCGGTGGGCTTGGTGTCCGAGCCGTCGGGGTCGCCTTCGCTGCCCGCATCGCCCGGCTGGTTTTCCTGCTCGCCGTTCTCCCGCTGCTGCTTCTCCTGTTCCTGCTTCTCCTGTTTCTGCTTCTCCTGTTTCTGCTTCTCCTGTTCTTGCTGCTGCTTGCGCTGTTCGTCGCGTTGTTTCCGGGCTTCCTCGGGAGTGACCGGTTCGGTGATGAGGATATTGAGCTTGGGGGCGGTGTTGGCGCGGTTGCCCAGCGGCATCTTGTTGTCGCGAGCCTCGATCCAGTAGCTGATCGTCTGGCCGGGTTGCAGCCCGAGCGGCTCGAGTGGGAAGTCGACCGACTGGGGTCCGAAGGAGGGTTGTTCACCGGCGAAGAGTTCGCGGTTGTGTTCGACGAGCTGTTTGCCGTCGAGTTCGACTCGGAGCGTGAGGTGTTTGAGTTGGAAGTCGGGATCTCGGGCCTTGACCAGCAGCGGCACGATGGCATTGGAGGGCAGTTCGAGATCGGCTCTCGGGTCGAGCAGTTCGACGACCGGCGGCAGGTCGGGCCGGATCTCTATCGTGTGGAGTGTCGGGTGCAGGTCGGTGGCACCCTGCTCGTCCAGGCAGACAATCCGATAAAACTTCGCGTAGTCCTCGGGTTTGTCATCGCGGAAGGCGAGTGTCCAGGCCACCGAGAGCTGTGTGCCATCGGTGACCCGCATCGGGTATTCCTCGGCCCGTTGCGTGGTGTCTTCGGAATCGGAGAAGACCAGCCGGGCGGACTTGACCGGTTGCGAGGCGGTGGCATGGAGTGTGACGCGGGTGCCTTCCCAGCCCTCGATGGTGGCACTCTCTCGCGACTCGTCAGCCAGCCGCATGTACTTGGGGTAGGTGTAGTCGATCGAGGCGACCGTGGCGGAGGGGACGGTGGAGACGTGGATCGAGTAGTCGGGGGTGGTCGCGTCACCGGCTTCGATCCGGAACGAGAGGTCTTGCAACAGTCCGCGGTCGCTTTCTCCGAGCAGCGTCACCGAGAACTCGGGGTAGACCTCCTGCAGCGACCCATCCACCGGTCTCATCTCCAGTGGCTGATCGACGAACCGCTGGTCGGCGGTGGTGAAGTACAGCGTGACGTGTTCGCCGTCGTCGAGAGCCTTGTTGAGTGTGGCCTTGATCACGGGTTGGAAGCGGGCCGGGACACGGGGCGCCTCGGCGGCGTCGACAAACGAGCCACCGTCTGCGATCTGGATTTCGACCGATTCGAACTGGATCCGCGTGGGTGCGGTCGCGGCGGCTCCGAAGGCGCGCATCAGCGAGGGCCCGATCGGTTTCAGGCCCAGAGAAACCGTCAGCAGGGTGTAGAGGCATGAGACGACAACGAGGCCCAGCAGCGTGTAGGTCGATCGCATCAGGGGGCCGCGGTCGACGGTGCCGTCGAGATCGGTCTGGGAGAGTCCGACCGCGGCGCGTTTTTCGATCGAACGCATTACCGGCTGGTCGAGCTCTCGCTGGGCCTGCTGCAAATCGACGAGGTTCAGCAGGTTGCCTTCCAGGGTCGACTCGTGCGTTTCAATCTCGCGGGCCACGAACAGCCGGTTGATCCGACGTCGGTGGGGCAGCCCGATCCGCCAGCAGGCCCAGGCCAGGGATCCGCCCAGGATCGAGAACCCGATCGCCAGGCGGATCACCGGCGGAACAAAGTCCATCCCCAGCCAGTGGTCGGCGAGCACGAACACCAGCAGGTAGCCCAGCACCGCGGCGACGGCCGCGACCAGCGCCACCATGATGTCGGTCGAGCGGATCACGTCGCGGGTCCGCAGGATCTTCGAGTCGACGTATTCGTCAAACTCGACGTAGTGCGCCTGTCCGCCTCGTGTGGTGGTCGCCATCGAGCTGGTGTCCGGTACGAAGTCGAGTGGGAACGCCTCCCTGATGCCCCGTCGGCAGTATAATCGACGCGGCCGTGTGCGCGAATGTTCCTCTTCTTTCTGGGAATCTCTGCAGAGAGAATTCTCGGCTCCTGCGACCGGAATAGTCGACGCGAACCGCCTGCTACAGCGAGCCAAAACGCTGCCAGGGACATGGAGGAGAAACCGACGTGTTTGATCCGCTGCTGGGGGAAGTGAGCTCCTCGGGCCGTATCTGGGAACTCACGACCCTCGCCGTCTACCTCGGCGGGCTGCTCTGGATCGGCCTGCGAAGTGCCAGAGAAATCCACACCGTCGACGACTACACGGTGGCCGGTCGCGGGATTCCCTGGATCATCGTGCTGGCCACGACGGCGGCGACGATGGTCGGCGGAGGCGCCTCGATCGGATACGTCGGCAGGTGCTATTCGATCGGGATCGCCGCGGCGGTGATCACCTGTGCCTGGCACCTGCAGCTGATCTTCACCGGAATCTTTCTGGCTCCGCGTCTGCGAGGCATGGGACTGGTCACCGTCGCCCAGTACGTCGATCGGCACTACGGAGAAGTCGCCCGTCGGATCGCGGTGCTCAGTGGAGCCGTCTTCCTGGTGGGGGCGCTGGTGGCCCAGATGGCGGCGATCGGGACGGTGACCGAACTGGTGCTGGGGATCCCCGGCCACTGGGCGGTGCTGTTGGGTGGGACGGTGGTCGTGGTGTATTCGACCGTCGGTGGCATCCGCGCGGTGGTCAAGACCGACGTGTTGCAGTTCGTGGTGCTGGTGGCCGGGATCGGTGGGGCCTCGGCCTGGCTGCTCTACAAGCACGGTGGCTGGAGCGGCCTGGCGGCTCATCCGCAGGTGGGGCTCGAGAGTTTCAACCTGACCACGCACTGGTCCACGACCCGGCTGATCACTCTGTTTGGTGCGTTCCTGCTGGGCGAGATGATGGTGCCGCCCTACGCGGTTCGCTGCTTCATCGCTCGCGACGCAGTCGATGCGCGGCGGGGTGTCGCCGGAGGGGGGCTGTTCCTGCTGCTGTTCCTGCCGGTGGCCACCTTCACGCTGGGGATGGCCTCGAGGGTTGAACCCCAGGTGCAGCAGGAGGTTGAGCGGGAGTACCAGGAACTGCAGGCCTCGAACCGGGTCGCTCGAGAAAAAGTGCTGGCAAGGATCGAGGACCCGGCGGTCCGAGCGGACCGGGTCACCCAGTTCGAGTCTGCCGATCGAGGGCGTGCGGGGCAGGTGGCGTTTCCGGTCTTGATGAGAACCACGTTTCCACCGTGGCTGGCCGGAGTGATGATCGCGGCGGTGATCGCCGCGGTGATGTCGTCGGCGGACAGTTGCCTGTCGTGCCTGGCGACCAGCGTGATGGAGGACATCTACCGGGTTCACATCGATCCGGAGGCTGATGACAAACGCCTGTTGCAGGTGGCACGCTGGACGACCGTGCTGGCCGGGGTGCTCTCGGCGGTCTGCGCATTGATCTGGAGCAACATCGCCGACATCCTCGAGTTCATCTACGACTTCTGGGCCCCGTCGATGGTGCTGCCCTTCATCGTCGGAGCCTTCTGCTACCGGCGACACCAGGCCAAGGCCGTGGTGGCGTCGATGATCGCAGGCCCGCTCTCAGCGGTGGTCTGGCGGTTCGGGCTCGATGCTCCGATGGACATCAGCTCCGGCTTCTTCGGTGCCGGATTCGCCCTGGTCGTGTACCTGCTCGGCTGCCTGGTCCTGCCTGGACCATCGCAGACGGACCCGGCCGGCCCCATTGGACCCACGGAGGATCAGCCGTGATCCCCATCTGGCTGGTCAGCATCCTGCACGTGGTCTCGGTCGCCTCGGCCATTGTCATCCTGGCGTGGATGGCCGTATTGGCCTGGCGCGGCTGGCGGGCGAGGCCGTGACCCGGCGGCGACGGCGACCCGATGAACGGCAAGAACCCCGTTGGGGTTCTTTTGTGAACCGGGGTGGTGGTGGTGGGGGGTGTCGTGGCACGTGACCCAGCGTAGGCCGCCCAGGGCGGCCAACACTGGGCTATGGGATGAAACCCCGTTAGGGTTTGGGTGTTTGGAGAAGAACGTGGGGTGGTGCGGGGAACGCCTGCGGTTCACGCGCAATAGGGGCTGTCGCTCTTCCAGCGGTTGAACCGCACGTCGTCGCCGGCGGCCAGTCGGCTGCGGGCGTCGTGCCACGAGGCGTCCCAGGCCAGGGCGTCGCCGAGTACCGTTTCGGGGTGGGCCCGGCTGCGAGCCACGAAGCCGGGGAACCACTCGCGGCCGGTCGGCTGGCCGATCGGCTGGTATCTGAGGTCGAAACTCCAGCGGATGCGGTCGCTGCGGTTGGGCAAACCGGCATGCTGCGTGCAGCGGTGCATGAACAGCACGTCCCCAGGGTCCATCGGCAAGGGCAACTGGTGGGGTTCGACCAGCCTGTCGGGGATCGCCACCTGGCCGCGGGTCAGCGGATTGGTGCTCTGGCAGTGCGTGACCAGGTTCCGCTTGTGGCTGCCGGGCACGACCGCCAGGCAGCTGTTGTCGACATGCGCATCGGTGATCGGGAACCAGACGGTCAGGATCTCGCACTCGTCGGCATCACCGGTGATCACGCCCTGGTCCTGGTGCCAGTCGATGCGGGAGGTCAGCCCCGACCACGCCTCCGGCGGAAGGGACGATTCGGGTAGCTTGATGCGGGTGTGCTGGACCGGGTTGGAATAGATTTCCGGGCCGATGAACTGCTCGACCGCATCCAGCAGCACCGGGGTCCTGAGTAAATCGAAGACGGCCGGTCCGTGGTGCATCGGAGTGTCGCAGCGGATGTCGGCCTGCGGTAGCGAGATGTCCAGCGCCAGGTCGTAGGGCTGCCGAGCCCGGGGTACCGTCTGCTGCAGTCGCTCGGCAAAGGGGAGCCCGGCGTGGGGCTGGTCGAGGTGGCCCTGGTCGATCCAGTGATTGACCAGGTCGTCGAGCACCACGTCGTACTCGGCTTCTACCGGGGCGAAGTCGCGAGCGGGATTGAGCAGGCCGCGGATGATGACGAAGCCGTGCTCTTCGAAGCGGGCCAGGTCGGCGGCGGTGATGCGAGTGGACGAGACCATCGGCAGAGGCCTGCGGGAAACACGGTCGTAGCCGAACTCGGCGACCAAGCGTCAGTGTAGCACACGGTGCCTTCAGGCGAGGATCCCGTCGATCACCTCGCCGTGGACGTTGGTCAGCCGGCGTTCGATGCCGTTGTGGTAGAAGGTCAGCTGTTCGTGATCGAGACCCAGCAGGTGCAGGATGGTGGCGTGGAAGTCGTGCCAGGTGGTGATGTTCTGTTCGGCTTTCCAGCCGTAGACATCGGTTTCTCCATAACTGGTGCCCGGCTGCAGGCCACCGCCGGCCATCCAGACGCTGAAGCCGTACTGGTTGTGGTCTCGGCCGGTCCCGAGCACTCCGGAGCTGGACTGAGCGAACGGGGTGCGGCCGAATTCGCTGGTGAACAGGACCAGGGTGTCGTCGAGCAGCCCGGTGCGTCGCAGGTCGGTGATCAGCGCGGCCAGCGGCTGGTCGACCCGGGCGGCTTCGCGGCCGTGGTTCTTGACCATGTCCTCGTGCCCGTCCCAGTTGTGCCGGGGCCGCCCGAAGGCTCCGCCGCTGAAGAGCTGCACGAAGCGGACTCCCTTCTCGAGCAGTCGCCGAGCCAGCAGGCAGGCTCGGCCGAAGTCGGCGGTGGGTTGCCGATCGAGCCCGTAGAGCTCGCGGGTGGCTCGGGTCTCGGAATCCAGCGCGGTGACTTCAGGAACGGCCAATTGCATTCTCGCGGCCAGTTCGTAACTGCGAATCCGGCCCAGCAGCGCGTCATCGCCGCCGCGAAGGGCGAGGTGACGTGAGTTGAAACGGGCCAGCAGCCGGCGGCTGTCGCGTTCGCTGCTCGCAGAAATCGCTCTCGCGGGGAACAGGTCGTCCAGCGGCGCGCCTCGGGCCCGCAGCGGTACGCCCTGGTGCTCCGACGGCAGGAACCCGTTGGTCCAGTTGATCGATCCGCCCGCCGGCAGGCCGCGTGGGTCGGGGATCACCACATGAGTGGGCAGGTTGCGGGTTTCGCTGCCCAGGCCGTACGAGAGCCATGCGCCCAGGACGGGAAACCCGTTGAGTCGGAAGCCGGAGTTCTCCTGGAAGGTGGCCGGTGTGTGGTTGGACGTTTCGGCGACCATCGACTTGATCACCGTCAACTCGTCGGCCACACCCGCCAGGTGCGGGAACAGCTCCGAGATCCACAGCCCGCTGTCGCCTCGCTGCCTGAAACTCCAGTCGCTTTGTCGCAACAGACCGACCTGGCCGAAGAAGACATCGGGCTTTTCGTCGCTCTTGAGCGGTGTGCCATGCAGCCGGGCGAGTTGCGGCTTGTAGTCGAAGCTGTCGATCTGGCTGACACCGCCGGTGGCGACCACATGGATCACTCGGCGGGCCCCGGGTCGGGTGTCGGGACCAGACTTCTGTGAGGGTGTGGATGCGGCGACGGCCGGTTGGTCGTCGGCCAACAGCGACATCAATGCCGTACTGCCGATGCCGGCGGTGGCAAAGTCCAGGAAGTGCCGTCTCGAGACCGATTCAGTCGACATAAAGGAACTCGTTGGCGTTGAACATCACACGGGCCAGGGCCGCCAGGCCGTGACGGGTGACAAAGGATTCGGCGGCCTCGGCTTCGGACGGCGTCGGAGGTCGTGAAAAACAGAGTCGAAAGGTGAGCCGGACGCGGGCCTGTGTGGTCAATGCGGCCTGGCGGGTGACTCGGTCGGCGAGCCGGTCGGCCATTCGCAGTCCGAAGTTGCTGTTGAGAAGCGAGAGGGCCTGCAGCGGCGTGGTGGTCACCGCACGGCGGGGCGCCTTGGTCGAGGGGTCGGGGCAGTCGAAGGCGTCCAGGAAGCGACTGCGGCCCGAGCGGACCACGGTGCGGTACAGGCTGCGGCGATCGAAGGTGGCTCCGACAGGGTCAACGACGTCGTAGAACTGCGAGTTGTTCGTAAAACTGATGAAGTCGTAGAAACCGGGCCCGCCGATTTCGCGGTTGAGTGATCCTGAGACCGCCAGCAGGCTGTCTCGCAGGGCCTCGGCCTCGAGACGACGGGGTGCATGACGCCACAGCAGCCGGTTGCCCGCATCCCGGGCGCCCGCCCGGGGTCGAAATCGAGACGCCTGCTGATAGCAGGCGGAGGTCAGGATCAGGCGGTGGATGTGCTTGAGACTCCAGTCGTGGTCGACCAGTTGGTTGGCGAGCCAGTCGAGCAGATCCGGGTGCGAGGGCAGGCCTCCGTTGATCCCGAAATCGCTGGGGGTTTCGACCAGGCCGGCTCCGAAGTGGTGCTGCCAGAGCCGGTTGACAATCACGCGGGCGAACAGCGGGTTGCGTGGGTGAGTGATCCAGCGGGCCAGCTCGCGGCGGCGGGGGGGATCGGGAGCATCGGGCTTCAGCGCGAAGTCGGAGGAGCCGCCGGGGACGGCTGAAACCGCACCCGCTGAGACCGCTTCACCGGCCGACTCGGGGTCGCCTCGGGCCAGCACCCGAGTGATCCCCGGCGGGCGGGGCGAGACGGCGTACGACTTCCAGGTGTTCCATCGCTTGCCCAGTGTCTTCAGTTGAGCGATCTCGAACTTCAGGGCGCTGCGTCGTTGCTGCTGGAGGGGTGAGAGTGCTGAGCGGAATTCCTGGTCGGAGACCGCCTGGGCACGGGGCCCGGCCGAGGCGATGACCTGTTCGTGTGAGAGCGCGACCAGGTGCAGTTGCACTCGGTCGATCCGACCCCTGAGGTGTCGTTCCCGGAGCGTGGGGGTGTGTCGCAGCCCGATCAGCAGCCGGGCTTCATTGGCGGCGAAGCGGATCGGGCCCCGGGTACGGATGGTGCGTCCGTAGGGTTGGCCGTTTCGGTAGGCACGCACCGAGCCATCCTGCTCGAACACGAAGGCGAGATGGACCAGGTCCTGGTCGGCTCCCTGTTCCTCGGGGCCCTCGAAGCTGACGGTCCGCTTGCGGAGTTCGCTGGCGAGGTTCCAGCGTCCCGGTTCGAGCTCTCCGAAGGCGATCGCGTCGTGGACGGGTCCCTCGACCGCCTGCAGCGCGACGACGCCTCCGCCCCGTTGCTGGGTATCGTCGAGCCCGACCCAGGCCTCCAGCGTGCGGGCTTCGATCGCGTGCGGGATCGGAGGCGTGGTGACGTAACCGCGGCGGGGCAGAACCAGATGGCCGTTCTCGACCCGTGCATCACCCGAGACGGTGCCGTGCAATTGGCCGATCGAGTCGCGGGCTCCGTCGGTGAAGTCCCAGCGAGCGAACGGGCGAGGTGCCTTGGGATGGGCGGTGGCGGAGCGCCGTTCCTTGAGGATCCCGAGTCGGGCGGGAGCCTCGAGGGCGACGAGCTGTTCTTCGAGCCGCCTGCGACGGGCCTCGATGCTCGACGCGGGTGCGGAGGTGTGGCGGGGCAGCGGAGGGCCGGGCAGGTCTCTGAGTCCGTGGCGGACTCCGCTCAGCGCCGAGGCCATCCGGTAGTACTCTCGCTGAGGGATCGGGTCGAACTTGTGGTCGTGACAGCGTGCACAGTGGATCGTCAGACCGAGGAAGGTCTGGCCGACCACGCTGACGAGGTCTTCGAGCTCGTCCTGTCGTACCACGCGTTTCATCGCCTGGCTCTGCTGCGAATTGCCGACCTCGTCGTAGGGGCCGGCGACCAGGAAGCCGGTGGCGACAACGGCCAGCGGGTCGCCCGGGTGCAGCACGTCACCGGCCAGTTGCCAGGCGGCGAAGCGGTCATACGGCATGTCGGCGTTCAGGGCACGTGTCACCCAGTCGCGGTACCGCCAGAAGTTGGGTCTCAGCTTGTCCCGCTCGAAACCCTGGCTCTCGCCGTAACGGGCCACGTCGAGCCAATGGCGGGCCCAGCGCTCTCCGTAGTGAGGGTGAGCCAGTAGGCGGTCGACGAGTTGGGCCCAGGCGTCGGGTCTCAAGTCGGCCAGGAAGCCGTCGATGGTGTCAGGAACCGGTGGCAGGCCGAGCAGGTCGATGGCCAGGCGACGTGCCAGTACGCGGCGAGGGGCTCGGGCCGAAGGAGTGATGCCCGCGGTCGCCAGACGGGACCCGATGAAGGCGTCAATCGGGTTGCCGTGACTTGGTGAGCCAGGTGAGCCGGGTGCAGACGGAGGTGTTGGCCGGGTGAGCGGTCGCAGCGACCACCACAGCTCTTCGTCGCCGGCTACCGCCTGGGAGGTGAGTGGCGTGTGTGCCGAGAGAACCAGCAGGGCGATCGGGACAAGGCGGCTGAGCATGAGCTCATTATGCAACGTAGCGAGGCAGGGGGGCAGGCCACGGTGCAATCGCGGAAGATTGCACTTGCAGGTTGTCTGAGAATTCGGAGGATGACCGAATCGTGTTGCACTGACGCGGTGCGACTGGGCAAGAGGCCCGTGAGGAGATCGGCACTGGCTGTCCGTTCGGAAGCGGGTGGGACCCTGTTAGAGGAAGGAGGTGGTCGAGTGGAATATTGTTGTACACGCCAGAGAGGTGGTAACGCCTAGACAACCGGCGGGTTGTCGCTGGGACAAACCACCTACCCGGTGAGTGGACCGCAAGGTCCCGGCCGGGCAAATAAACAGGAGGCCCGGTCGCGTCTTTCGCGGCCGGGCCTCTTTTTTCACTCATCTGCCCCGTCGACAGGTCCGAACCAGACAGCCGGCTCGAAATCACCCGGTCACCCGGTCACCCGGTCACCCGATCACGCGCTCCAATCAACCCGATCCCCATGCCGCGTTCGTCTCGAATCGTCGCCGTGTTGCTGGGCAGCGTGTTCCTGTGGGCCGGTCTCTCGAAGCTCCTCAACCCGTCCGCCTTCATCAACTCGATCGGCGAGTTCGGACTGGTCTGGGAACCTCTGCTGGGGGCTGTGGCCTGGGGGGTGATCGGGCTGGAACTGGCTGTCGGTGGGGGTCTGTGGTGGTGTCGTCGCTGGGCGGTCGGGCTGGCCTGTGCTCTGGTGGTGGTGTTTCTTTGCGTGCTGGGATACGGGATACTGCTGGGGCTGGACATCGAGTGCGGCTGTTTTGGCACCGGCGAGGGGGTCGGCAGCCTGACTCTGAAACAGGCGGCCGTGGTCGATGTGCTGCTGCTGGGGGCCTCGATCGGACTGGCCCGATCGAGGCGACGTCGACCCGGTGAGGAGCCCAACGGCGAGGAGAACTGATGGCGACGATGATTCGACCTGCCTGCTGGGTCCTCGTGATTGCGGGGCTGGGGCTACTGGTCTGCAGCAGCGGTTGCGGGCAGAACAAGTTCCAGAAGGAAGTCGAGACCGAGAAGGTCGCGGTGAAGCTGGGCCGTCACATGGCCGAGGGCGAGTACGAGGTGATCACGACCGCGGAGTTGAAGTCTCTGCTGGCGAAGGCACCCGACCTGGTGCTGGTCGATGCGATGCCACTGGAGGCCAGTTATAAAAAGCAGCACATCACCGGAGCCGTCCAGTTCCTGTTCCCCAAGGCGACGATGCAGGAGTGGGATACGGGAGAAACGGCGGGGAAGTCCGAGGCGGACTACGAGGCGTTACTGGGCGAGGACAAGGACAAGCTGGTGGTGGTCTATTGCGGCTTCACCGCGTGCGGCCGCAGCCACAACGCGGCACTGTGGGCCAAGAAGAATGGCTACAAGAACGTGAAGAGGTACCCCGGCGGGATCTTCGCCTGGAAGGGGGCTGGTCTGCCGACGGTGGCCGGAGACAAGTAGCCGAGCAGCTGGGGTCAGACGCCCGCCACAAGTGGTCCTTGCTCCATCTCTGACGGTCCCCACGCGGGGGCCTGCCCCCTTTTCTGCCACCGCGGTTTCCGGCCCCGCCTCCTGCATGTGAGACGCCCTGTTCGGTTCAGGACGCCGTCGTCTCGCGAGGTTCGATCTCATCCAGCCGAGCCAATGCGTCCCAGGTGACCGGGAACCCGGCGTAGGGGGCGATCTGCAGCAGGGTCTCGACGATGTCCTGCCGCGTGGCTCCGTTCTTGAGTGCGAACTTCAGGTTCAGCTCCAGGGCCCGCGTCCGGCCCAGGGCGGCCAGTGCGGCGATCGAGACCAGCGACTTGGTCCGTCGATCGAGCCCGTCTCGGCTCCAGATCTCACCGGCGAGGAACTCGATCACATACCCGCTGAACTCGGGGCTGATCGCATCCCAGTGCGCGATAGTCTCTGCGGCCGTCTCCTCACCCAGCATCTCCTCGACGAGCCGTCTCCCGCGAGCCTGTCGTTGTTCGAGGCTGTTTTCGCCTTTTTCGCCTTTTTCGACTTTTTCGACAAGGTCTTCATTCTCAGGCATGGCATCTCTCACGTACTGGAAACAACCCAGGGACTGGCTCCCCGCATGGCCCGCCGCAGGCGAGCCATGCGGCGTGCCTGTCCCCTTCTATCCCCTTCCCTTCGCAATCCTTCGCCGTCCTCCGCAAACCTCCGCAATCTGTAGCCATCAAACCCGATACCCGGCGTTGACGTCGAGTGTCTGCCCGGTGATGCTCGCCGCGCGATCCGAGGCGAGGAAGGCGACCATTTCGGCAATGTGTTCTGCGGGGATTAGTCGTCCCAGCAGCGTTTCGCCCTCGAGTTGCTCTCGAACCTCCAAGGCCGTTTGCGCCGTGGCCTGAGCCTTGGCCTCGATGATCGCGTCCATCCGCGGTCCGTCGATGGGCCCGGGGCAGACGGCGTTGACCAGGATCCCGTCACCGGCCACTTCGACAGCCAGCGTCTTGGTCAGCCCGATCACAGCCCATTTCGATGCGGCGTAGGGGCTGCGGAGCGGAAACCCGATTTGGCCGGCGGCCGAGGCAATGTTGATGATGCGTCCGGATCGTTGGGCGAGGAGAGTCGGCAGCACGGCCCGAGAGGCGAGGTAGACGCCGGTGAGGTTGACCTCCATCACGGCCTCCCATTCGTGCCGCGCGACGTCTTGGAGAGCGGCGGTGGGTCCGATGACCCCGGCGTTATTGACCAGGATGTCGATCCGTCCGAACCGATCCAGGGTGGCATCGACCATCTGCGTGAGGTCATCTTCCGAGGTGACGTCAGTCGAGGTGCCAAGCACCTGGTGCCCAGCGGCTTCGAGCTCGGCGAGAACCTCGGCCCGTTCGTCATCCTCGGGAGTCGCCACGACGACCGCCGCTCCGTCGCGAGCCAGTGCCCGTACGCAGGCCAGGCCGATGCCTCGCCCGGCTCCGGTGACGACAGCGACCTGGTCGGTGAGTGACATGCGAGCATCATAGCTGCGGAGAGCTGCGTTGGCTTGTCGGCCGAGTGGGCCTACAATCCGCCGGTCGGCAGAATGTGCTGTTTGTTCCCCACGGAGCCTCGCATGGCACTCTTCGGACGTAAGAAGCGGCTGGTCGATTGGGCCAGCTGCGCCGGGTGAGCCGGCAAGTTGCCCCAGGAGGGGACCGCGCAGGTCGTGCGCGGGCTGCCGAAATTCGATGATCCGGACCTGATCATCGGAGCCGAGGACTTCAGCGACGCGGGCGTGTATCGACTGCGAGATGATCTGCTGATCCTGCAGTCGCTCGACTTCTTTCCTCCTCTGGTCGACGACCCGTTCCTGTTCGGCCAGATCGCCGCCGCCAACAGTCTCAGTGATATCTATGCCATGGGCG
>CAUZEQ010000043.1:0-23420 GCA_963578885.1 Planctomycetota bacterium
GCGGCTGCCGGCTGAGGTGTTGCTCGATGCGATCGACCACGCCTGCGGCACTCACGAACGGTTCCCCGGCGTGCCACCGGGCACTCGAGCGATCGCGTTGCCGGACCCGAACTTCGAGTCGTATTTCCTGGACACTCTGGGTCGTCCTCGTCGCTTGACCAATTGCGAGTGCGAGCGGACGGCCGAACCGAACATGGCCCAGGTGCTGCACCTGTGCAACGGTCTGAATTTCGAGAAGAAGCTGGCCGACAAGAACGGCCGATTGGCTACTCTGGCCGCCGGCAAGCGGCCGCTGGAGCAGATCATCGGGCAGCTGTACCTGGCCACGTTCAGCCGTCGGCCCTCTGATGCCGAGCTGTCCACCTGTCGCGAGCTGGTCGGCCAATCGAAGGACCGGCAAAGCGGGCTACAGAACATCCTCTGGGCACTGTGCAACAGCCGCGAGTTTCTGTTCAACCACTGATCACGACGCCCGGCTGTTGGGGCATCACACGATTCGGGAATCCTCAAATGCTCAATCTTCGACCTCTGTGGCACGCCGACTGCCAGTCGCCGGGCCGCCGCAGTTTTCTGCTCCAGGTGGGGGCATTGGGAGGCCTCGGTCTGTCGTTGGACGGTTTGCTCCGCGGCCAGGCTGCCGCAGCGGATGGCAAGGCGACGCGTCGCGACATCAACTGCATCCTGGTCTGGACTCGTGGCGGCACCAGTCACCACGACACTCTGGACCCCAAACCCGATGCTCGGGCGGAGGTCCGCGGCGAATTCGGCACCGTGGACACATCGATCCCCGGCGTCCGTTTTTCGGATCACGTACCGGGGTTCGCCGGCGCGGCCCGCGACATCGCGGTGGTCCGCAATCTGAATTCGATCAATGGCGCCCACGGTTCGGCCGACGCCATCATGCTCTCGGGCTGGCAGCTGAATCCGGCGGTGACCTACCCGACCTACGGCTCGGTGATCTCGCGGGAACGCGGGCACCGCCGCGACATGCCGGCGTTCGTGCAACTGGGCAACGAGGTCGACCGGAAGTTCATGGGTGGCACGGCCGGGTACCTGGGGATCACTCACAATCCCTTCGAGGTATTCGAGGATCCCAACGCCGAGAAGTTCACGGTCCGCGACCTGACGTTGCCCGGCGGTGTGAGCCCCAAGCGGGTGTCGCTGCGGCGTGAGGCGTTGGCCAAGCTCGATACCCTGCAGCGTGGCCTCGCCCGGCGACCCGAAGCGCTCTCGGCCATCGACACCTACTACCGCGATGCGTTTCGGATGATCACGTCGGTCAACACCCAGCGGGCGTTCCAACTCGAGCGTGAGTCGGCCAAGACCCGCGACACGTATGGCCGGACAACATTTGGCCAGAGTTGCCTGTTGGCGCGGCGGCTGATCGAGTCAGGCAGCCGGTTTGTGACGGTCACCAACGCCGACTGGGATACTCACGACAAGAACTTCAGTCGTCTCAAGCAGCTGTTGCCACCAATCGACCAGGGCTTCCCGGCGCTGGTGGCCGATCTGAAGGAGCGCGGGATGCTGGATACGACACTGGTGGTCTGGCTGACCGATTTCGGCCGGACTCCGAAGGTCAACACCGCGGCCGGCCGCGATCACTGGGCGTCGGCCGGCCTGGCCGTGTTTGCCGGCGCGGGGACTCCGGGGGGGACCATCGTCGGTCAGACCGATGCCGAGGGCGGTCACAGCGTGGGCGAGGAGTACAATCCGCACGACATCGCCGCCACGATCTATTCCAAGCTCGGCATCCCGCTTCTGACGACTCATGTCATCGGCGACGGGCGACCGATGCGATTGTGCGAAGGCCAACCGATCCGAGAACTGGCGTGACCGAAATGTCGAGCTTCAGCACCAAAGCAGCAAGCAGCACACGTCGAAGTCGACTGGCGGGATGTTGCGCGGTTCTGATGCTGGTCAGCGGGTTCACCGTGCCTTCGGCCACCGCCGACCACAAGATCAGCTATCGCCAGATCACCCGGACTCACCCGATCGCGGTCCAGCGTGGCACGACAGCCCGTGTGCGGGTGTGGTCGAATTTCACTCTGAACAATTCGCACTCGGTGTTCTTTGTCCCCTCCGGCGTCCGGATGACCCAGGTCAAGGAACCGCCCCACAAGGTCAAGTTCTTCGAGCCGAAGGAGCTGGATCAGGGCGAGGACTACGGGTTTGACGTCACGGTGCCCGCCGGCCAGTTGCCGGGCGTCTACGAGTACCGGATCGCTACCGACCAGGCGGTCAGCACCGTGGGCCACCTGTTGGTGACCGACTACCCGGTCGTGATCGAAGCGACCGCCGCAAAGAACACCGCAGAAAACACCGCAGAAAACACCTCAAAAACCCTCAAGACGGCTCAGTCGGTCCCGATCCCGTCGGCGGTCTGCGGCAGCATCGAGGACTTCGAGGATGTCGACCTATACCGGATTCACGGCCGGGCCGGGCAGGAGCTGGTCTTTCAGATCCACGCCCAGCGGGTGACTCGGGCCATCCACTGCATGGCGATCCAGTATCCGAAGATCCACCTGATGGACTCGTACCTGACGCTTCGTGACCGGGAGGGTCGCGTGGTGGCCGAGAACGACAACTTTGTCGGCGGCGATGCGATGTTGCGGTGTCGGCTGCCTTCGACGGGTGATTACATCCTGGAAGTCCGCGACTCGCGATACGCCGGTGATCCTCGTTACGTGTACTGTGTCGAGATCAGCGAGGGCCCTGTGACGCTGGCGGCGTTCCCGCTATCGGTCCAGCGAGGCCACGAGCAGCAGGTCGAGCTCATCGAGACTCGTGCGGTGAACATCGGGCCAAAGCCGGCGAGGGAGGTTCGCCGGGTGTCGTGGAAGGCCGCGGCGGACGCGGAGCCGGGTTGGCGACGGGTGCGTGTCGGAGCTGGCCGGGGACAGCCTGGCTTCGTGGTGCCCCAACTGGTCAGTCCTCATCCGCAGGTGGTCGCCGACGGGAAGAACAACTCGCTGGACAAGGCGATGCCGCTGAAGTTGCCCGTGGGTGTCAACGGCCGCTTTCAGAAGACCGGTCAGACTCACTTCTACCGCTTCACCGCCACCCGGCAGAGCGTGGTCACCATCGACGTACAATCGCAGCGGCGTGAGTTGGCTGTGGATGGCGTGGTGATGGTGATGGATGCCGGGGGCAAGATCCTGGCCACTGCCGATGACGCCGCTTTCAGCAAGGACGCCACGCTGAGGTTCCAGGCCCCGGCTGACGGCGAATACGTAATCGGGGTCCGGGACCTGAACCGTCGGGCCGGTGACCGGTTCATCTATCACATGTCGGTCGAGCGGGGCGGGCCGGATTTCGAGGTTCACGGCGAGTACTACTACGGGATGCTGGCCGCGGGCGGCCACGCGGTGTGGTTCGTGCGACTGAACCGGCTCAACGGATTCGACGGACCCGTCGAGCTCCTCGTCGATCGTCTGCCTCGTGGAGTCACCTGCCGGAAGGTGGTGATTCCGTCGGGGTTCAACCACTGCGCCCTGGTCTTTTCGGCTGAGGCCAAGGCTCCGGTCAATGCCTCGCTGGTACGAGTGCGTGGCCGTGGGAAGTTGGCTCGAGCGGCTGGCCCGTTGGAGGTGATCCGCGAGGCGAGGGTGCTGGGCGAACTGCGTCGTGCCGGCGCGAGTCGTTTTGTGCGGATGCCGATCAAGAGCCAGTTGCTGGGTGTGACGCAACCGCTGGACCTGCACGCGGTCACGGCGACTCCTGCGGAGCTGAAGTTGAAGCGGGGCGGAAAGGTGACGCTCACGGTACGGATCAAGCGGAGTCCCGAGTACAGCGAGCAGGTGCTGTTGAACATGGCCCTGCTGTTTTTCAACAAGACGGTGGGGGAGCAGTTGCCGCCAGGTGTGACGGTCGAGGGCGAGTCGACCCGCAAGCTGACCGGCGACATGCTGGAGACGACCTTCACCTTGAAGGCCGCGGCGGATGCCAAGCCCGTATCCGGTTGGCCGATCGCCGTCGTGGCTCGTGTGCCGATCACCTACACGATCATGACCAGCTACGCTTCGAACCCGGTCCTGCTGACCGTCGAGTAGTCGGGAAGCCGCGGTTGGGGGCAGTGTTGCTGAGCTGTTCGAACTACCCGAACAGCTTGTGTAGTGGCCGGGCGGTCATCACGTGATGCGGTTTGCCCTGCACGTCGTGGACGAGTGTCGATTCGGAGCAGCCGAGTGCGTGGAAGATCGTGGCGACGAACCGTGAGACGTGGATCGGGTTCTCCGCGGGGTAGGCGGCCTGTGGATCACTGCTGCCCACGTGTTGGCCTCCGCGGATGCCGCCACCGGCCAGCACCCCTGTGTAGACCCACGGCCAATGGTCTCGGCCTGCTGGTTTGTTGCCATTGAGTGACGGGGTGCGGCCGAATTCTCCGGACCAGACGACGAGGGTATCCTGGAGCAGCCCACGTTGATCGAGATCGGCCAGCAGTGCGGCGTAGGCCTGGTCCATCGGCGGCAGCAGCGACGTCTTCATACTGGGGAAGTGTCCCCCGTGCGTGTCGAAGTGGTTCTCGTGCCCCGGCCAGTTCACCTGGACGACCTTGACCCCGGCTTCGACCAATCGGCGGGCCACCAGGCAGCTGCGGGCAAACTTGTGGTCGCCATAGAGTTGCCGGGTCCGGGCCGATTCCTTCTCGATCGAAAACGCCTGCCAGGCTCCTTTGGCGTGCAGGATCTCCATGGCTCGTTCGCGCTGACGGTTCCAGTGTTGCTGAGATCGCTCGAGAGGTTGGCCGTTGTCCAGGCGTGTCAGCAGTTCGGTGCGGCGATCGAGTCGTGTGACCGGCAGGGCTTCGGGCAGTCGGAAGGTCCTGGGCACCATCCCGGGCAGGTCGTGCTTGGCTTTGTAGAAGACTCTCATCGGATCGAATCTCCGTCCCAGGAACCCGGCATCCTGTCCTGCGAAGCGGCCGACGCCGCCCTGCTGGATCCAGAAGGGCAGGTGCACTGCGGCGGGCAGCCCGGCCCGGTGGCCGATCAGTTGCTGGAAGACGGCTCCGATGCTGGGTGCATCACGCGAGTCGAGGTAGTACTCGGGTTGCGGCGTCCTGGGCTGGTGGGGCCGGCCGGTGAGATTGAAGTGGGTACCGGCCCCGTGGAATGTCTGGTCGTGGTGCATCGAGCGGATGATGGAGAGGTGCTGGGTCAGCTCGGCCGTCCTGGGCATGAACTGGCAGACATCGATCCCTGGCACACGGCTGGCGATGGGGTCGAATTCTCCGCGTGCGGCCCCGGTCGCCTGCGGCTTCATGTCGAAGGTTTCTTGCTGAGCCGGACCCCCGGTGATGTGCAGGAAGATGCAGGCTCTGGCCGAGGCGTCGTGCCGCAGCGGTGCCGCCTTGGCATCTGTGCCCAGGAACGCCAAAGGGGCGAGGCTGGCGGCAGCCTGTAGAGCCCGTCGCCTGGAACGGGAAGCCGGTGCGGGGTGTCGTGGCCTCCGTTTCATAAACTCATTCCACGATCTGCAATTGCAGGAAGTGGCTGCCGTGGTAGAGGGCTTCATCCTCGCGCACCCCCACCGCGTAGACTCTCAGAAAAGCGCGTTGTCCCAGCGGGGCGTCATCGCTGGCAACGACCTGGATCGAGCCGGTCTCGGTCTGCCCGACAAACGTGACCCCGCGCCCCCGCAGTCCTCCCACCTTGGTCACCGTACCGGGTGCAGCCAGCTCGGAGTGAATCTTGTTGATGAACCCGTTGAGCCGTTGGACCTTGTACTTGATCTGGGTGATCTGGCCCCGCTTGATGGTGCGGGGGTTGTAGGGATCGAGCGTGACATGAAACATCGGTTCGTGGATGTCAAAGACGACGGGGTTGCTGAAGACGGTGGCCGTCTGAGTCTTCTTGCCGTCGGGGGTGGGCACGGTGGTGGTGGCCCGGACGCCGAGGGTGTAGCGACCGGTCTTGAGGCCCCGGGGCAGGTAGAAGCTGATGTATCCCTTGTCCTTCGCGGCGGAGATGGTGGCGGTGCGGTTGGCGATGCCCGGCGGCAGACCGACTCCGATCAACTGCACATCGGCCCGGTGATTGGGGTCCTTGCGTTGGACCTCGATGGCGACGTCGAGCACACCACCGGGTGCGTGGCGCACCTTGAGTTCTCCGTAGAGGTGATGCACTCGGGTTTCGTGGCCATCGGCCGTGACTCTCAGTGGCGAATCGCCCGCGATCCCGATCGCCAGTTCATGAGTCAGTCGACTCCAGCCGTTGGGCCGGCCGCCCCGGATGACCGTTCCGCCTCGGACCGGCCGTCGTGAGCTGGGTGGGGAATTGAGCGGCTGGGATCTCAGGGCAAACCGTCCGAAAAGCGGTGCAGCGCCGGGGTCGGCGCTGAGCACCAGTTGCCCGCGTGAGACGCCGGGTCCGAGGAACACGTCGGGGCAGGTGATCCCGATGGGCAGCTCGGAGGCAAAGATCCGGATCGCCCCCCGAGCACCGCGTCGACGGAAGGCGATCACATCGAGCACCATGCGGCCACCGGGTGCGAGATTGATACTGCGGGGGCTGGCTGCCGGGGGGATGACGGCGACATCGGCGGCGGGAACTTCTCGCCGCAGCGAGAGCCGGTAGCCGCGTCTGGGGTCGGGGTGAATCCCGGCACTGCGGTTGTAGACGACGATGGTGTAGTGCCCGTCGGCGGGTGCGACGAAGCGGCCAGCGGGGTCCGAGTGCCCGGTGGGCATCGCCAGGCCACCGATGTTGCGTGGGTCACGTCGGCAGCGGAGCAGTTCGTTGCGGCCACCGGCATCGAGCACCGAGGCGGCCAGGTGCACCGGCGTCCCCATCCGCTCGCCGATCAGCTCGACATAGACCACCTCGCCCCGCCGTGCGGCAAACGTGTACCAGTCCTTCTCGTCGGCCTCGACCAGCAACCCGCTCGCCTCGCAGGGGGTCTCGAGCTTCTGAGCGTGTTCCGGGGAGTGGTTGTCGGTGGTCTCGGTGACGACCGGCACGTCGGTGATCCCGATCAGGACAGGGGCGTGGGCGGCGGGCAGCTGCCAGGCCATTGCGTCAAACGGGATCTGTGAGGGGGCGAGTCCGGTGGGCAGAGGCCAGCCGGGGGCCGCGTCCTTTGCGCTGATTTCGACCTCGACACTGTCCATCGCGGGTGACTTGTCCTTTGTGCGATTGGCCAGGTTCCATCCGTAGAGCGTGACCCGGGTCGACTGGCCGCGGCGGATGACCGAAGGGACTGCCACGGCCACACGGGGTCCGGTGTCGATGTCGAGGCGGTAGATGTGATTGGCACTGCCGGTGTATGTGAGATCGTGGAGTCGGACGATGTAGTCTCCGTCGGCGGGGACCCGGAAATCGATCAGCGGATCGACGCCGAAGTAACCGCGACTGACCTTCAGCAGGCGGCCGTCGGAGTCGAACAGTTGCAGCACCGGGTGCAGTGCCGAGTCGATGCGTTCGGCCCAGCATTCCAGGACGACCCGCTGACCGCTCTTGGCGGTGAACCGAAAACAGTCCTGGTCGCCGGCCTCGAGGATGCGGCCGTTGACGATCGAGTCGATCGGGACGGGCTTTGAAGTCGGCAGGGTGCTGTTGGGTTCTTCCTCGGTCACCTCACGCCGGTTCCCGATCTGGAAGGTCCTGGGAGTGCTCACTCCCGAGGGTCCGGCCAATCGGATTTCGTAGAGTCCCGGGGGAGTGGTCCTGGGGATGGTGATTCGGAAGCGGGGAGACTTGTCGCTGCCGAGGAATTCGGTCTGCAGTCCCGGTGCGGAGCACCGCAGTTGGGTCTGCTTTTCGATACCGCTGCCGGTGAGAGTCACTTCGACGGTGGACCCGGCCCGGGCTCCTGCCGGCCAGGCGGTGGTGATCACCGGGTTGGGTGCGGCGGCCTTGAGGCTGGAGTTTGGCAGAAGGACCACGAGGACCACGAGGATCACGAGGACCAGGTCCCATCGTGCGAGTGAGAGCGTGAGTTTCATGGTGGCTGTGTCCGGTGATCGGCTCGTCTCAGTGTAACTCGAGTGGGCCGTCTGGCTCAATCACGACTCGTACCGGGACAGGCAGTCGGTCGGGGACAGGCCTTCGGCCTGCGGCGGACAGCGCGTCCTTGGGGATGAGCCGTTGCCCGGGATCGGTTCTTGCCGATATGATGCCGTAGAGAGTGCGACAGGCCGTTACGGGAACACGGGAACAACAGCGATGCTCCGGATCCTCGGACGACCTCAACGAGTCTGCAGCGGCATGAGCCGTCGGGAGGTGTTGCAGGTTGGTGGAGCCGGATTGCTCGGCGTGGGCTCCGGCACGGTGGCGGCGGCAGAATCGGCCGGTGCTGTCCTCGGGCGGGCGGCTCGGGCCAAGTCGGTGATGTTCCTGTACCTGTTTGGAGGTCCCAGCCAGCTGGAGACCTTCGACATGAAGCCCGATGCGGCCAGCACGGTCCGCGGCCCGTTTTCGGCGATCTCGGCCCGGACGCCGGGGATGCGGATCTGCGAGCATCTGCCGAAGCTGGCCGCCTGCTCGGACCGTTTCGCGGTCATCCGCACGCTCAATCACACTCAGAACGACCACAACGCGGCCCACATCATCCAGACGGGCTGGCACATGCCTGAGGCCGAGCGGGGCCCGGCCAACGTCAACGCCGCGGCCAACGACTGGCCCGCGATGGGCTCGGTCGTCAGCTACCTCGACCGGGACCGCTCCGCGCCAGGCTCGATGCCCAGCTACGTCTACCTGCCGAATCGTCACGGCGAGATCCAGTTGGGGGGCCGTTACAACCGGCTGGGCCAGTACGCCGGCTGGCTGGGTCCGGAGTACAACGCTCTGGCGACCCGCATCCGCAAGAAGGCTCACCTGGACAACCCGTACTTTCGCGACTGCAGCGAGTCGGAGCTGCAGTACCAGTTCCGCGGCCTGTCGCTGGCCGACGGCGTGACGCTGGATCGGCTCGATCGGCGACGCAGCCTGCTGGACCAGTTCGAATCTCAACGCGGCGTGCTCGACACGATTGGCGGGACCTCGGGGTACGATCGGCACCGCAGCTCGGCGCTGGGCATGGTGAGTTCGTCGAAACTTCGCGAGGCGCTGGAGATTCGACGTGAGCCGGCGTCTTTGCGAGACCGTTACGGCCGTCATCTCTTCGGCCAGTCGCTGATGGTCGGTCGTCGGATGGTCGAAGCGGGCTCGCGATTCGTGACCGTGATCTGGGACATGCCCGACGGAGCCCCCTCGGGCTGGGATTCTCACGAGGGGATGACGACCAGTTTGCGAGACCACCTGTTGCCGGGATTGGACCAGTCGGTGTCGGCCTTGCTCGAAGACATGTCCGACCGGGGTTTGTTGGACGAGACGCTGGTGGTTTGTGTGGGCGAGATGGGACGCACGCCGAAGTTCGAGAATCGTGGCAGCGCCGATGGCCGCGACCACTGGGGCTTCTGTTTCCCCGCGCTGCTGGCCGGGGCCGGCGTGCAGGGAGGAATTCTCTACGGCCGTTCGGACGACATGGCGGCCTATCCGCTGGATCATCCGGTCAGCCCGGCCGACCTCTCGGCGACGATCTTCGACTCGCTGGGCATCGATCCTCACGCGACGATCACCGACAGAGAGGGTCGCCCGGTGCCGCTGGTCGACGGGGGCCAGGTCGTTGACGGGTTGTATGGCTAGCAGCCTGTTGAAAAACACAAGTTTGGGGATGGGACGGGGTCAGACGCCGCCCACAGAAAGTCCCGCTCCACCCAGAACGGCACGCAGGCGGGGCCTGACCCCTTTTCAACCAGCACTCGTTGTAACTCGAAGAAGGGGGCAGGCCTCGCCTGTGAAACGCGACAGGTGGAGCAAACCCCGTTGTGGGTCCGCCGCAGGCGGATCAGACCCCAGGGTCCGAGTTCTTCAACGGGCTGCTAGGCGTCGCGGAGGTGTTCGAGGCTGAGCCGCAAGGCCTCGATCCTCAGCTCATCGGTCGACTCGAATTCACGGTCCTCGACCTCGACGCAGACCGCTCCGCGGTAGCCGCACTCCGAGAGCGCAGCCAGGAATCGCGACCAGTCGATTGCGCCGCGGCCGGGCAGCACGGGGGTATGGAATTCGACCGGAGTCGCCAGGATGCCGACGTCGTCGAGTCGGTCCTGGTCGAGAGTGACATCCTTGGCGTGGATGTGGACCAGCCGCTCGGCGAATTCCTGCAGCGGTGCCAGCGGGTCCATCATCAGCCAGACCATGTGAGAGGGGTCGTAGTTGAGCCCGAGGTGGGGGGAGGGCAGGTCGGTGAAGAGTCGTCTCCAGATGGCCGGACTCATCGCCAGGTTGTGGCCTCCGGGCCACTCGTCTTGGGTGAACAGCATCGGGCAGTTCTCGATCCCGATCCGCACATCATGCGACTGTGCCCATTCGACCAGCGGACCCCAGGTCTCAAGGCACCGGCCCCAGTTCTCATCGACTGACAGCGTCGGGTTGCGGCCGATGAACGTATTCATGACCGGGACCTCCAGTTCGGCACAGGCAGCGATCACTCGCCTGATGTGCTCGACGGCGGCCGCGGCGGCGTCGAGATCGGCGGCCAGGGGGTTGGGATAGAAACCCAGACCGCTGACGGAGACGTCCGAATCGGCGAGGCGTTGTTTGAGGTCGTGGTGGGAATTGCGCGAGAGGACGTCGATGTGGGTGACGCCGGCGTAGCGGCGGTCGGCATCGCCGGGCGGCCAGCACATCAACTCGACACAGTCGAACCCCAGCGTGTGGGCGGTGTCGAGCACGTCATCGAGGCTGGAGTCGGGCAGGATGGCGCTGACGAAGCCGAGCGGGAATCGGGAGGTCATGGGGGACTCGCGAGTTTGCATTCCGGGGTGCCGTTGAGTCAGATGTTCGGACAAACGAGTTGAGAGCCATTGTGATGGCAGGGTCATTGGAGGCACAACGATGAACGATGGGCGAGTGGGTGTATCGCGGCGCGACTGGATCAAGACGGCAGGCGTGGTCGGACTGGCGGCGGCAGCGGCCGGGGAGGCCACAGGCCTGGCGGCGGCGGATCCCGCGGCACCGGTGACCTCGATCGGCGGCCGTCGCGAGCTGTTTGTCGATACATCGCTGGTGGCCGGGTTGAGTGGAGCCGCCCGGTTGCAGCTCAACCGACCCACACCCCAGGAAGTCTCGTTCGTGAATGACCGGCCCTGGGAGGGATCGTCGTGTGCCTACATGAAGGTCTTTCGCGACGGGGACCTGTACCGCATGTACTACCGCGGCAGCGACGTGGTCTACACCAAGGACGGCTACAGCAGTCCGCACCCGGAGGTCTGCTGTTATGCCGAGAGCACTGACGGAGTGCACTGGAAGCGGCCGGAACTGGGTCTCTTCGAGTTCGAGGGCTCGAAGAAGAACAACATTGTCTGGATGGGTCCCGGGTCTCACAACTTCGCTCCATTCCTGGACGAGAATCCCAAGTGCCCTGCTGAGCAGCGATACAAGGCCCTGGCCGGCAGCTTCCGCGTCGGGCTGTGGGCCTTTGTTTCCTCGGACGGCAAACGCTTCAGGAAGATGCAGCAGAAGGCGGTGATCGCCAAGGGGGCGTTCGATTCGCTGAACCTCGCATTCTGGGACTCGGAGAGCGGGCTGTACCGCGAGTTCCACCGGGACTTTCGCGGCGGGCGCGACATCCGCACGGCGACGTCCGAGGACTTCCTGAACTGGACCGAGAGCCGGTTCCTGAACTACTCGCCGCATGCTCACGGTCACCTCCCGAAGTCGGCCCAGCCGATCCGGGATGCCGATCCCAATAACAAGTTGCCGGGGCGAGTCAGCCAGCTCTATACCAACCAGGTGATTCCGTATTATCGCGCCCCGCACATCTACCTCGGATTCCCCACCCGCTACATCGACCGTGGCTGGACCTATTCGGCTCAGCACCTGCCGCGATTAGAGTACCGCAAGCTGCGGGCGGCGAAGTCGCGTCGCGAGGGAACGGCGGTCACCGACGGGATGCTGATGGCCAGCCGCGACGGGTTGAACTTCCATGTATGGCCCGAGTCGTTCATCCGGCCCGGTTTGCGTGCCACCCAGAGTTGGTTCTACGGCGACACGTACCAGAACCATGGACTGGTCGAGACGCGGTCGATGTTCGAGGACGGAGGGAATGACCTGTCGATCTATGTCAGCGAGAACTCGCACCAGGACCATCCGGGCCAGTTCCGTCGTTACACGTCGCGGATCGACGGGTTCGTGTCGCTGACCGCGCCGCTGGAGGGAGGTGAGCTGGTGACGCAGCCGATCCGATTCGACGGACAACGGCTCTCGCTCAACCTCTCGACGTCGGCGGCCGGGAGCGTGCGGGTGGAGATCCAGACGCCTGGCGGCAAGGCGGTGCCGGGGTATTCACTGGCCGAGTCGCATCCGTTGTATGGAGATTCGCTGGATTTGAAGGCGGCCTGGACGGGCAAGGATGCCGACGTGGGTGAGTTGGTGGGCAAGTCGGTGAGGCTGCGGTTCCGGGTTGAGGATGCGGATGTGTTTTCGTATCGGTTCGAGGCGGTTTGAGGATTGCGGGGACTGGCTCCGAAGGTGCCTGTCCCTGGTGAAGAGGTTTGGGGTGTTTGGGGACAGGCACCTTCGGAGCCAGTCCCTGGCGGCTCTAGCGGGTGAAGCGTCGGATGACGTTGGCGGTGATGGTGGCGACGGAGTCGTCGACCAGGATCGAGGCGGGCCAGGTGATCGACCCGACCGAGAAGACTTCACCTCCGCTGGGCGTATCGAAGTGAACGATCTCGGCACCTCCGTCGTCGGGGTTGGTCCCCTTGGCGATACGGTGGACGTTTTTCGGTGACTGGTCGGAGACCTTGTCGGTTTCGTGACCCGAGGCTCCACCGGGGACCCGCTTGTGCAGGCTGTCGGCTCCGAACGTGTCGCCGTTGCCCAGGCCGGTGCCTTCGAGTGTCCAGTGGTCGGCGTCGATCACCCGATAGGGAGCCGAGGTCATGATGCCGGGGAACGAGAACACGACTCCCAGCAGGTTCGCCTCGGATTCGACCCGCTTGTCGAAGCGGCTCTGGAACTCGGACCCGTCGTCCTTGAGCTGCACTTCGGAGTGACTCCAGTTGGTGTTGTGATAAACGACCCGGTGCTCATCGAGGAATTCGATTTCGCAGTTGAGTCCATTGCCTCCGAGGTACATCAGTCGGCCCCCTCGCTCGAAGACCCACTCCTTGACCCGAAAGTACATCTCCCGCGACCAGTACTCGGGGTGGGTACTGATGATCAGCACCTTGTAGTCGTCGAGTGGAACCTGGTCGAAGTGGAGCTGCGTTTCGCTGTAGTAGTCGTAGTCGAATCCCTGCTGTTCCATCCAGCCGATCAGTCGCCACTCGGCCGAGGCCATGTGGCAGCCCTGTCGTCCGGCGATCGGATCGGTCAGGGTCTCGTCGAGGTCGATGTGGTTGTAGGGATCGGGGCGGTCCAGCGAGAGTGGTGCGTAGGTCGGTTGGTCGTAGCTGCGGTGCTCGGTCTCGGTGTAGCGTTTCAGTTCGAGCCGCGAGTTGATGGTGGGAGTGGGCGGAAAGCAGTCGGCGTGGATGTAGTTGCTGCGGCCGCCGAAGCTGTTGTAGGCGTTCCAGTTGAGGTCGGAAGCCAGGACGACGATGTCGCAGGTGGGAACCGCGGGGGCGACGATCCAGGGGAAGGCGAAGAACGAGCCGGACTTGCCCAGTGCGTGCAGGTAGTAGAGCCCGCTGGTTTCGGGGGCTTCGACAAACTGCGAGAGCGCCTTGCTGTTGTAGCCGTGCTTGTTCCATTGCACTCCGGTCTGCGTGTAGTCGCCGTCGGGGGTGATCTGCATCGTGGCTCGGGGGCCGTGTTCGTCGTAGGTGCCGATGCGTCGGATGTACTCCTTGGTCTGACCGTACCGCCACAACTGCAGTTCGTATTCTTCGACCGCATGCACCCGAAACTCGCTCCGCTGGCCGCTCTGTACGCACTTGGGCCACATGTATCCCAGCAGCGAATCCGAGAGCACTCGGAAGTTGTACGGCGAGTCATCCGAGGCGGTCATGGTGAGGAGCTTGGAACCGTAGCCCTCGCGGCCGAGGACCACCTGGTACTCGCCCGGCTCGATCTCGGCGTAGACGGCTCCGGAGACGGTCGACGTCGCGGTGGTGACTCCGGCTGTGCCGCGAAACTCAAACAGCACATTGGGCACGGCGACATAGCGTTCGTTGCTGACATATCCGACGAGCATTGTTGTGGGTCCCGACTGTGTGTGGTGCAGAGGGGCCCATGATGCCGCGGGTCCGCAGTTGCGTCCAGCATGCCGCGTGTGTAGCCGTGGGCAAGCTGGGGGGTGGTTGCTGATCGCAGTGTTTTTCAGGTCTGAAGGGGTCAATCGGGCCGATAACGATGATATGAGGTTGTGTGCGCCGATCGTGATGTTGTGCGTGTTGCCATTGTTGGCCGAAGCCGGCGAACCGGCCGGTTGGCGTCGGCACGTCGCGAAGCCTGCAGCAGCGGCCAGGGCGGAGTCTCGGGTCGAGCCGGTGGCTGCGGTGGGTGAGAGTCCGGAGCCGGCGGCGTGGACCCTGGCGGATTTTCGGGCCCTGGCCGAGTCGCGGCATCCGGTTCTGCGGATCGCTTCGGCGCGGATTGCCGAAGCGCTCGGCGACCAGCGTCAGGCTCGGTTGTGGCCCAATCCGGTGGTGGGTTACAGCGGCGAGGAGATGGGCAACCGGGGCACGGCGGGCATGCAGGGGGGATTCATCCGCCAGAGAATCATCACAGCCAACAAGCTGGAGCTGGCAGCGGAGGTCGCGGCGGGTCGAGTGAGTGAGCGTGAGCACCTGGCGCGGGCCGCCCGGGTGCAGGTGATCAGTGGAGTTCAGGTGCGTTTCTACGATGCACTGGTCGCCGAGCAGCGAGTCGAATTGACCTCACAACTGGCTCGATTGGGCACCGAGTTAGCTCGAGCGACGGAGATGCTGGTCAAGGCGAAGCAGGTTTCGGTCAACGGGTTATTGCAGAGCCAGATCGCCGAGGAGCAGGCATTGGCTTTGCAGGAGAATGCCGTAAACGAGCTGGCCGAGGCCAGGCGGCTGCTGGCGTTGTCGGTCGGAGTGCGGGACCTGGTGGTGGGGCCCCTGGAGGGCCGTGTCACCGCCGACCTGCCCGACATGACCTGGGCCGACTGCCGCCGGAGGGTCTTCGACGGGCATCCCGGCCTGGCGGCGGCTCGGGCCCGGCTGGTCACCGCGGGCCGCGAAGTGACCCGGCAAGAGCGAAAGATGATTCCCGACCTGGATGTCAGGGTCGGCCGGGCCTACATGCACGTCTCCGACAGCGACGTGACCAGCGTGATGCTCGGCGTGGGCCTGCCGATCTTCGACCGCAACCAGGGTGGTATTTCGCGATCGGAAGCCGAGGCGGTGCGGGCGCGTTTTGAAGTCGAGCGGCTGGAAGTCAACTTGCAACTCAGGGCGGCGACGGCCTATCGAGAATACTCCAACGCACGGCACCAGGCCCGCCGGTACGCGACGAAGATCCTGCCCAAGGCCCACAAGTCGATCGAACTGGTCCGCAGCGGCTACACAAACGGCCAGGTCAGGTCCCTGGAACTGCTCGCCGCTCATCAGAAGTACGTCGAGGTCAACCTGGCCTACTTGGCGACGATTCGGAGACTCCGCGAGTCGGCGACGGTGATCGAGTCGCAGTTGCTGATAGCGGGTTTGCACGGTCACCGGCGTCCGATCGGTCCCCAGGCGGGTAGCCGTTGAGCGATCCCGGACAGAAAGGCGTTGTCGCCACCATGGACCTGGCCTACAATTCGTGGCAGACAGGTCGGAGGTTGTTCGAGTCATCGGTCAAGGTTATGAGCATCGTGCGACAAGCATCAGGTAATCGCAGACGGTGGCGCGCCGTGGTGGGTGGGCTGCTGGTGGCGGTGATGATGGCGTGTCCCTTGCTGTGTCGGGCCGGAACATGCTGTTCGGGCCACTCGGGGGCTGCGACGGCCGGGTCGTCCGAGTCTCTCGACGAGGACGCCTGCCCGCACTGTCGGCAGTCCGAAGAGCCGAAGCAGTCGCAGGTTCCTCCACTGTCTCCTCGCAATCCCGTCCACCAGGGCCGATGCCTCTGCTCTGGTGCCACAGTGCCCGTTGTGGTTTCGGCACCTCAACTGCAGGTTGAGACGAGTCGTCACTTTGCCGTGGAGGGCTCCGGGTCCGGTTGTTGTTTGGTGCCGGCTGTGCGGGAGGCGTGTGTTGGTGCGGAGAAGGGTCTGCCATCGGGACGCAGTCTGTGCGTCGCCCACGGTGTGCTGATTTGCTAGGACCGATCCCGCCAGCGCGGACCGGGTTCCGCTGCTGGTGGTGTTGATTGGTCCGCTGCCACATCGTGACCCCATCGGGGTCGACATCAGGACACTAAGTTCGTGCCCACGCTGCGATTGCTCCCTTGGGAGTATTCCGTCCGCAACCTGTTCCGCCGTCCGCTGCGCACCGCGCTGACCCTGTTCGGCCTGACCACGGTGCTGCTGCTGGTGCTGGTGGTGGTGGGTTTCATCCGCGGGCTCGAGGCGTCGTTGTCCAACAGCGGCGATCCGGACACGGCGATCGTCTTTGCCTTGAACATGAACGAAAACCTCGAATACTCATCGATCCCCAGTCAGACCGCCGGTCTGGTTTCGGCCAACGTGCCCGGGATCGGGCAGCGGTACGGTCGCAAGTACGTGTCGCCGGAGCTGTACCTCGGGACCGAGATCACAGTGGGAGATCACAGCGAGCCGTCGCTGGGGTTGATTCGAGGAGTCACGACGGCAGTGCTGCAGGTCCGCCGCGGGGTCCAGATCGAGCGGGGCAAGTGGCCGGGGGTCGGCGAGGTGATGGTCGGGACATTGGCGGCCACGAAGCTGGGTGTGGACGACAGCGAATTGGACGTGGGCGGGAGATTGTGGTTCGAGGGTCGTGAGTGGCGGGTCTCGGGTGTGTTCTCGGCAGCGGGAGCGGCCTTCGAGTCGGAAGCGTGGTGTCCACTGGAGGAATTGCACGTGGTCATGCAGCGGCAGGACCTGAGCCTGGTGGCGGTGACCTTCGGTCCCGGTGGCGACTACGCGGACCTGCAGCTGTTCTGCAGTATGCGGAAGGACCTGGAACTGCAGTCGATTCGCGAGAGGGACTACTACGCGTTGCTGAAGAGGGACTACGGTCCGATTCGCGGGCTGGCGTGGTTGGTCGTAGTACTGGTTGCCGGTGCCGGTGTGTTTTCCGGTTTGAACACGATGTACGCTTCGGCGATGGGCCGAGTGGGAGAGCTGGCCGCGTTGCAGACGATCGGTTTCGGGCGTTGTGCCTTACTGCTGGGATTGGTCCAGGAGGGAGTCCTGCTGTCCTCAGCGGCCACGTTGTTGGCCACCGGCATTGCGTTGGTGGCACTACGGAGTGCGTCGATCCAGTTCACGATGGGGGCATTTGACCTGGCGATCGATGGTCCGAGCGTGTTGCTGGTCTGCGGGATCGGCCTGCTGCTCGGGGTGCTCGGAGCGGTGCCGCCGGCGATCCGGGCCCTGAGAATGCCGATTGTCGAGGGATTGAAGGCTGTCTGAGTGGTTTGGGAAGTGATGAGTCTTGAGATTCATGGGACATGACGAATTCAACAAGCCGATCCAATGAGTGGTGGGCAAGGGAGAAGACGATGAAGAGCCTGAACCGATTGATGACAGCGAGCAGAGCGCGGGGTGCAATCGCCTGCTGTGCTCTGCTGACGCTTTGCGTAGCGGCCGTGCTGTCGGGTTGCGGCGACGACACGGCGGATCTTCCCGAACTGAAGATCGATGCGACACCGTACCTGCTGAAGCAGGCGCCCGCCGGCGCCCTGGAGGTCAAGGCGGTTCACGACTCAGGTGAGCAGTCCGGCGAGGTGGTGATTGTCGGCAAGATCGGTGGCAGTCTGAATCCCTGGATCGAGGGTCGTGCCGCGTTCAACATCGTGGATCGTTCGGTGAAGTCGTGCTCGGACATTCTCGATGACAAGTGTCCGACTCCGTGGGATTACTGTTGCACTCGTGACGATCTGCCGGGTGCGACGGCATTGGTGAAGGTGGTCGGTGAGGATGGTCGGCTGCTGGCTGCCGACTCGCGTCGGCTGTTTGGTGTGAAGGAGCTGCAGACGGTCTTTGTCCGCGGCACGGCCAGCAAGGATGAAAAAGGCAACCTGGTCGTGTTGGCCAGCAGTTTGTACGTGAAGAGGTGAGACTCGCAGCCCGGGCGCCTGGCCCGGGGCAGACATCATGCCCGAAATCGATCTCCAACAACTGGCCATCGACCGCGACAGCGGTTCGACCAAGCGGCAAAGCGGTCGACCTCCGCGTCAGGTCCTGTCGCGATATGTCCTGCCCGGTTCGGTCGTTGTGGGGTTCGTGCTGCTGGCCGGCTGGATGGGTTGGGAGCTGGTGTTTCCGCCGCGGGACGTGACGGTGGTGCCGTTGATGACGTCGCGGAGTGTGGCGGCCGAAGCCGGCCAGCCGGTCTTCCAGGCCAGCGGCTGGATTGAGCCTCGGCCGACATCGATCCGCGTCGCGGCCCTCGCGGCTGGCGTGGTCCAGAGGCTGCTGGTGGTTGAGGACCAGCTGGTCGAGGTGGGCCAGTCGGTCGCGATACTGGTCGCCGACGACGCCATCTTGAGTCTCGAGGCGGCCGAGGCGACCTTGAGCCTGCGGCAGGCCGAGGAACTGGATGCCCGGGCGGTGCTGGTGGCCGCCGAGGTGCGGCTGGCTCAGCCGGTCCACCTCGAGGCTCCGCTGGGAGCCGCCGCGGGGCAATTGGCTCGGGTGATGACCCAATTGACGAGCCTGCCGTTTGAAAAGCGCCAGGCCGACGCCGACCTGGTGGTGGCCCGGATCGACCATGCCGGCAAGTTGGCGGCCAGGGGCGTGGTGGCCGAGATCGAGATCGCCAGGGCCAAGGCGGTTCTGGAACGGGCCGAGGCGACGCTCGAGGAGCTGGTCAAGCGGATCGAGTCGTTGTCGGATGAGCGCGCGGCATGGCAACAGCAGGTCTCGGCTCTGACGACCCGGCTGGAGTTGCTGGCCGATGAGACCGAGGCGCGGGACCAGGCCCGAGCCAGGTTGCGGGCGGCCACCTCGCGGGTTGCCGCGGCGGGGGTGAAAGTGGCGGAGGCCCGCTTGCAGTTGGACCGGATGACGATCATCGCTCCGGTGACCGGGCGAGTTTATCAACTGGTCGCGGCGCCGGGTTCGCGGATCGGAGCGGGGATGACCCAGATGCAGGGCTTCGACGGCAGCACCGTCGTGACGATGTATCAGCCCGACCGACTGCAGGTTCGCGTCGATGTTCGCTTCAGCGATTTGCCCCAGGTCGCGGTCAACCAGCCGGTACAGATCAACAACCCGGCCCTGTCCAAGCCTCTGTCGGGACGCGTTCTGCTGGTCAGTTCGATCGCCGACATCCAGAAGAACACGCTCGAGATCAAGGTGGTCATCGACGAGCCCCCGTCGCTGTTCAAGCCCGACATGCTGGTCGACATCACGTTTCTGTCGAGTGGTACGGGTACGGGTACGGGTGCGGGTGCTGAGTCCGGCGTCGAGCGGTCGCGGCACTTCCTGCCGCGGTCCTTGGTCCGTACCGATGCCGAGGGCAGTTTTGTCTGGTTGGCCGACCAGGCACGCGGCCGGGTGCGACGCGTCGCGGTAACGCTGGGCGTGCGCGCACCGGGGGGACTGGTCGAGGTGACCGGGAAGCTGTCGTTGGGCAGCCGGGTGGTTGCCGGAGGTGCGCAGGGGCTGGTGGATGGTCAGAGGATCAGGATTTCCGGAGAAGAGCCTGAAGCGGCCTACAGCGAGGGAGTGGGCCGGGGTGCCGGCCAGGGTGCCGGCGGTGGTGATGAGCCGGGTTCGGAGACGACGGATGAGGAGAAGGGGCGCTGATGCCGTTGGTCGAGATTCGAGACCTGGTGCGGCAATACCACAAGGGGGGTGAGACGATCACTCCACTTGGGGGCGTCTCGTTGGACATCCAGGCCGGCGACTTCGTGTCGCTGATGGGTGCCAGCGGCAGCGGCAAGTCGACGCTGCTGAACCTGTTGGCCGGGATCGATTCGCCTGACGAGGGCACGATCCACGTGGCCGGTGTCGAGATCACCTCGTTGTCACGCAGTCGACTGGCGAGGTGGCGCGCCGAGCACATCGGGTACATCTTCCAGGACCACAACCTGGTGCCGGTCCTGACGGCATGGGAAAACGTCGAGCTGCCTCTATTGCTGGTGAAGATGTCGCGAACCGAGCGGCAGCGACGTGTGGACATCGCGATGCAGGCGGTCGACCTGGCCGACCGGGCCGGCCATTTTCCCAGGCAGCTCTCCGGCGGCCAGGAACAGCGGGTGGGGATTGCCCGGGCGATCGTGGCCCATCCGACCCTGGTGGTTGCCGACGAACCGACCGGTGACCTTGACGCCGAGACATCCGAACAGATCCTCGGCCTGCTGGGACGTCTCAACCGCGAACTCGACATCACGATGCTGATGGTGACTCACGACGACCATGCGGCGGCGACTGCCGGTCGGCAGTTGACGCTGGTGGGTGGGAAGTTGATCGAGTCGGGCCGCGAGACGGTGGCTGCGGTGGATGCGGTGGCTGCGGTGGCCGGAATGGGTGAGACATCAGCCTCAAGAGATCCCTCGTGACCCGGTTCATCCCCTACATCCTCAAGACGCTGTGGCGGCACCGTTCTCGGACTCTGTTGACGCTGGCCGGTTCGGCGGTGGCGTTGTTCGTATTCTGTTTCGTGGGAGCGGTTCAGGAGGGGATGGAGGACTTGCGAAATCGCCAGGCGGGTGATCGGCAGCTGATCGTATTCCAGGCGAACAAGTTCTGTCCGGCCACGAGTCAATTGCCGGAGGACTACCGGGGTCAGATCGAGGCCTTGCCGGGTGTCAAGCGGGCGGTGCCGATCCAGGTCTTCACAAACAACTGTCGAGCGAGCCTGGACGTGGTGGTGTTTTACGGGCTACCGCCGGAGGACGTTCGCAAGGTCCGCGATTTTCGGTTGTTGAGCGGATCGTGGGCTGAGTTCGAGTCGCGATCGAACCAGGATTCGGCGATCGTGGGCCGTGCGGTGGCCGAGCGTCGCGGCACCCGCAAATCGCTCTCGATCGGTGGCGTCACGGTGCGAGTGGTCGGGGTATTCGAATCGGACGATCCAGCTGAGGAGAACTACATCTACACGCACCTGGCGTTCCTGCAGCGTCGTCATGGCCGCAATCTCCAGGGACGGGTGACGCAGATCGAGGTGCAACTGGACGAGTCGGCCGATGCGTTGGCGACCGGGCTGGCGATCGACAAGATGTTCGAGTCCGGGCAGGTGGAGACTGACACACGTCCCAAGGGTGCCTTTCAACTCAAGAGCCTCGGCGATCTTTCTCAGCTGATCGCGATGTCGAGGTACCTGGGCCTGGCTTGCGTGGGGTTGGTGTTGGCCCTGGTGGCAACGACGACCTTGATGTCGGTCCAGGATCGGGTGAAGGAGCACGCGGTGCTGCAGACGATCGGGTTCACCGGGGGCGAGGTGTTCGGGCTGGTCCTGATCGAGAGTGCGGTGTTGAGTCTCACCGGTGGCATATTGGGCGTGTTCCTGGCAGTGGTGACACTGGAACTGGTTCCGATGTCGGTCGGAGCCGAGGCGGTGACGATTGCCTTCCAGGCCACCGGCCGCTTGATAGCGGTGGGCGTGGCGGTGTCGCTGGTGGTGGGTCTGCTGGCGGGAATTGCTCCGGCCTGGCACGCTTCGCGGACGGACCTGGTTGCCGCGTTGCGTGGTGGGTAGTCGCAGCGAATTGACCGCTGCCGCGATCGGACTCAGAATGGCCCGCTCGTTCCTGCTGAGAGCGGCTCGATGCTGTACCTGATTGCGTGGTTGACCGACTGCGCGCTGATCCTGTTTCTCTTCAGCGTCACCCGCGTTCTGGCCGAGCAACAGGCGAGTCCGTGGATGCTGGGCACCCTGGGAGCGGCTTTCTTCCTGGCCAGTGCAATCAGCAGCACGCTTGCGGGTCGGCTTTCGGACCGTGTCGGCCGCAAGGCCGTTGCGATCTCCGGAAGCATTGGCCTGGTCGCGAGTCTCTCGGTGTTACTGCTCTTCGACAGTGGTACCTGGCGATTCTACGTGGCCTATGCCTGTGCGGGCATTTCGGTGGGGCACGTATATCCTCCGGTGATCGCGCTGTTGAGCCGGTGTACGGGTCCCCGGGAGGCGAGTCGCCGGTTCCTGCGTTTCGGTCTCGCCTTCAACCTGGGCATCCTGGTCGGCCAGATAGGCGGCGGGTGGCTCTACGACCACGTCACTCCGGAGGCTCCGTTGTTGACTGCGATCGGGTTGGCGGTGGTGACGGTGCTGTGCCTGTTCGGTGTGAGCGAGCGTGGAGGAGTCGAGGCGGGTGCGGCGGGTAGCCTGGAGGCTCCGGGTTTGAGTCTCAGGGAGCGGAGCAGCGCGAGGCGTTTCATCCGGTTGGCCTGGCTGGCGAATTTCGCCGGGATGTTTTCGATGAGCACACTGTGGTTCCTGTTTCCGGCGCTGGCGGTGGCATTGGAAATCCCGGCCGAAGAGCACGGCGTGGTGCTGGGTGTGGGTCGTGCGACGGTGATGGGTGTGTACCTGCTGATGCACCTGGTGCCGGTCTGGCACTACCGGTTCGGGTATTCGGTGGCGGCGCAGGTGCTGGGCCTGGGAGGCATGCTGCTGGTCTGCGTGGGGAACCATGCTGCGGCGTTGGCCACGGGGGTGGTCTTGCTGAGCGTATTGCTGGGCTACAACTACTTTGCCAGCCTGTTCTACAACCGCAGCGGCCACGGCGAAGCCGGCAAGGGTGCCGCCTTCGGGCTCAACGAGGCCTTCCTGTCGTTGGGCGCCGGTGGAGGATCGCTGCTGGGTGGTTGGGCGGCGACGGGGTGGGGTGAACGCGGGCCGTTCCAGATCGCGGCGGTGGTGATCGCCCTGGGGCTGGTCGCCCAGGTGGCCTGGTTCCTCGTCGGACGCCCGTCGTCTCAGCGGTCGAGCTAGTTGGAAGGGGGCGAGGTCGTGGGCGAGGGCGGGGGCGTGCTGTCAGTGGGATCCGGCGGAGTCTTGGGCGCCGGGTTGTCGAGCGGGGGCAGGTCAATCGGTTCGAGGGGAATCAGCTTGATCGCCGGATCCTCGAAAATGTCTTCTTTCAGGGGCTCGTCCTCCGACGCCCATTCGAAGTCCTCCAAGTTCTCGAAGTCCTAGCCGTAGCGGTAGAAGACCAGGCCGACGACGACCAGCAGCAGCAGCGGTACGAGGATGCCGCAGATGATGCCGCCGATGGCCAATCCGCGGCCACTGCCCTTGCCGGCCTTGATCTGGCTGAGCGCGATCAGGCCGAGCACGACCGCAACCAGGACGGCGATTCCACCCGTCATCGGCCAGGCGTAGCGGCCGCGCGTGCCCGACCCGATACTGCCGA
>CAUZEQ010000044.1:0-22855 GCA_963578885.1 Planctomycetota bacterium
ACATGGATGGCGGCCAGGTGGCCGAGCAGATCAAGGCGGATCCCGAGATTTCCGGTACCCCGATCGTCTTTTTGACCTCGGTCGTTTCCGCCGGTGAAGCGGCGAAGGAGGAGACGACGATTGCCGGCATGCTTCGCTAGCCCGCCTCAGGCGGGATCAACCGTGACGGTCTCGCAGCAACTCAGCCGCCGCGGCCAGGCTCTTGAGCTTCTCGTACGACTCGTCCAGCGGCACTTCGTGGTCCTTACCCGGTGCAAACCCGCAGTCGGGATTCAGAGTCAGTCGCTCGGCCCCAATGTGCTCGATCGCCGTCTCAACCCGCTCGGCAATCGTCTCGGGCTCCTCCACCTCCGGAAACCTCACGTCGACACACCCCAGCCCGACCTGCACCGTCTCGGGCAGGTCGGCCAGGATCGCCATGTCACCGGCGACCGGGATACTGAACTCGAGCATCAACTGGTCGACCTCGAGTCTTGAGACGTGTTCGAGAATCGCTTCGTAGCCGCCCGCGGCACCCCATCCCCGTCGGCCCCAGTTGCGGCGGCAGAGGTGTACCGAGAGTTCCACGCCCTCGACACCCTCGACGATCTGGTTGATCCAGTCGACCGCGTTCCGCATCTCCCGTTCGGGATCCTTGAATGTCGCTCGGACCTCCGGATCGACGAGGATGCAGAGGTGGGGTTCATCGAGCTGGATCACGTCGACTCCCACGTCGCGGATCGCCAGCAACTCCTCGCGCAACACCGGCACCACCGCTTCGCAGAACGCCTCGCGGGTCGGGTAAGCCCCATCCGAGTATCCCGGCTCCCACATCCGCTGGCCGATCAGGTAGGGCGAGGGCAACGCGACCTTGACCCTGCGGTCGGTGTTTTCCTTGAGGAACTTGGCTTCGCCGGCGATTACGCCCGGCTGCCGGGGGGTCAGTGGCGAGGTAATCACCTGGTGGTATCCAAACAGTTCCCGTTCGATCCACTCGAACCCGTCACACAATTCGGCGATCACGTCGACGTAGGTCTCACGTCGCCATTCACCGTCGGAGACGATGTCGATGCCGGCCTGTTCCTGCAGGTGCACGCAGTACCGCACGGCGTCGTCCATCCGCCGTTGCCATACAGCGTCGTTGTCACCGATTCGCGATCCGGATTGAAACAGGTCGATCACAAAAGGTGGCCGCGGCATGCTGCCGATGACCGTGGTGGGGAACAGCTGTGTCATCGGTCGACTCCAGGGTCGGTGGGATCAGTACAGCGCAATCGCACGGCCGGGGCCGCCATGGCAGCCCCGGATTGGGATCGCCGCGAACAGGAAGTACGCCTTGGCGGGCAGATTTTCGAGGTTCTGCAGGAACTCGACGGCGACCATCCCGCGGCTGCCCAGCGCCCAGTAGCTCATCAACGCCTGCTTCTCGTCGACGCCTCCGATGCTCGGCGCGTCGATCCCCACGCAGCGGATACCGCGTTCCGCCAGATAGTCCACCACCTCGGCACTCACAGCCGGCCAGCCCTCGCTGGTTCCATTGAGTGGTTCCGAGACGCATGCAGAACCCTCCGGCAGCGGCTTGAACGTCCGCTTGATGTGACCGGTGCGGAACAGCACCACGTCACCGGCTCGCAGTGCTCCGTGAGCCTTCTCGTAGGCACGAACCAGGGTAACGCTGATCCGAGGCGAACTCGGCCAGCTTGACTTCTCGGTTGACCCGACCAGCCCGCGGACATCAATCACCCTGGCCTCGCCACAGGTCTGCCCCAGCGGTACCGCTTCGGTCGTCACCGAGCTGGTCCGTCGCCGCCGGAATCGCTTTTCGTACTCCTTCAACCACCCGCGGACCTGTTTCGAATACTGGTTGTTGTTGAAGCCGTTGGCGGGCAGGGCGTAGGAGGGTGGCACGAGGTGAGTGCCGGCGTGGGCGTCCATCATGTGAGTGTGGTGCTGGAGGTCGAGGTTTTTGGCGTAGAGGAAATCGACCTTGATGTAGGGGTAGCGATGATTGCCAATGCCCGGGCCGGTCCAGGTGATCGGCAGCTGTGAGTCGTTGATCACCGACAGATCGACGGCGCGCTTGGCGGTGGCCGAAGCGATCAGCCGCCGGGCCAGCTTGCCCGGCGGGATCGCCAGTGCCCGACCCTCGCCGTACATCCCCTTGGCGTGCCGTGGGCCGAGCACGCAATAGAAGCTGCCCGGCTTGACCTGATTCAGCCGGGTGACTCCCTCGGTGAAAATCATCCCGAACTTCAGCCCGGCGATATGAGTCGGCTCGGCCAGGTCCGGCAGCGGTCCCATGCTGGGGCTGTCGCAGCCGACGTGCATGACGCCTCGTTGGCCCAGCAGGGTCATGGTGTCGGGGTGAGGGTCGGGCCAGGCGGGAGCGGTGCCCTGGACCGGGTCGGCCACGAACCGACGCCCCTCGGGGAACGGTCGGTAGTACTTGTCGGTGTAGCCGCTGCGGAACAGCACCACGTCGCCGAAACGCAGCTTGCGGTGAGTCTTCTCCCAGGCCAGCACGTGCCGGGGCTGGATCAGGCTGCTGACTCCGTTCTCGGTCGTATCGAGCAACTCGCTGACATCGATCACGACCGCTTCACCGCCGAACTGCCATGCGGGGACCTTCTCGGTGAAGATGCTCCCCAGCGGACTCTCGTTGGCCAGCCCGCTCCCGGGGCGGGGAATCGAGTGAGGCGGGACGTCGATCTGGGTGCCGGTGTTGCCGTCGATGGTCAGCGTGTCGATGTTGTAGGGCGTCAGTGAGCCGATCCGGCGGTAGTGCTTCAACTGGAACATCGGGAATCCCGACGGCCAGGTACACGGATAGTCCTCGGCGACCAGCAGCGAGAGATCGATGGGTCCCGCGGCGGAGGCGGGACCGGCCAAGGCGACGAGTCCCAGCACGGCTGTGAGCAATCGGGTCGAGTGATTCATCGGTGTCGGTCTCCGGTTTGAAAACCCGTTCAGTCGTCCTGCCTCAGCTCCTCGAGCATCTCCATGGCAAACTGCACGTGCAGCGCCGTGCCCAGCGGCAGGGCATCCTCGTCGACCTTGAACTGCGGATGGTGCACGCTGATCCCGGTCCCCTTGGCCTCGTCGGCGATTCCCAGGGCCACGAAGCACCCCGGGATCCTCTCGGTGTAGAACGCGAAATCCTCGCCCCCCATCACCGGAGCCAACTCCTCGATCCGTTCGTCTCCGAGCATGCGGCCGGCGACGTTGCGGGCGAAGTCCCAGGTGGCCGGGTCGTTGACCGTCGGCGGGTAGTCGTTGCCGGGAAACTGCGTCACCGCCTCGCAGCGATGTGCCGCGGCGACCCCCGCTGCGATGTCGATGACCCGCTGCTGGATCCAGACCATGTTGTCCATCGTCAGAGCTCGCACGGTGCCCCGCAGTTCGACCTCGGGAGGAATCACGTTGGAGGCTTCACCGCCGTGTATGGCGGTGATGCTGACGACTCCGGAATTGAGCGGATCGGCTTCGCGGGAGATGATGGACTGCAGCGAGGTGATGATCTGTGCGGCGGCCTGGACCGGATCGACGGCGAGGTGCGGCATCGCGGCGTGTCCGCCCTTGCCCGATACGGTCATGATCAGGCTGCTGGAGGCGGCCAGGAAGGTGCCGGCCCGCGAGCCGGCGGATCCGGTTTCCAGTTCCGGCCAGACGTGCAGCCCGAAGATTCTCTCGACGTCGGGATTCTCCAGTGCCCCCTCATCGGTCATCAGCTTCCCCCCGGCGCCTCCTTCTTCGGCCGGCTGGAACAGCAGTTTCACCGTGCCCTGGATCTCGGATTCGCGTTCCTTGAGCAATCTCGCGGCACCCAGCAGCATCGCGGTGTGGCAGTCGTGACCGCAGGCGTGCATCTTACCCGCGACCTCGCTGCGGAACTCGACCTCGGTCTCCTCGTGGATCGGCAACGCGTCCATGTCGGCTCTGAGGGCCACGCAGGGACCATCGCCGTTGCCGAGCCAGCCGAGGACTCCGGTCTTGGCGATCGGTGAGCGGTACTCGATGCCGAGCCCGTCGAGCGTTTCGCGGACCAGCTTCGATGTCTCGACCTCCTCGTACATCAACTCGGGATGACGGTGCAGCCGGCGGCGGATGTCGACGATCCAGTCCTGGATCGACTGGGCTTGCTGTCGTGTGTCGCTGGCGAGGGTGGTCATGGGTGAGCCTTGTACTCGGAACAGGTCGGAACAGGTCGGAACAGGGTCTGCCGGGTCAGTTGTGGTCTCAGACGGCGTCACCTCGGATGGCTGAGGGCATCGAGAGCGAGCCGATGATCCGCTGCGACTGGTCGATCAGCGATCCGGTCATCACTCCCGAGTCGCTGCTGAGCAGGAAGCAGGCCAGGTGGGCCACGTCCTGCGGCTTCAGCAGCCGACCGAACGGCGATTCGCTCTCGCCGATCTCCAACCAGTTGTCGGGGCTGCCCTGCTGCTTCTGCACGACGTCCTCGTTGGGAGTGTCGGTCCAGCCGAGCATGATGCCGTTGACTCGGATGGTGTCTTGGATCAGTCCGTTGGCGCAGTTCTTGGTGAAGCTGGCCAGGGCGCCCTTGGTCGCGCTGTAGGCGGTGATGTGAGGCAGCCCGCAGTAGGCGGCCACCGAGATGATGTTGACGATCGAACCGCTGGTCCCCTCACGCCGCATGATCTCGACGGCCGATTGCGTCAGCAGAAAAGGAGCACGGACGTTGACCGCGAAGAGGTAGTCCCAGAGATCGACGGTGGTGGAGGCGAGTGTGCCTCGGGTGGTCATCGCCGCGGAGTTGACCAAACCGTCGATGCGACCGAATCGCTCGTCGCAGGCGGCCACAATTGCGCGGGTGGCATCGACGTCGGCCAGGTCCGCCTCGACAAACAGGCTCTCGGAACCAATCGACTCGATTTCCGCGGCAACCTTCTGTCCGTTGGCGGCGTTGCGTCCGGAGACGACGACTCCGGCGGCTCCCAGCCGAGCCGACTCCAGCGCGATTGCCTCACCCACACCCTGCGTGCTTCCGGTGACCAGGATGATCTGTCCTTCGAGGCTGGGCATGGCGTGAGTTCTCGGCTGGGGGGCGTGAAGAGAGTCGAGGGTGCGGGGCTGAGATTATCCCGCTGCGGCATGCCTTCGGCAACCGACCCCCCCCTGCCCCCGCTCCCCTGGGCTATGTCTCGCCTCTGTCCAGAGACTCACTCGACGAATCGGCCTACAGCCCTGTGACGCTGGCCGACCGCGGGTCGCTGACCAGTCGGCCGCTGTGCAACGTGCCCTCGAGCACCCGGTCTCGCCAGGGTGCGGGGGCATCGAAGAGATCCGGATCGAGTGTCATGTCGGTGACGAGTACTCCGGGTCGGTGCAGGGTCAATCGGCCCACGATTTTGCCGTCGGGTCGAACGGCGAAGCTGGGCCAGCGGCTGGGGTGTGCGGTGGAGTTGTTCGCGCTGATCCACATGTGGTTCTCGGCCGCCCGGCACGACATCGTCGAGGGGACGATGGTCCGCCAGATGTTGTAGGACTCGTCGTCGACCACCGTCGCACGTGCGTTGTGGAACGACTGCAGCAGGATCTGCACCCCCCGCGAGTAGTACTCGCGGTACAACTCCGGGAAGCGGTAGTCGTAACAGATCAACAGCCCCAGCCGGATGCCGTCGACGGTGAAGGTCACCGGGTGGTTGCCGGGCGAGTAGTGCGAGAGGTCCATGGTGGGTTGGCGGCCGCCGGTGCCGGTGCAGAATCGCTTGTCGTAACGGTCGACGATCTCGCCCTCGGGATCGATCAGGTACAGGCAGTTGTGAGGCTTATGGCGACCGGTCAACCGGTGAGTCGAACCGAGTACGACCCAGGTCCCGGTCTCTCGGGCCGCCTGCTGGATCGATTCGGTGGCAGCGACGAGTGCCTCCCAGTCGAGGTGCGACATGTCGGGGAATTCGACTCCGGCGTAGCCCGAGAGCGAGCATTCCGAGAAGTGGATCACCCGAGCCCCCTGCCGGGCCGACTGGCGGATCTGGCGTAGGGTGTAGCGGAGGTTGCTGGCGATGTCGGGTTCGACCGGAAACTGGCAGGTGGCAACTCGAAGCGACTTCATACCGGCGACTCTCTTCAAGAACCTGGTGCGGGAGACAGCTTATCACGCTCCGCCGTCCAACCCGTGCTCCCGCGGCAGGACTTGGACACAGAGGTGGAGTGGGAAGCGCGCTGGTTCAGAGTGTATAACCGCACGCTGGTTTTTTCGGACCCCTCTCTCTGGAGCTCTCTCGTGTTTGCCGGACAGATGCCCGCCCCGCTGCAGGTGGAACTGGTTGAGATTCCCGAGCCGGAGTTGCCCGTTCGCGATCCCCAAGGGCCGGGCCAGATCATCTTCCAACCCCACCTGGCGTGCCTGTGCGGATCGGACCTGCCCTTCTTCCAGGGCAGCGACGAGTACCCGATTGTCGAGGGGCATTCGCTGCACGAGATGATCGGGACGGTGGTGGCGACCAACGGCCAGCGGTACGAGGTCGGCGACCTGGTGTTGGCGGTGCCGCTGGAGCAGCGGGGCCTGTACGAACGCTACGTGGTGGACGAGACCCGCGCGATCCCGGTGGACACTCGAGTGCCCGGCGAGCACGCGCTGCTGGCTCAACCGCTGGGCACCGTCCTATTCGCTCTCAAGAAACTCCCCGCTGTCGTCGATCTCGACTTCGCCGTCGTCGGACAGGGACCCATCGGGCAGCTCTTCAACCTGGCACTCTCGAACATGGGCGCCCGACAGATCATCGGCATCGACCTGCTCCCCTCGCGGCTGGCTCAAGGCCTTCAGCACGGCGCGACCGCAACGGTCTGCAATGCGGAGGTGGATGCGGTGGAGGCGGTGTCGGAATTGACCGGTGCGAGAATGGTCGACGTGGTGATCGAGGCGGTTGGTCACGCCGACCAGGCGATCAACCTCTGCGTCAGCCTCGCCAGGCTCGGTGGCCGGATGCTGTATTTCGGTGTGCCGCCGGAGACGATCGACGGAGTGCATTGGCGGGATCTGTTCATGAAGAACCTGACGGTACACACCAGTTGCAATCCGGACTTCGATCGCGATTTCCCTCTGGCGATGCAGTGGATCGGCGAGGGTCGTGTCGACGTGAGTGGCTTGGTGACTCACCGATTCCCGATCACCGAGATCCAGCAGGCGTTCGAGCTGTTCAACTCACGCGGCGACGGCTGCCTGAAGGTGTTCCTCGACTATCCCTAGGCCGCCTGTCTATTACCAACATTGGTGCTCAGCTGGGCGGTGGCCGGAGGTGTAAACCCCGGGCTAAGACATGCCGCCCGCCGGAGGCGGGCTGGGTTGTTGGAGAGGAGGAGGTCTGTGAGTGGGGTGGGGTCGCGTGCGTCTGACCCCCGGGGCCGTTACCGGTTCACAGCCGCACTCCGAAGCGGCGGAGCTCTTCGTGTAGCCGGTCCCGGCGGTCGGCATCGAACGGGATCCCCAGCCGCTGGTTCTCCCGGGCCGCCGCCCAGCCTCGCTGTCCGGGCCAGCGGACCGGGTCGGCGGGGTCCCGAGCCGGATGCTCCTGGATCTGCTCGACCAGCGACTCGATCCGCCTCCCAAACGCCTCGGCTCCACCAAACGCCTCGGGGTCGATCGCCAGGCAGAAGAACGATCCGTGGTAGGGTCCATCGGTTTCGTGGACCAGCGGGATCTCCCGTCCGATCGGACTGTCGGCCAGTGCGGCGGTCAGGCCGTCGACCAGCAGGGCCAGCCCGAAGCCGACGTGTCCGGCGACAGGCAGGATCCACCCGTCCTTCAGATCGTCCGGGTTGGTGGTCGGGTTCCCCTTGGCGTCCAGCGCGGTGCCCTCGGGCAAGTGACCCAGGTCGTCGGCCTTGTCCTTGAGCTTGGCCGAGGAGTGTCCGGTGGAGAGATCAAAGACGAGCGGGTCGGCTTGGGGTCGAGGCAGCGCGTAGCTGATGGGATTGGTGCCGTGCAGGCCGCGTCGCCCACCCGGGGGTGCCACGTGAGGGGCACAGGCGGTGGCGGAGATTCCCAGCAGGCCACAGCGGGCGGCCTGGATGGTGTAGGCCGAGATGGCTCCGTTGTGAGTGCTGTTGCGGACGACGGCCGATCCCATCCCCGAGACGCCGGCCTTCTCGATCGCCGTCTCCATCGCCAGCCTCGACGTGTAGTGGCCCACAGCCCGGTTTCCGGCGAAGACCGCCGTGGTGGCGGTTTCGGAAACGAGTTCGGGCAATGCGTCGGGGACGATCTGGCCCTGTTGCCACTTGTCGAGGTAGTAGGGCAGCACGGCGATGCCATGGCTGGGGATGCCGCGGAGGTCGGCGTCGACCAGCACGTCGGTTGCCGCCACGATCACCTCACCAGGTGCACCCATCGTCTCACCAAAAACGACCTCGCATAGCCGGCGTGCCTCGTCGAGGGGTATGCGGTTCTCGGGCATCGGTGTCATCGAGTCGGGGGGGTGTCGAGGTACCGGTGAGGGTCGTCCAGAGGCAGGTAGTAGGTCCAGTCGGCCGATTCGTAGAGAATCACCTCGCGGATCTCCTTCCGAGCCAGCAGCTTGCGGATGATCGCCTCGCGTTTCTCGGTGAACTTCGCCTTGTACGGGGCTCGGAGCGTTTCCTGGGCCTCGTAAAGGACGCTGCGTGGTCCGCGGAAGCTGCTGCCACGGTTGTCGGCCAGGTCGGGCAGGGCGTGATCCAGGAACAGGTCCAGCGGTCCCGGCGGTGGAGCGAACCGGATGCCCAGGTAGGCCGGTTCGACGTTGAGCCCCGAGAGGTCCACCGTTGAGAGGCCTTCTCCGATCGAGGGGATGTGGTTGAGTGAACCCCAGATGTGCCGGTAGAAGTCGGACTTGTAGAGTCCGCCCTCGGGACGCTTCATCTTCGCCAGCCCGGCCCGGACCGCCGTCTCGACTTCGCCGCCCGGGGGGATCACCACGCGGATCCGCGTCTTGGGGAACCGGCGCTGCAGGTCCACCAGCAGCTTCCGGACTCCTCGTGCAATCGCACGGCTGCGGTGGAACCGCCAGGGAAACTTCGCATCGTTGTCGGGACACGCCCGGGACCACTCCCCGGCCTGCCAGGTGGTGATGGACTCCAGCGATTCGATCAACTGGTCCGAAGAGCCCGTGCCGATCCGCTCCAGGAACGGCTTGAACTTGGCCAGGCCGCGAGGTGCCGCGGCGCGGTCGATGCCCAGGTGAGTGTAGTTCCGGCTCGTGCGTCGGAAGTCGAGGATCGAGCCGAGTCCGCCGGATTCGCTGAGCAGGTCGCCGGTGGAAGCGGCCAGTTGAGTGTGCGAGCGGGTGTTGATGAAGATCTCGTCGTAGGCCTCTAGCTTCAGCTGCGTGGCGATTTCGGCGATCGCTTCCTGCCGGGCACGAGGCTGCTCGAAATCGACCATCTCGACCGACCAGTCGGCACCCCGATCGATCACCAGCAGGTTGTTCCCCAGCGTGACGTGTTTCTTGCCGGAAGCCAGCAGTGCGGCCATCGACGCCTCGACCGCCTGGAATTCCGTGCGGTACATGCCCGAGAGCGGAATGCCGACGATCCGGGACTGTTGCCGGGCCTTCTCCTCACCGTTCAACACCCAGTACTGAACCAGTCGTCCCAGTCGATTGCCGGCGGCGGCTCGAAGAGCTGTGGCTCCGACGGCGGGCAGAGCCAGTTTCCGACCCTCGGGGGTGGCCGCTTCGAGCCACAGGAACCGGGCACCGGCGGGCCAGCCGAGACCGACCAGCCGCAGGGACGTGTCCGAGACCGCCTCGATCCTGAAGCCCTTCAACTCGGGAAGGTGCTTCGAAGCCGCGGCATGGATCTGTTGATACGGGACCAGGCGATGGCCGGTGCCGTCTGCGATCAGCACCAGAGACGTGCCGTCGATCGGAGCAAACGGTGACGCTCGAAGTCTCAGGTCGCGTCGGCCGTCCTGGAACCGGCGGGCGATCTCACGTGCACCAGGCACATCCTGGAATTCGAGTGCCTCGGGCCGTGCCGCTTCGGGTCGTCCCATCCTGCAAAGCAGCTCGCCGTAGCCGGCGAAGCCCACCTCCTGTGGGTGGAACATCGTGGCCGGGGAGGCCAGCGGCAGAAACTCGCCCAGGAACCGACCGTCGGTCGAGAAGCGAGGCACCACGTAGTACTTGGTCAGCCCCGCTTCGAACGGGCGGAAGCTGGCCGAGAGCCTGATGCCATGGGCGCGGGCGCTGTGGGCGTAGGCGGTCATGATCGCCGGGTCGAGCCGCAGCTTCATCAGGAACCGCAACCAGCGCCACGACGGCTGGCCCGGTTGTGCCTGGAACGAGCTGGTCAGGGTCGGGTTGTCGAGAATCGCTCGGGCACACGATTCGAAACGGCTCCAGTCGTCGGCGGGATAGTTGGCCGGGTCGGCCAGGGTGGGGAACGGACCGGGCCAGACGATCAAGCGGGCGACGCCCTGGCACTGCAGGCGGCGGAAGTACTGGTCGAATGCGTCGCGGGTGACCGGCCTGAAGCGCCGCGCCTTGGAGTCCCAGAAAATGCGGATCAGGTCGTCAACCAGGTCGGAGATGTAGGAGATGGGCCGTGGGGGAGGCGACTTCTGCAGGGTGATGGCCTGCCTCGATTCGGACGTGCCGCGGCTGAGGACCAGGTGCAGCGTGAGGCGGGCGGTGGCGGCCGGGGTGGCAGTGACCACCAGGTGCCCGGTCCTCTCGACCCGTGCCGCGATGCCGTCGAGTGCAACTCGCTCGCCGCTGGCCACGACCTGCTTGTCTCGCCTCAGTTCCAGGCCCAGGCGATCTGATCGGGCCAGGGACCCCACCAGGATCGGCCAGCGGCGTGTCCCGTCGGCGAGGTAGGCAAAGGGGACCTCGGTGTTTCGCGGCGCCAGCCGGGCCGGGGATGGCACTTCGGCGGCTGTCGCGTGGGCGGGGGTGGCCGCAGCCATCATCACCGCCAGCAGTCCGAAGGATCCGATCCGAAGCATGACGGGGTACCGTTGAGATGCGGGGGGAAGACGGGCGGGACGCGACGTGGCAGACCGGTGTCGAGCGAGTTGATAGCATGCCATCGTAGTGCTGTTGAGAACCGGTGGCGAATCAGAAGCGAGGTCGACGGTGGGCCAGACGATCGAGTCGTTATCGAAAGACAATGTGTGTCTCTACGCGTCGTTTGACCAGGGGCTGGCGGCTGATGTCTGCCAGGGTGATCCCGAACCGACGGTCAACGAGTCGCTGGTGAGGCACGATCCGGACGGTGGCCGTTTCGGAGGCCGGCTGGTTGTCGATGCGGCTGAGAACGAGTGGGCCGAAGATGAGTTCCTTTATAAGGCTCTCGACAACTTCCCCTACAGTCCCCCGGGAGCCGGCAGCGGTTTCGACGGGACAATCGCGATGTGGCTCAAGGGCGATCCCGATGCGGACCTCGATGACGAATACCCCGTCGATCCGTTTCACATCAGCCGCCACGCCGCCGACGCGTCGTTCTATCTCGACCTGACCAAGCCCAACGATTGGCGGTACGGGTCGCCGCGACGCCTGCGATTCGGGTTCTATGGCGACAGCCCGGCTCAGAACATGTTCGAGGGGGGCTGGCTGCTGGTGGCCGGCGAGCTGGGCTGGGACGACGGCAAGTGGCACCAGGTGGTCGGTTCGTTTCAGAACGCCAACAGCGGCTCGGATAATGCCCGGGCGGCGTTGTACATCGACGGCCAACTCAGGGCGACGATGGCCGGATACCAGCACACGCTGACCTGGGACCTCGAGTCACTGGGCATCGGCCTGGGCCAACGCTACGTCGGCTCGATCGATGAGCTGCTGATTCTCGATCGCGCGCTTTCGGCCGACGCCGTCTCAAGCCTGTTTCTTGCCAATCAGCCCGCCAGGCAATTGTGGGGTTCTGACGCTTGGAGTTAGTCTTCGCTGAGGGATTCCATGCGGGACAGCGCGTCCTTGTATTCGTAGTCGACGGCGAGCACCTCGGTGTAGTGGTGCTCGGCTGATGACTGGTCGCCGTCTTCTTCGAGCAGGCGGGCGAGCCAGTAGTGAACTTCCTTGTAGAGGTCGGGTTCGTCGAGTTGGTTGACCGATTCGGCGGCCTTTTCGAACTGCCGCTTGGCGAGCTTGCCCTTCTTCTCGGCGATGAAGCACTTGCCGAGGGACGTGAGTGCTCCGGTGGCAAGCCGGCTGTCCTTCACGCAGACCTGAAACAGCGGAATGGCCTGGACGTAGTTCTTGACTCGCACGAAGCGGGACCCGAGTTCGAATTTCAGCTTCAGGTCGTTGGGATAGCGATCGACTCGTTTCGAGAAGATCTCGATCTCCCGCCTGATCAGTTCTGTGTTGATCTCCCGGACGTTGTTCTGGTCCTGGTCGTCGTCGCGTAAGGCGCTGTCTTTGGCGAGGGTGAGGTTCTTGCGGAGCTGATCGAGTTCGACGTCTTCGAGGCTCTCGCGGATCGACGGATCGCCACCGGAGATTTCGAGGGCTTCCTGGATGGTCGCGGCGGCTTCTTCGAGTTTCCCATTCTTGCGGTAATGGGATCCCAGCCTCAGCCGGTTCTCGATGGATTCCGGTTCGCGTCTGACGGCGTGCACCAGGTCGGCTTCCTCGGACTGGCCGGGCCCGTCGGCGTTCCCGCCGCCGCCGGTTGTCAGCCGCTTGGCGATCTCGTCGTCGGCCATCGTATCGCGAGTCGACTCGGCACTCTCGTAGCCACCTCGATCGATCACGTCATCTGTCAGCACCTGCATCGACTTGGTGCGGGCGTGAGTATCCAGTGGGTCGAGCTTGGCCAGCCGCTGCCAGATCTTGGCCGCCTCGTTGTAGTCACCTCGAGCCTCGAGCAGTTCGGCGAGTTCCCTGGCGAAGTCCTTGTTCTTGCTGTTGTTGGCCACAGCGGTCCGCATCGCATCGGTGGCCACTTCCGAAAACCCGCGTTCGCGGGCGGCGACTCCGAGTTCGAACAGCAGCGAGGAGTCCCAGGGGTTGATCTTCAGCCCGTCTTCAGCCGCGCGGTCAATCGCACCCCAGTTCTTCTTCAATCGGCCCGCCTTGATCCGAGCCCTGACCTTGGTCAGTCTCAGGCCCGCCATCTTCGCACCCGACCCGTTGTCAGCGTACTTCTTGCGTTCGACTCCGCGGAGTATCTGGCGGTAGAGCAGGTTGTCGGGCACCAGGCTCACCGACTTCCCGAACATCTCGATCGCGTAGTCCCAGTTCTCCTTGGCCATCGCCTCGGAGCCCTTCTTCCAGCAATCGGCGGCGATCTTTTTCTTTTCTGCGTCCATCAAGGTGTCTCGAGCAGGTGGCAAAGCCCATCGTGCGGCTTTCTGCCTTCAATCTAGCACACCTCCGAATGCGGTTCTAGAAGTGGCGGCGGTGGTTGCAAGAGAGGTGGTCGGGGCACAGAATGTGTGCCGACTCGTGATCGCACACCATGATTGACAAACCAGGAGTCTCGACATGCCTTTTCTGACACGATTGCAGCTGTATTCCTCGCTGTCGGTGCTGCTTGTTGCAGGCCTGCTGGTCGTGCCCGCCGCCGCCCAGAAGAAGGGCGTGACGATCTCGGAGTCGATTGCGAAGAAGGACGCCGACTACGCGGTGCAGGGAGAATATGTCGGCGAGGTTACAAGCGACGACGGCAAGGTGAACTTTGGTGCCCAGATCGTCGCCCAGGGCGACGGAAAGTTCCTGGGGGTCGGCTACCCGGGGGGATTGCCCGGAGCCGGCTGGGACGGCAAGGCGAAGAACACCGCCACGGGTCTCCGCAAGGGCGACGTGGTCGAGTTCCAGACCGACAAGAACGCCACCGACAAGGGTTCGGCCACCTGGAAGGCCGGCCGGATCAGCATCCGCGATGCCGACGGCAACACGATCGGAGTGCTCAAGCGGGTGTCTCGCCGTAGCCCCACCCTGGGGGCCAAGCCTCCGAAGTCCGCCGTGGTGCTCTTCGACGGCAGCACCGCCAAGCACTTCAAGGGCGGACGACTCGAGAACGGGATACTCCGCGAGGGAGTCACCAGCTTCCGCAAGTTCGGCGACTTCCACCTGCACATGGAGTTCAAGCTGAACTACGCCCCGGCGGCTCGAGGCCAGGGACGTAGCAACAGCGGCATCTACATGCAGGGGCGTTACGAGGTGCAGATTCTCGACTCGTTCGGACTCGCCGGCAAGCACAACGAGTGCGGTGGGATCTACGAGATCAAGGACCCGGACCTGAACATGTGCCTGCCGCCTCTGCAGTGGCAGACCTACGACATCGATTTCACCGCGGCCCGCTACGACAAGGCCGGCAAGAAGACGGCCAACGCCCGGCTGACGGTCGGTCACAACGGTGTGGTGATTCACAAGAACGTCGACGTCCCCCGCAGCACTCGAGCCAGCCCGGTCAAGGAAGGTGTCGACCTGGGCCCGATCTACATCCAGAACCACGGCAACCCGCTTCACTTCCGCAACATCTGGCTGGTCGAGAAGCGAGAGGCGGGATTCGTGCCGGTCTTTGACGGCAAGACGCTGGCCGGCTGGCACAAGAACCCCGAGAAGATCGGGCACGGCACCGGGGGCAGCTGGACGGTCGAAAACGGGGCAATCATCGGCGAGCAGGATCCTCCGGGCAGCGGCAACGGCGGTATCCTCCTGACCGACAGATCCTACGGCGACTTCGAACTGCTGATCGACATGAAGCCCGACTGGGGCGTCTGCAGCGGCCTGTTCGTGCGGTCCAACAACCGCGGCCAGTGCTTTCAGATGATGGTCGACTACCACGACAACGGAAATGTGGGCCACATTTACGGTGAGGGGACCGGAGGCTTCAACACGCGAACCTTCGACATCTTCGGCAAGTACAACGATAAGAAGGAATTGCTGGGACTGACGACCAAGCCGACCAAGACCGCTCCGCCCAAGGCCTTCACCATCAGTGGCAGCGAGTGGGTCACGGCCTGGAGGGTCAACGATTGGAACACCGCCCGGCTACGGGTCGTCGGATCGCCTCCCCGGATCACCACCTGGATCAACGGCTACAAGGTCAACGAGTTCAATGGCCAGACGTTTCCCGGCAAGGGGTACGACAAGGCGGGCATCACCAAGTTGCTGGGTGCCGAGGGTCGCGTGGCGGTCCAGGTGCACGGCGGCAAGGGTTGGCCCAACGGAGCCAAGTGCCGCTGGCGGAACGTGTACATCCGGCAGTTGAACTAGGGCTGATCCCCGACCCTCAGCCACGGCCTCAGACGGGCGATTGTTCTTTGTCCGATGCCGCGGACCCGGCCCAGGTCCTCGACCTCGGCAAACGGCCCGTTCTGCTCGCGATCGGTGATGATCCTCTGAGCCAGCTTCGGACCAATGCCCCCCAGTTGCGACAATTCGACCCAGTTGGTCGTGTTCAGATCGAGTCGAAAGCCGACGGGGGTACGGGGGATGCGGTCGATTTCGATCGGTTGCGTGCCCCAGCCCGAGAGCTGTGCCCAGTGAGCGGCCATCAGGACCAGCGAGGTGACGACCAGCACTGTGACGACCAGGCGATCGGCTCGGGTGATGCCGAGGAAGGTGTCGTTGGTGTCGTTGGGGGGCGGGTGAGATTCGGGCGCTTGCGGTGTGGTCATCGGCTGCTCGCCTCGACGACGTCGTGGTGATCGAGTAGACGGATTGCCGGTGAGCAGATGCAAGATGAGTTTGCGGGGACGGGGGTCAGACGCCGCCCACAACGGTGTTTGCTCCACCTGTCGCGTTTCGCAGGCGGGGCCTGACCCCATCTTCGAGTTGCAACGAGTGCTGGTTGAAAAGGGGTCAGGCCCCGCCTGCGTGCCGTTCTGGGTGGAGCGGGACTTTCTGCGGGCGGCGTCTGACCCCGGCGGGCTGGCAACTACCGCGTCTTCGACCCGCCGGTGGCTCGTTTGGCGTAGAAGGTCAGCCGAACCTGGCTTCCGGGAGCCAACGCGGCCTGCTGCCCGGGCGTCTGCCGGTAGATCACGTAGGTCAGGTCCTGTTTCGTCGCCGGCACTCCGGCGGAGAACTTGACCTTGTACCCGGCGTCGGTCAGCACGGTCTGAGCCTTCTTCCATGGCATGCCGATGACCGAGGGGACGAAGGGCACCGATTGCGAGGCGACGACTCGGTAGCGTTTCAGATTCGGCCGGAACGGGCTGCGGCCGAAGAACTTGGTGAAGGCCTCGAGTTTCGAGTTCACCGTCAGGCGGAAGAACGAGTAGATCGTCTGGGTGTTGTCCGGTGCGGTCAGTCGGACGTGCTTGGGCAGGTAGGTGGCGGTGTCGAGGATCACGGTGGCTTCGCGGTAGTTGACCGCATCCTGTTTCCACCTGGGGAAGGCCCTGATCCAGATCTCGTCCTTGGATTCTCCCAGCAGAGTCATGTGATAGCGGCGGATGGCCTTGTCGGGCGGCAGGCCGAACAGGAACGGCAGCGGGCCGTCCATGATTCTCTTGCCCCGGTAATCGGCGGGAATCCTGTGGCTGGTCACCGTGCGGTCGACCTCGTCGACTTCCAGCACCTGGGTCCCGTCGCAGATCCACTTCTCGGGGTTGTCGCCCGAGACGGCCAGGACGATCGTGCGGGCGGGGGTCACCCGGCCGGAGATGGGATCGCGGCGTGCCGGTAGCTTCACCGACGACACGGTCCCCTTGGGCATCTGGACGGCGAAGATATCGAGTCGCCCCTTGTCGGGAGACTCGTAGTAGAACACTCCCCGCGCCCGCTTCTCGGTGTTGAACACGAACTCGCGGTGGTAGCGGTAGATCTCGCCCTTGAGTGTCTTGATCCGCGAGGTGGCCAGTTCCCACTTCACCAGTGCGGCCTTGAGCCTGGGTTCGAGCTTCTGGATGCGGAGGTCGGGGGTCTGCAGTCGGCTGCGGGGCAAGCGCTGTTGCGTCTTGGCCTTGCCCGCGGGTTGCCGTGCCGGTTGCCGTGCCGGTTGCCGTGCCGGTTGCCGTGCCGGTTGCCGTGCCGGTTGCGTGGCCGGTTGCGTGGCCGGGTTCGGGATCACTCGTCGAGGCGACTGTCGCTGTGCGATCGAGTTGTCGACGAGGGCCAGCAGCAGCAGCAGGGCACACAGCAGCGCAGTCAACGGTGCGGTCGCGGGGAGCTGGTGTCGTGTCGCATCCATGCGAGACCTCGGCGTCGTGTTGAGCCGCGGATTCTAGCAGCGGTTGGCAACTGGGGGGTAGACGAATTCGGGTTGACGCTTCGGGAACCCGAGGCCTAGCATCCCCCCCCACGATGGCCCGCTCGATTCTCTGTCTCGTGCTCAGCTTCACCCTGGTCGGATGCCAGTCACTGGATTGGACCCGACGGGTGAAGGTCTACGGGCCCGACAACAAGACGCTGGTGGCCGTCGAGGAGCACGATCAGCCAGGCGACGAGGTGGTCAACGAGGCGGTTCGCGGTGCGGCTGATGCGACCGGGACGATCCTGGTCGGGGTCGGGGTCGGGGTCGGGGTCGCGGCGCTGGGTCTCGCGTATCTGTTCGGCAAGTCCCGGTAGCGACTAGGCCTCAAGGCACAATCGCTCGATCAGTTCCTCGAGCTCACCGAAGCTGCTCACCACCCAGTCGGCAAGGTCGGCCCATTCCGGCAGCACCCCGGGTGCGAACAGCGCCGCTTTGGTGCCGGCGTTGTGTCCGGCCTGCAGGTCGAACAGGTAGTCACCGACAAACAGCACCTCTGGGGGACTCAGGCCCCAATCGTTACAGATTGCCAGTACCCCGGTCGGGTCGGGTTTGGCCGGAGCGTCCTCGCGGGTCAGCACGCTGTCAAAACTCCAGCCCAGCCTCTCGAGAGTGGTGTGGGCCGAGGCGCGGGAATTGCGGGTGAGGACTCCCGAGCGGAGTTCGAGTTGTACGAGCCGCCCGAGCAGGTCGGCAACACCGGGAAAGGGAGTGGCTCGCATGGCCCCATCGTGTTCGTGCCGGTGCAGGATCTCCAGAGCCCGGTCCCGCTCGGGACCCTCGGCAATCGCTTCGACCCCCTCGAGAATCGGGTGCTTCTCGGGCAACCCGATGTCGCGGCGGATGGCGTCGAAGTCGAGTCCCGAGTCGACCAGCGTGCCGTCCATATCGAAGATGATGCCGCGGAGTGTCATTGGGAAACGGAAACGGAAACGGAAACGGAAACAGGAACGGGGCCAGGTGGTTCTCTAGAGTCCGGCGTCATCCAGGTGAAAGCGGACGTTGAATGACATCAGCGTAATCTCGTCTTCTCGGCCGCGGATCACGTTGATGCCGGCGTTGTCCTGTCGGATCTCCCGGGCTTTGGACAGCGGCCAGCCCATCAACCGCGCGACGTAGACCCGGTTGACGATGTTGTGGGCGACCAGGGCGACACTTTGGCCGCGGTGCGCGGCGAGGAGTTGATCGAGTGGTCCGGCGACGCGATCGAGCACATCGGCATAACTTTCGCCTTCGGGGTACCCGTGGGTTGCCGGGTCGTCCATGAACCGGTGATAGGCCACGGCATCGTCCTGCATGATCGAGCCCCAGTCGCGGCCTTCCCAGCGACCGACGTCGCATTCGGAGATACCCTCGAGCACATCGATAGCCAGTCCGTGCGGAGCGGCGATGGCCTCGGCCGTCTCTCGCGCCCGTTTCATGGGGCTGGAGATCACTGCATCCAGCGGCCGCTCGGCCAGGAACCCGGCAACCGCCTCGGCCTGCCGCCGCCCGGTGTCGCTCAGCGAGGTATCGATCCCGTGCCCCTGCAGCACGTAGGGTCGTTGTTCGTTGGCCGGAGTGGCTCCATGGCGGATCAGGTACAAGAGTGTCTCGTGAGCCTCGGGCATCAGTCTTCCTGCTGGAGTGCCCCAGCGGTGTTGTGGGCATTGGAGTCTTGTGCGTCGCTGGTTTGGTTGTGCCAGATCCGCAGTGCGGCATCGACGGCCGCCTGCATGCCGGCGGGGTCGGCGGTGCCCTGCCAGGCGATGTCGAAGGCGGTCCCGTGGCTGGGGCTGGTACGGATCAGCGGCAGTCCCAGTGTCACGTTGACGGCCGAGTCGAAGCCGACCAGTTTCAGGGCGATGTGGCCCTGGTCGTGGTACATGGCTACCACCCCGTCGAATTCGCCTTCCACGGCACGTCGCAGCAGCGTGTCGGCGGGGAAGGGGCCGGTGGCATCGAGACCCAGAGCGACCGCGGCGGCGACGGCCGGAGCGATCGTGGTCTGTTCTTCGTTGCCAAAGAGGCCGTCTTCGCCGGCATGAGGGTTCAGGGCACAGACCCCGATCCGGGGCGCCGGGCAGCCGACCTGGCCGAGGAACCCGGCGATCAGTTTGATGTGTTCGGTGATCACGTCGACTGAGAGCAGGCCGGGGACGCTGGCGATCGAGGTGTGCAGCGTGACGTGTGCGACGCCCAGGCCGTGTGGGCCCAGGCGGGTGGCGGTGGTGGCGGGCGGGAGGTAGAGCATCATGGCGACCGAGTCATGGCCGCAGGCCTGGGCGAGCAGTTCGGTGTGGCCGGGAACACCGACCCCGGCGGCCGCCAGGGCGGCCTTGTTCAGGGGTGCGGTCACCATCGCGTCGATGTGACCCTCGAGTGTGGCGGCCGCGGCGGCCAGCACCCAGTCGGCCGCCGCCCGGCCACAGCGGGCGTCGATTTGGGCCGCGGGGATGTCGGCGACATCGGCGTTCGAGGGGTTCCAGCAATCGATGCCGTTCGGGTCGGGCTCTGCGGCGACGTGTTGAGGCGAATCGACGAGATGGACGGTTCTCTCGAGGCCGACCAACTCGAGCGCGCGGGCCAGGACATCGGGGTGTCCGACGACCAGAGTGTGACCACGGTCCTGGCAATCGGCAATCACCCGCGCAATCACCTCGGGTCCCACCCCGGCCACGTCTCCCATCAGCAGCGCCAGTCGAGGTCGCCTGGGGTCCGACGACTCAGTCATCCCCTGAGTCTCCGGGACCGGCATCGGCTGTCAGGTCAAAGCACTCCGCCTCGGAGAGCCTTTTGCCCTGCGTGTCTTTTTCCGAGAGCAGCGGTTCGCCCTCCAGGGGCCACTCGATGCCGATCTCCGGGTCGTTCCAGAGCAGGGTCCGTTCCGACTGGCGGTGATAGATCTCGCTGCACTTGTACTGGAAATCGGCCGAGTCGCTGGTGGTCAGGAACCCGTGAGCGAACCCGACGGGGATCAGCAGCTGGCGGTGGTTTTCTGCCGAGAGTGTCGTGCCGTACCAGCGGCCGAAGGTGGGTGAGTCGCGACGGAGATCGACGGCGACGTCGAAGACGCTGCCGGAGACGACCTGCACCAGCTTGGCCTGGGGGTGAGCGATCTGGTAGTGCAGTCCGCGGAGTGTGCCTCGAGTCGATCGGGACCAATTGTCCTGCACGAAGGTCACATCGATCCGCGCCTCGGCGAATCGCCGCTGCTGGTAGGTCTCGAGAAAGAAGCCTCGCTCGTCTTCATAGACGCGGGGTTCTATGACCAGGACGCCGGGCAGAGGGGTCTGGTGGACTTTCATTGGCAGGGCATCGGCAGGGCATCGGCACGTGAGGCTGCGGATCTGGCGGGGGTGCGGGGGCTAGCATATCCCAGGGACACGGGGCCGAGAAGGGGACTCAACTTGCGGAAGGTCCTTGGTGTCGCGTATTTTGGGATTGGGGAGTGCGGGTACAGGCCGACGCGTCAGCGATCACGAGGGGGGTTCTGAATGACCCGAGGACGGCTTTCGGCTCTGGCGGTCGCGGTAGTGGTTCTCGTGGAATCCGCCGTGGTCATCGCCGCTGATCCCATTTCGCCTCCCCCGCCTCCCCTGCCCCGTGACCTGCCCGTGGTGCGGGCTCCGGTCGTGACCCGTCCGATGCAGCCGGCCGCGTTCACCCGGAGCGTTCCGCGGGACGTGGCCGACCTGCTGGCGATCGAGAAGCAGGTGAGCAAACTGGTCGGGGACCTCTCGAAAGCGACGGTCGGTTTGCGGATCGGGAATGGAGCCGGCAGCGGTGTGATCGTCAGTGCCGACGGCTATGTGCTCTCGGCCGCTCACGTCACCGGGTCCCCCAACCGCCGCGTGACCGTATTGCTAGCCGATGGCCGGTCGTTGCGAGGCCGCACGCTGGGGCTCAACCGCGCGCTGGATGCCTCGGTGCTCAAGATCGACGGCAAGGGCCCGTTTCCCTTCCGACCCCTGGCGCGACCGAAGGACGTGCGGACCGGTGACTGGTGCCTGGCCTTGGGACACCCCGGAGGCTACCAGCGCAACCGGCCTCCGGTGGTTCGCCTCGGTCGGGTGATCCGCACCGAGAGCGGTTACGTACAGACCGACTGCACGCTGGTTGGAGGCGACTCGGGGGGGCCGCTGTTTGACCTCTCGGGAAACGTGATCGGCATCCACAGCCGGATCGGGGCACCGACCAGCTGGAACTTCCACGTACCGATCCGAGCCTACACCGAGAGTTGGGCGAGGCTCCTGGATGGGATAGCGTTTGGACGTCCCAGCCGCGGCCGCCAGCCGGTGCTGGGCATCAACGGCGTTGACCACGCCCAGGGCTGCACCGTGACCGATGTGAATCCGAACATGCCCGCGGCCAAGGCGGGAGTGAAGTCCGGTGACCTGATCGTGAAGATCGATGGCAAGGGGTTCGAGGGGTTTGATTCGCTGTTTGATCACGTGCAGACCAAGAAGCCCGGTGACAAGCTGAAGCTGTCGATAAGGCGGAACGGCAAACCGGTGGAGATCACGGTGACGCTGGCAGGAGGCCGAGGTCCATGAATCGCGTCGTGTTGCTGAGTTCCAGGCTGCTGGTCACGGCGTTGGCGGTGTTGGTGGTGCCCGTCGCGGTCGAGGCCGCGGCGCCTCGACGATTGCCTCGCGACCTCTACAAGAGCGGCGCGGCGATCCGCAACGCGTTTCGGCCGGTCGTCAAGATGTCCAGCCAGGCGACCGTGGCGGTGCTGGTCAACGGGCGGCAAAAGGCGCTGGGCGCGATCGTGGGGTCCGACGGCTGGGTGTTGACCAAGGCCAGCCAGGTCAACGGGATCAACGGCGGTGCGATCACCTGTCGGCTGAAGGACGGTAAGACTCACCCCGCACGACAGGTCGGGTTCCATCCCGAACACGACCTCGCGATGCTCAAGATCGAAGCCACCGGGCTGATCGAGGTGGTCTGGCACAGCAAGATGGACCCGTCGGTCGGGTCGCTGCTGGCCACCTGCGGTCCCAGCGACCTGCCGGTGGCCGTCGGAGTCGTCAGCATCCCCCGTCGCAGGATCCCGCACCTGTTCGGGTTTCTGGGGGTCGGGTTCGAGGACGTGGTCGGGGGAGCAAGGATTTCACGGGTGATGCCCAACAGCGGAGCCAGCCGGATCGGACTCAAGGTCGGTGACGTGATCATCCGGGTGGCCGGCACCACGATTCCTCGCGGCGCGGCACTCAGAGACCAGATCCGCAAGTTCCGCCCCGGCGACGTGCTGCCGATGAGAGTGCGGCGGGGGACCGTCGAGTTCGATGCCAACGCCCGGCTGGGGTCTCCGGCCGAACACCTGCAGAACCGCAGCATCTTCATGAACAAGCTGGGTGGCCAGCTGAGTTTCCGCAGGGGCGGGTTCCCCACCGCATTTGCTCACGACACGGTGCTGAAGCCCGAGCAGTGTGGAGGTCCGCTGGTCGACTTAAGGGGGCGGACCGTGGGAATCAACATTGCCCGCGAGGGACGGACCGAATCGCACGCCATTCCCGCTCAGGTCATCGTCGAACTGCTCGAGGACCTGAAGTCGGGCCGGCAGTTTGCCGCTCCGGCCAACCGGCTGGGTCCCGCCGACCCGCCGCCGGTCCCGCTGCCGCGCTAGGCCGCCTGCGGCGGGTTGAAAAACACAAGTTTGGGGATGGGACGGGGTCAGACGCCGCCCACAGAAAGTCCCGCTCCACCCAGAACGGCACGCAGGCGGGGCCGGTCCCCTTTTCAACCC
>CAUZEQ010000045.1:0-22788 GCA_963578885.1 Planctomycetota bacterium
AGTGCCTGGCCAGCAGCGGTGCGATGCGGGTTTCGAAGAACTGCTGCCTCTGCTGCATGGCGAGTTCCGCCGGTGGCAGGTTGCTCGCGGTCGCTCCGGCCCGGTGGTTCTGCTGGACTTCCCGGGACGAGAGTGCGCGGCTGTAGAGGGCCACCAGGTGCAGCGAACCGAGCCAGGGCCTGTCGCCGCTTCCTTCGTTGGCCAGCAGCAGCCGGAAGCGAGAGTCCCAGTTGCCGAGATCGCCGCTGATGCGTTTGGTGGCGGCGGGTTTGCCGTTGAGATAGATGCGGGCGGTGCCGCCGGGGTCGCGGGTGTAGACGACGTGGGTCAGGGCCACCGATGCGGTGCCCGGGCGGGTGGAGGTCGAGGGTTCCCCGTTGTTGGAGGTGGCCGTAGACCGCAATCGCACGTTGTACAGGCCGGCTTCCTGGCCGAAGGTGATGTCGCGGACGTTGGGGTTGGCACTGATGGTGACGATCCGGGCCGGGCCATTCTGGCGGTTGTTGGCCGGGCGGATCCAGGCCTCGAGCGTGACGGCACGTGACTTCTTGATCGAGTTGATCAGCTTGACGGCGGGGCCGGTGGAGGCGATGCGGGTCGAGGAGCGGATGACCAATGAGCCGCTCTGCCACTTCACCGTCGCGGGCTTCTCGATCACCAGGTTCAACGGCCGGCCGACTCTCGAAATGTCGGTGATCAGGTTGCCCTTGCCCTCGGCGAAGGTGTAAAGAGCCTGGAGGCCGCCGGAGACACGTTGAGCGTGTGCGACCGTCGGGAACACGAAGGCGACGGTGACAAGGAGCAGGGCGAGACTGAAGGCCGGGTTGGGGCCGAGGCGGCTCGTCTCAGAATTCTGTGATCGCACGGCCGCACTCCGGTTGATCGATCGGGGCCCGCTTTCCTCAGGCTGGATTCTCGCCGAAGATGTGAGTCGTGGCAAGCACGCTGGGCAGACCCCACCGGACATGTCATTGAGTGCCCGTCTCGAAGTATTATCGATAATATCGATGATATCGATACTCGGCTGGTAGCTCCTTCGCTCCCCAAAGATGAAGACGGATCCCACCATGCAGCGATCGATGGTCTTGCTGGTGATTGGCCTGGCAGGCATTACGCTGTCGCGGGCCCGTGCCGCCGACGAATCGCTGCACACCGCGATCGATCGGCTGATCGACGCGAAGGCCGGTGACACGCCCAAGGCTCCAGCAGCCGATGACGCCGAATTCCTCCGCCGCGTGATGCTCGACCTGGCCGGCCGGATCCCGACCTCCGCCGAGACGACCCGGTTTCTTGACGACAAGGCCTCCAACAAGCGCGACGTGCTGATCGACTCGCTGCTCGCCGGGGAGGACTACCCGCGGCGGATGCAGGAGTTGTTCCACGCGATGCTGATGGAGCGTCGAGGTGAGCACGCCGAGTGGACGAAGTTTCTGCGGCACGCCTTCGCAAACAACCTGCCGTGGGACCAGGTGGCCCGGGCGATGCTGGCACCGGATTCCGGTGATGAGAACCTCCGCGGAGCCGCCTATTTCCTGACGGCACGGTTGACCAAGGAGGGTGCGATGGCCGCGGTCGATGTGCCGGGCCTGACCCGGGATGTCGGCCGGCTGCTCGCGGGGGTCGATCTTGGCTGTGCTCAGTGTCACGACCATGTCAGCATCGACGACTACAAGCAGGTCGATTTCCAGGGCCTGCACATGATCTTCGAGAACATGCAGTCGCGGCGTGGAGGCGACTTCCCTGCGGTCACCGAGCGGGTGATGCAGAAGGACAAGGAGTTCCAGTCGGTCTTCACGATGGACCCGCGGACCACGGGCCTCAGGATCCCCGGGGCCGGGGACGTGCCGATCCGGACGTTTCCCAAGGGCGAGGAGTACTCGGTGGCTCCGGACCGCAAGGCCAAGACCCCGGGCGTGCTGAAGTTCAGCCCGCTCAAGGAACTGGCCCGGGGGTTGGCCGCCAAAGGCAACCCCCTGTTCGCTCGCAACATCGTCAACCGACTCTGGTTCGTGATGATGGGTCGGGGCCTGGTCGAACCGCTGGACCTGTTCCATTCGGCCAATCCCCCGACTCACCCCGAACTGCTCGAACGGCTCGCCACCGAATTCGTTGCTCACGAATTCGACATCAAGTGGTTGTTGGGCCAGTTGGCGCGAACCGGGTGTTACCAGCGGAGCTCACGGCTGCCGGGGAAGGGCCCCTTGCCGGATGCGAAGACCTATGCCGTGGCCAACCAGAAGAGGCTCTCGGCCGAGCAGTTCTTCTGGAGCACGATGATCGCCACCGGCGAGATCGCTCGATTGAAGCAGAAGCCCGGCGTGGGGCTCGAGCAGCTGGTCTCTGAGACCAAGAGCCTGGCCGCGCTGCAGAAGCAGTTTCTGAAGACGTTTTCGAATCCGCCGCGTGAGCCGGAGGTCGATTTTGCTCCGACGGTCAAGGGAGCGTTGTACCTGATGCACGACGAGAAGGTGCTCGAGTTGCTGAAGCCACGGTCGGGCAATCTCATCGAACGTCTCGCCACGGATGCGGATGCGAAGAAGACGGCCGAGGCCTTGTTCCTGGCGGTGGTCAGTCGCCGGCCGAGTGACTCGGATCACGAGGCGGTCGGGCGGTTTCTGGAGAAGAAGGACGGGGCCGCACGTGCCGAGGCGATCGGGCAGCTGGCCTGGGCGTTGCTGACGTCGACGGAGTTCTGTGTCAATCACTGACCGAGATATCGGTACCGGGTCATTCGGATCATTTGGAGAAACGGGATGAGTCACTGCCGCTCGTGGGAGCACGGCTGGTCGCGGCGTCGCATGCTGGGCGCGTTGGCAACGGGGGCCGGCGGGATCGGCGGGATCGGAGCGGCGGGTGCGAGTGGGCTGGGGGGCCTGTTGCAACCGGCCGTGGCCGAGGAACTGGCCCGCAATGACAAGCAGATCCTGTTGATCTGGCTCGACGGGGGCATGAGCCAGCTGGAGAGCTGGGATCCGAAACCGAACACTCCCTTCGGCGGCCCGTTTCGGTCGATTCCGACCACGTTGCCGGGCATCCATGTCAGCGAGTTGATGCCGAAGCTCGCCCGGCAGATGAAGCGGTTGGCGGTGGTCCGTTCGATGAAGACCGAGGACGCCAACCACTCCTCGGGCGTCCCCAAGATCATGCGTGGTCATCCTCGCAACCGCGGCGTGACCTATCCCTTCTTCGGCTCGGCGGTGGCCAAGTTGCTGGGCCCCACCGCGAGTGGTCTGCCGCCCTACGTGTGGGTCAAGCCGGGCAACGGCGGGTTCATTTCCAAGCACGCCGGGTTCCTGGGTGCCAGGTATGGGGCTCTGGCCCTGGGTGACGGCAAGCCGCCGGCGAACCTGGTCCGGCCTGATTCGATCAGTTCCGAAGCCGACCGGGTCCGCCAGGAACTCCGCAAGCAGTTCAATCGCCAGTTCGCCAACCGGCGACGGGGTGCCTTCAACGAGGCCAACAGTTACGTCTACGACGTGGCACAGACACTGATGAAGCACGTCGAGCTCTTCGACGAGAAGCAAGTCAAGGAGACCGACCGGCAGCGCTACGGGACTCACGACCTGGGCCGGCACACGTTGCTGGCGAGGCGATTGATCGAGGCGGGCGTGCGGTTTGTCCAGGTCACCTCCTATGGCTGGGACACTCACGGCGACAACTTCAACTCGCACGCCAGCCGCATGCCGAAGGTCGACCAGTCGCTCTCGGCACTGATCGAGGACCTGTTTGATCGGGGGCTCGACGAGAGGGTGCTGGTGGTGGTGATGGCCGAGTTCGGGCGGACGCCTCGGATCAACGGCTCGGTCGGTCGCGATCACTGGCCCAACGCCTGGAGCGTGGCGATGACCGGCTGCGGGATCCGCACCGGCACCGTGGTGGGTGAGACTCTGGCCGACGGGACCGACGTGAAGAGTACTCCCTATGACATCGGTCACTTGTTCCACACCTGGTTCTCGGCCGTCGGTCTCGACTCGGCCAAGGCCCAGTACACCAACGGCACCCAGCCGTTGCCGATCGCTCATGACGACATGCACAAGATTGATGAGTTGTTGAGCTAGTGGCCCTAGGGCCGGAGACGACAGATGCCCGACACGAAGCCAAAACAAAAGACGGCCGAATCGAAGCCGGCAGAGCCGCGCGAGCTGTTGAAGCTCGCATGTGACCGGCAGCTGATGGTCGCTCGTTTCAGTGCCTGCGGCAAGATGCTGATCGCTGCAGGATACGACGCGTCGATCAGGCGGTGGGACCTGGGTGGTGAGAAGCCCGCGGAGGTGGACCGCGTGGCGGGTCACCGTGGTTGGGTGTCGTGTCTTGAGGTTCAGCCGGGTGGCGAGCTGGTGTTCAGCGTCGACACCTGGGGCCGGCTGCAGGCGACTCGGGGGATTGCCCAGAAGCCCGAGCTGGCCTGGCATCACGACGAGGCTCACGACGGCTGGATCCGTTCGCTGTCGGTTTCCGACGACGGCCAGGTGCTGGTGACCGCCGGCCGCGACGCGGCGGTGCGGGTATGGTCCGCTGCCGACGGCAAGCTGCTGCACGAGGTGAAGGAGCATCCGGGTGAGGTGTTCGCTGTGGCGATTCATCCCGACAAGACGCAGCTGGTCACCGGCGACCTGTTTGGTGTGCTGCGGCGATTCGAGTTACCGGGTGGGAAGCAGGTGGCCGAGTCGACCGTGAAGGGGATGCACTACTACGAGCGGATCCAGGACGTGGGCGGCTTGCGGCTGTTGAGATTCCATGACAAGGGCCGGACGCTGATCTGTGCCGGCGGTGAGCCTCAGAAGACCGGCCGTGCGATCGCGATTCCCACGATCCATTGGCTGGACTGGCCGGACCTGAAGATCAAGCACACGGCCCGCCTGGGTGCTCAGAACCACGGCTTCGTGTTCGACCTGGCGTGGCATCCGGATGGCTACTGGGCGGTGGTCACCAGCGGCCAGCCCGGCAGCGGCCAGTTCCTGCTGTTGAAGCCGGGTGACGAGAAGCCATTCTTCACATCGACGAAGATGTCGAACTGCCACAGCCTGGCGGTGCACGCAGATGGTCGGATCGTGGTGACCGCGTCGAACCGCAACAGCCAGGGCAACGGCGCGGTCCGCGACAAGATGGGCAAGTACGTCGCCAACTACTCGCCTCTGCATCTGTTTGCTGCGCCGGGAGCTGAAGAAAAGCCGAAGGCCGGCTGAGAGACTCTCCAGTGTTGGGGCTGTCGTGTTCCGCTTCAGGATTCTTGCGGTGTTGATAAAGGAGTAGCCATCGTGACCGGTCGAGTCACTCGGCGGACAGCTCTTGGTAGCCTGGCCGGTTCTGCCGGTGCCCTGGTGCTATCGTCAGCGGACGGCGGAGTCGCCGGGGAGCCGGGTCGTCGTCGCGGCATCGTCGGCGTCACGCGGGAGGCTGCCGACCTGGTCGTTCCTGCTGAGGGCGACGGCTTTCGCTACGGAACCGGCTACCTGTTCCAGGCCGGCCCGACGCAAGCGGGCCTGTTGTGCAACCTGCGGACCGAGGGGTTCCCGGTGGGGGACTTTGAGGCGGGCATGGACGCGGTGATCTTCGACGACGCTGCCAAGATCGGGCAGGCCAGGCCGGTGAAGGTGACTCGGACGACCAAGTACGCCGACCGGGAGACCGGCAAGTGGCGGATCGTGCTCAAGCACGGCACCAAGGGCGGCTTCGTGCCTCTGGGTGCTCGACGCCAGGACGGCAGCCCGCACCCCTTTGCCGGCACCGGAGTCAGTTTCTGCGAGGCGCTGGACTTTCCGATGAAGGGGAACGGGTACTACGACAAGAGCGAAAAGACCCGCGGGATGGTGCGGACGACGGAGGTTCAGCAGCTGGCGTTTGACGGCAAGCAGTTCTCTGTGACCGGCGTGGAGACCTTCACCGAGGCGAAGCCACTGCGGGTGGCCGGGACGAAGTGGAAGATCACCTGCCCATCGCTGCGGATGGGGATTCCCGACGGCGACGACCTGCTGATGGCGGTGGCGGCAACAACCGGAGACACGCGGGGGTGGTTTGCCAAGCCACACACCGCGGGGGTCTCGAGGTGGCGCTGCCAGGGGGGTCGTTGGCGTCCGGTTGAGTTTCATCCCGTGGTGGCCGACGTCAAGACGTCCAGGCGGCAGGTGGTGTACGGAGTCGTGATGAGACTGGTTCCGATCGAGCCGACATTGATCCGAGACATCGACGGATCGTTTCTGTTCTCGGCACGGTTTGCCTACGAGGCCTACGACGAGCACGTGCTGAGGGTCTGGCGGTCGAGTGACGGGGTGCAATGGAAGCGAGTGCTCGAGCATCCCGAGGCCAAGGGCCAGGCTCCGGTGTCGATCAACCGGGCCGCCGACGGGACGCCGTACCTGGTGTCCAACCCGCTGGGCCGCGAGCGGGATCGGCTGGTGCTGTGGCCGTTGAACGATGAACGTACGGGGGTACTCGACCCGATCCTGGCCCGCGACGCCTTGAAGGAGTTCGGCCGCACTCCCAGCGGCAAGCCCTGGTTCATGGATCATCCCAACGCCGCGGTGCTCCGCCTGGCCGACGGCCATTGGCACAACCTGCTGGTCTATCGGATCATGGATCGCGGCGAGCATTCCGGTCGCCCGCCGGCGCAGCAGACCGGGTTGTATGTCGAGACCGTGCAATCGACGGGCCCCGAGCGTCCGGTGTGGCGATTCTAGGGGGCTGGAGCCGTGACGATTGAGTGACGAGTCGCGTGAGCGGTTGTTGAGTGCGTATCGGGCCACGACCTACAGGGCCGATGTCGAGGGCCGGAGTGTGGACTTGAGGATCGGGGCTGCCGTTGCCCTTGACGGACCTCTTGCCGGACTCGAGTGGGCGTTTGTAACGGCTGCCAATCCCGGTTCTCGGCTGCTGGAGTCCGCAGCGAACCTGCTGCGGCACGAACGGCTCAAGGCTCGGCTGGCCGACTGCGACGTGGTGCTGTTCGAGGGGCAGGGCGTGCCGGACGCCGCAGACTGGGAGCCGGAGATCAGCCTGCTGGTGCTGGGGATCGGCCGCGAGCAGGCGGTGGCGATCGGTCGGGACTTCGGGCAGTTGGCGATCGTCTGTGGCCGGCCGGGTGGTGTGGCCGAACTGGTCGCCTGCACGCAGTCGAAATCGTGAAAACCTGGACGCCTTGGGTACAACGTCTGGATTCTCTGGGTCGGGGTACCACACCACGTGGCGAGTCCGCTCGCCTGGCTGGTCTCCGATGGCAGAGGGTTGCGAACTGGTTTGGTAAGCTGGAGTCCGACGTAGAGTGAGAGACACACCTGATTGACCCGGGTTGATGCCCAGAATAGGAAACGATGATGAGCAAGAAACGGCAAACGGGGCTGGCGGCCCTGGGAATGGTCCTTGGCCTGATGAGCGTGGACTCGGTGGCCGACGATGACCTGCTGGTGTTCGTGTCGGCGTTTGCCAAGGGGGACGCCGGGGCGATCCATGCGTTCCGGGTGGATTCGAAGCGGGGCACGATGCAGCCGGTGCATCGGACCACCGAGGTCGAAAACCCGTTCTTCCTGGCACTCTCGCCCAACCGCAAGTTCCTCTACTCGATCCACACCCCCGACTTCAGCGACGAGGTCAACGACGGAATCGCGGCGTTTCGGCTCGAGGGCAACAGCGGGCGGATGACACTGCTGAACCAGCAGTCGGCTCTGGGCACGACGTCGTGTTACCTGGACGTCGACCGCACCGGCCGCACGCTGGTCGTGGCCAACTATTCCTCGGGCAGCGTCGCCTCGCTGCCGATCCGCAAGGACGGTTCGCTGGGAAAGGCCGCTTCCTTTATTCAGCACTCCGGATCGAGCGTGAACAGCCAGCGTCAGAGTGGCCCGCATGCTCACTGCTTCGTCATCAGCCCCGACAATCGCTACGTGCTCTCGGCCGATCTCGGACTCGACCAGGTCCTCAGCTACCGGCTCGACTCCCGGGACGCAAAACTCTCGATTCCTCGACAGCCATTTGTCCGGACTCCCGCCGGAGCGGGTCCGCGGCACCTGACGTTTCATCCCAATGGCCGTTGGATCTACGTGATTCACGAGTTGAGTAACGCGGTCTCGGTGCTCGACTACAACGACAAGACCGGAGTGATGATCGAACGGCAGACGATCTCGACCTTGCCCAAGGAGTTTTCCGGCACCAGCCACTGTGCCGACGTGAAGGTGACGCCCGATGGCCGTTTCGTGTACGGCACCAATCGCGGCCACGACTCGATCGCGATCTATCGGGTCCTTGACGGCGGTTTGTTGAAGACGGTGGCGATCGTGCCCAGCCTGGGCAAGGGGCCTCAGAACCTCGCGGTCACTCCCGACGGGCGGTTGCTGCTGTGTGCCAACATGCCCGGAGGCAACGTGGCGGTGTTCCGGATCGACCGCAAGAGAGGCTCGCTGACACCGGTGGGCGAGCCGATCAAGGTCCCCAGCCCCTCGTGCATCATGATCCGCTAAGCGAGTCCGTTACGGACTTCCGTAGGCGAAGTCGTCGAAGGACGTCTTCGCGTCGGTCTCGGTCGAGACGCCAACGGGTGTGATCTTGTTGAAGGTGGCGTCCTTGGCTTCGACGAGCAGCCGGGCTAAGACATGCCGGCCCCGCCAAGGGCGGGGGCTCGGTTGTTGGAGAGCGGGTCGGGGGAGAGGGGTGGGGTGCCGTCGGGCAGACCCGGGGGTTACACCTCCGGCCACCGCCCTGTTGAGCACCAACGTTGGTAATAGACCGCTTGCGGCAGGGGGGCCACGGGTGGAGAATACGGGTCGGATGCTGGCACGGGGAACAAGGGCGAGTTGATGTTGCGGATCCTGGGCACTCCACGGACTCTCTGCGACGGCCTGACCCGCCGCGACCTGCTGCAGGTCGGGGCATTGGGTCCGCTGGGTGTCGGGCTCGAGGATGTCCTGGCGGCGGAGTCGGTTCAGGCGGCGGCTTCGAGTTCATCGGGATCATCCAGATCATCGGGATCGGTGGGTCGGGGTGCGGCCAAGTCGTGCATCCTGCTGTTTCCCTATGGGTCGCCTCCGACGCACGAGACGTTTGATCCGAAGCCGGAGGCACCGGTTGAGGTCCGCGGCGAGTTGGGGTCGATCGAGTCGAGCCTGCCTGGTCTGCGTGTCTGCGAGTTGCTGCCGCGGGTGTCCCAGGTGATGGACAAGGTCACCGTCGCCCGCTCGCTGACTCATCAATACCCTCTGCACGGCGTGGCCTACGCGTTGACGGGGATCCCGACCTACACGCCGGCCCTGGAAACCAAGGCCCGGGACCTGAAGCACTGGCCCTTTGTCGGTTCGGTGGTCGAGTACCTCGACGGCCAGCGTGGGATCCGGCCGCCGGGAGGCCTGCCGGGCAACCTGGGTCTGCCCTGGTTGCTCAATTCTCAGACCGACAACCCGCTGGTCAATGCTGGAGTCTTCTCGGGGTTTCTCAGCAACCGCTACGACCCGGTCTGGACCGACTTCGATGGCAAGGGACTGCAGATTGCTCCCAAGAACACCGTGCCTCAGACCAAGCGGTTCCTCAATCCCTATGGCGGGACGAACCCCGAGGGTCGTTTCCACATGGCACCCTCGGCCCGGTTGTCCCGGGACGTGTCGATCAGGCGACTGGGTCTGCGGCGGTCATTGCTCGAACAGTTCGAACAGGGCCGACGTCACCTCGACGAAAGCTCCGCGGTGCAGTCGCTGGGCCGGCAGCGGCAGATGGCGATGTCGCTGCTCACTTCCAGCCGCGTCCGCGAGGCGTTGGACATCGGTCGCGAGCCGGCCTCGGTGCGTGAGCGGTATGGCATGACGCTGTTCGGCCAGACCTGCCTGGCGGCCAGGCGGTTGATCGAATCGGGAGCCCGCTTTGTGACCGTGCTGTGGGACTGCTTCGGCCAGTTCGCCAACGGCGGCTGGGACACTCACCAGTACCACTACCCTCGCCTGAAGGAACTGCTGCTGCCGGGATTCGACCTGGCCTATTCGGCGTTGATCGAGGACATGTCGGACCGCGGTCTGCTGGATGAGACGCTGGTGATGTGGATGAGCGAACACGGTCGGACTCCCAAGCTCAACTCCAAGCCCGGCGGCGGACGTGACCACTGGTCGCGGGCCTACACGTCGGTGGTGGCCGGTGGCGGCACGGCGGCCGGTCGGGTCGTCGGTCGGACGACCCCCGACGGCGGCGATGTCGCCCAGACACCGATCTCGCCCAAGGACATGCAGGCCACGCTGTATCACCTGCTGGGCCACGACCCGCACACGACAATGCCCGATCGCAACGGCCAGCCGCACCCGATCGCCGGCTCCGGCAGCCTGCGACCGGAATTGCTGGGTTAGGCCGACTGCGGCAGGTTGAATCGGACGAAGCCCGGGGTCTGATCCGCCTGCGGCGGACCCACCAACAGTCCTGCTCCACCCAACGCGGACCAATGGCGGGGCCTGACCCCTTTGTTCCAGCCACCGGTGAACGCAGGAAGGGGTCAGGCCCCGCCTGCGTGCCGTTCCGGGTGGAGCGGGACTTTCTGTGGGCGGCGTCTGACCCCAGCACGTGCTGCCAGGCCGACTGCTGCGCAACGCCACCCCGGGGGTCCAACCGAGTGCGTGTCGTGATAGACTGAGGCCTCGAGCTTGTCACCCACGGCCCCGGCCGCTGCTTCGAGACCCAAGTCGTGTTGATCAGACCCTCGATTCCGCAAATCGGCCGACGCCAGGCGATGTCGTCGCTATGTGCCGGCGGATTGGGGCTCTCGCTGAGCGGACTGCTGCGGGCACGTGAGATCTCTTTGGCAGCAGGTCCCCTCGGCAAGCCGGCAATCCGTTCGTGCATCATCGTCTTCTACTACGGTGGCCCAAGCCATCTCGAGACCTACGACATGAAGCCCGAGGGTCCGACGGCGATCCGGGGCGAATTCCGCCCGGTCGCCTCGAGTGCCCCCGGGATGCCGGTCTGTGAGCACCTGCCGCGGATGGCCAGGGTGATGGACCGCTGTGCGGTGATCCGCAGCATGCACCACACCAACCGTCTGCACGATTCGGCGTCGACCGAGTCATTGACCGGGCGTCAGGGGCCGATGGGCGACCGCGAGGAATTCGCGGCGATGGACCAGTTCTTCCCCTGCTACGGCGCGGTGATCAACTACTTCAACCGGCAGCGGGACATCGACATTCCTCATGCCGCCTTGCCGTGGGTCTTTCACAACGTCGTCCCCACGCCGTGCCAGGGGGGTGGGTTCCTGGGCAAGGCGTTCGACCCGTTCCAGATCACCGGCGATCCCAAGACGCTGACGTATGCCAACGAAGCATTGAAGTCGCCCGAGACGCTGCCCGCGTTACGACTGGCCGGGCGGCGCAGCCTGCTCAACCAGATCGATGCCGGACTGCCCGCGGCCGCCACGACTTTGGCCATGACGGACCTCAAGTCGTTCTACGAACGGGCCTACGAGTTGATCCAGTCACCGATGGTGTCCCGGGCACTCGACATCGACAGCGAGCCGACCGCGTTGCGTGAGCGATACGGGATGATGAAGGAGATTCCTCGCGGAGGCGGCAACGGGGCGGAGAAGGGATACGGGCGGAACATGCGGGGCCAGAACCTGTTGCTGGCCCGGCGGCTGGTCGAGGCGGGCGTGCCCTTTGTGAACATCTACGACTTCCTGCAGCAGGGTCAGAACTGGGACTCGCACCGCGACAACTTCAACCAGCACAAGAAGTTCCTGCTGCCCCAGGCCGACCAGGCCCTCTCGGCACTGATCGAGGATCTCGAGGATCGGGGCCTGTTGGAGACGACACTGGTGGTGGCGCTGGGCGAGTTCGGCAGGACTCCCAAGATCAACGGGACCGCCGGCCGAGACCATTGGCCCGATTGCTACTCGGTTCTGCTCGCCGGTGGTGGAGTGCGTGGCGGGACCTATTACGGAGCCAGTGATGCTTCGGGGGCCTACCCCGCCGACCTGCCGACGACTCCGGCTGACCTGGCGGCGACGATCTACTGGCGATTCGGGATCGATCCGAAGCGGGAGGTCCACGACCGCTCGGGTCGCCCATGGCGGTTGGCCGACGGGCAGCCGATTCGCGAGTTGTTTGCAGATTCGTAGTCGCCGCGTCTGACCCCGGCGCTACCTGGCGCCTCGGGCTGTCAGCCAGCGGTCGAACGCGGTCAACCACGATGGGTTGTTGTTGAACGCAGTCGGGCCGTGGCTGCCTTTTTCGAAGATCAACAACTCGGCCGGGACGCCGTTCTTCACCAACTGACGGTAGTACCTCAGGCTGTTCTCCACCGGCACCGCTCGATCGTCCGTGCAGTGCAGCATGAAGGTCGGAGGCGTCTGCCGGCTGACTCGGGCCTCGTTCGAATACCGCTCCTTCAGCGACAGCTTCGGGTCGGCACCCATCAGGTTCCGCCGTGACCCCTTGTGAACCGCCGTGTCCATCATCGTGATCACCGGGTAGAACAGCACCGAGAAGTCCGGCCGGCTGGATTGCCGCTCGACCGCGTCGGACGCATTGGCCTGGCCCGAATCGAATACCGTCGAGACGGTACTGGCCAGGTGACCTCCGGCCGAAAACCCCCAGACTCCGACTCGCTCCGGATCAATGTTCCACGTCGTGGCGTTGTGACGAACGGTGCGGATGGCTCGCCGTGCGTCGTTGGCCGGAACCAGGTGGTGCCCGTTGGGCAGTCGGTACTTGCAGATGATCGCTGCGATTCCTCGTTCGACCAGCAATTCGGCGATCGGGTAGCCCTCGGGCTCAACACAAACCACGCCGTAGCCGCCTCCGGGAGTGATCACGACCGCGGCGGTCGGCTTGTTCGTGGCCTTGGGCAGGTAGACCAGCAGCGTGGGCTTGCTGATGTTGCCGACGCAGCGGGTGCCTTTTTCGGGTCCGGAGAGTCCATTGGAATCGGGCGGCCCGTCGGGCCACAACTTGAGCACGGCGGTCGGTTTGGGGGGTGGGGCGGCCGAGGCGGTTGGAGCCAGCACCAGGGTCAGCAGCACGGCGAGCAGGATGCGTGTCATCGTCAGAGCCTCACCAACTGGTCGATCTGTTCGGGAGTGTAGAGCCCGTCGTGCACCAGCAGTCTCAGGCAGCAGGTCAGAGTATCGCCCTCGGTGAGTTCCCGGGCCAGCGACCCGAGTGGATTGACGTCGATCGTGCCCCACTCGTGCAGGCTCCAGGGCATCTCGGCCGTTTCCGAGTCGCGGACCACCACGATCCCGGCAGTGTGCCCGGCCACGACTTCCGCCGACGCCTGCAGCCACGGTCCCGGTTGCCCGACGATGTCGGCCACGCTCACAGGCCCACTCGGATCAGCCAGTCGGCCTCCCAGTGCCGGCCGCAGTGGCTCGGCCAGCCGGATTCCGAAGAAGGCGTGTCGTGTGGGTCCGATCCGCAGAGTCCACTCGGTGGGTGAGAGTTCCGAGGTGACATCGACCAGGAACGCGGCCTGGTTCTCTGAGTCGCCGTCGACGAATCGGATGCTGGTGGTGCGAAGTTCTCGTGCGACCTTTCGCCCTGAGGGTGCTCCCCATTCGGACGGTCCGATCCAGTCGAGTGACTGGACCAGTTGCAGAGCGTCGTCGTCGGTGGCGTGGTGTTCGAGTGAATCGGCGACGATTCGCCCGGCGGCACGTCCCTGGAAGGTCTGGTTGATGTAGAAGCTGTAGGTTGCCTCTTCGCTTTGGTCGGCAGCGAATGGCAACAGCGCGGTGACGTGATCGGCGCCGATCCAGACCGAGTTGTGGTGCGGGTGGTCGGTGGGCGATTCGCTGGTGAGTGCCACGCCGGCGGGGGTGCAGACCGGAAAGAGGTAGGCGCGGTGGTCGTTCTGGCTGAGGCCCAGCACGGGCCGGCCGTCGAAGGTGACGTAGGTCCGCGGGGGCTTGTGGTACGCACCGCGTGGCAGGTCGATCTGTTCGGCCTGGAGACCAAAGCCGGTCATGCGGGCCTCGGGCTGCTAGGCCAGTTCGGCCATCGGTTCGATGCCCTGGGCCACCATGTACTGGGGTGTGCCGGTGGCATCGAAGAAGCGGGTGCTGGTCGAGTCGATGCCGATGTTCTTGTAGAGCGTGGCGAAGACTTCCTGGAACCTCACCGGTCGCTCGACCGCGTGTTCGCCCTTGCTGTTGGTCGAACCGATGACCTGCCCACCGGGCATGTGGCCTCCGGCGAGCATCGCACATGAGACCCTCGGCCAGTGATCGCGGCTGTTCCGCTTGTTGATCTTCGGCGTCCGTCCGAACTCGCCCCAGACCACGACCGAGACATCCTTGTCGAGGCCTCGTTCGTGGAGGTCGGTGACGAGTGCCGAGAGGCCCTGGTCCAGCAGCGGGAATTCCTGCCGGCTGCGGGGGAAGTTCAGCCCGTCGCTACCGTGCCAGTCCCAGCGGCTGTAGTTCATCGAGACGACCCGGGCACCGGCTTCGACCAGTCGACGGGCGACGCAGAAGTTGCGAACCATCTTGGGCGCCCCGTCCCTCTGGTAGGCCGGGTTGTTGATGCCGTAGCGCGAGAGCACCTCGGGAGATTCCTGGGAGACGTCGAGTGCATCCGAGAGTGCGGGGGTGGTCAGGATGCCCAGCGCCTGCTGGTGATAGACATCCATGCTCTCGATCAGGCCTCGCGCGTCGGATTCGCGACGGAACCGATCGAAGGCGGCTCGCAGCAGTTCGCGGTCGCCGAGTCGATCGAGCGAGATGCCCTTGAGCACCATGTTGCTGGATCTCTTGTTCGGGTCCTTTTCGACCAGTCCGAACGGCGCATTGGCCGCACCCAGGAACCCACCGAATTGAGTTTCACCCCACTCGCGGTGTCCGGTCGGGTAGCACAGCGAAACGTTGGGTGGGACCGAGTTGTTGACGCGGCCCTGGGCGTGAGCGACCCAGGCCCCGAAGTTGGGGCGCCCCGCGCGAGGCATCTGGTCGCTCTTCTTCCAACCGGTCATGCACTGGAACGCGTCGTGGCGTCCGTCGGCGTCGCAGATCGAGCGAATGGGGATGAACTTGTCCATCATCGCGGCCATCCGCGGGAACAGCTCACAGATCTCGATCCCCGGCACATTGGTGGCGATCGGGCGGAACTCGCCACGGATCTCCTTGGGCGCGTTGGGCTTCAGATCCCAGAGATCGATGTGCGAAGGGCCACCGGGCATGTAGACGTTGATGATCGCACGATGGTTCGACCCGTTGCCGGCCTGCTTGTCGGCGGCCAGCACCTGGGCCAGCGACAGACCCCCACACGCCATGCCTCCGACGGTCAGAAAGTCGCGACGCGACAGGCCGTCACAAAAACCGGTGGCGTGATCGCGGGATCGTCCGAGGATGCTGAACATGAGGTTCGGGTCCTGGAAGTGTCTTATTGAATTGTCTCGTCCCGAGCCTCGTGCTCGGGAGTCCTCGCCGCGGCAGCATAATAATAGTATCGGTATTCGGCCAGTGATTCTATCACGTCGACGCGAAGACCGATTCGTGAGGCTCCGCGATGTCGGCGCCCGGCGTCGGAATCCTCGCGAATTCCGCCACAGGGCAACTGCAGAGCCGAACTGGTACCATGCCGGTTTCAGCACCAATCGGCCAGAATCGCAATAGGACACCTCGATGGACCAGCAACAACTCAGGCAACGGCTCCAGGGCTGTTACGTCACGATTCCCACGCTGTTTGACGACGACACCCTGGCGGTCAACCTGCCGGGGATCGCCGAGCACGTCGAGTTCCTGATCGCGGGCGGATTGTGCGAGGGGACCGGGTTGATTCTCTCCGGCGGCGGTGCCGGTGACTTCTCGACGATGTCGATTGCCGAGCGGATCGAGGTGGCCGGGACGGTGATCGAGGCCTCCGGCGGTCGGATCCCGGTGACGGTGGGGGCCCAGACCACCAGTACGGCCGAGCTGATCGAACTGGCCACCGCGGCCCAGACACTCGGAGCCGACTACATTCAGGTCTCGCCACCGTTCTACTTTTCTCACACCGAGGACGACTTCTTCGAGTACATCCAGGCGGCCTCGCAAGCGGCTCCGGAGGTGGGACTGATCGTCTACAACACCCACTGGACCTCGATGGGAGTCTCGCACGGAATGGTCCAGCGGCTGACCGAGCTGCCCAACATGGTGGGCCTGAAGTGGAGCAGCCCGGGGAACGTCGTCTTCGATTTCGAGCGGGTCATCGACGAATTCAGCGACCGCGTGGCGGTGATCGACAACCAATTGCGATTCGTCGTCAGCCACATGCTGGGTGCCCGGTCGATCGAACTGCACATCTGCAACCACTGGCCCGAATGGGGCGTGAAGATGTGGGGGTTGCTCGAGGCGGGTGACTACGCGCAGGTGCAGCGCGACCTGCTGGACGTGGTCGAGCCGTACCACCGTCTGTGGGCCGAGATGGAGACCTACACCAGCGGCGACGGGTACCTCGACAAGCTGTGCATGGAACTGGTCGGGTTGGCCTCGAGCCGCTGTCGGCCTCCGACCCGAGACGTCCGCGACGAGTTCCGCGAGAAGACTCGACAGATGCTGATCGACTGCGGGACACCGAATGTTGTCTGAGGGACTGGGTGCCCTGGTCGGGTCGTTGCGGGGGCTGGACCTGGTGGTCATCGGCGGCTACCTGGTGGTGTCGCTGGGCCTGGGCCTGGCACTCAGGGGGCAGTCGAACCGGGACGAGTTCCTGACGGCCGGGCGTTCGATGGGCCGGATCACGGTGGGCCTGAGCGTGATGGCGACGCTGTTCTCGGCCAACAGCTTCGTGATGTACCCGTCGACGGCCTACGGCGACAGCCTGAGGATCATGCTGGCCGGAGCGGCCTTCCTGGCGACGACACCCCTGGTGATCTGGGTCTTCATCCCGGTCTATTCGAAGCTCAACTGTGCCACCGCGTACGAGTATCTCGAGCATCGGTTCCACGTCTCGGTCCGTTGCCTGGCCAGCAGCCTGTTCGTGATTTTGCGGATCGCCTGGATGGCCGCGGCGACGTTTGCCGCCTCGGTCGCCATCTCGGGCATCTCGGGCCTGGACCAGTACCTGGTGATTGTCGGCCTGGGCGTGGTGGCGATCATCTACACGATGTTCGGCGGCCTGAAGGCGGTGATGTGGACCGACGTGCTCCAGTTCTTCGTCTTCTTCGGGACGATCCTGTTCGCCGCCGCGCTCTTGGTCTCGGGGACCGAGGGAGGTGCGTCGAAGATCTTCGACACCTACTTCAGCGACCGTGATCGGCTAGTGTTCGACTTCCGGCTCGACCCCACGATCCGCTTCGGCACCTTCGCGATCCTGATCGGCAGTTTCCTCGAGGGTCTTTCGGCGTTCGGTGCCGACCAGGTCGCCGTGCAGCGGTACCTCTCCGCCAAGGACACCCGCACGTCTCAGACCGGATTCGTCATCTCGCAGTTGGCCATGCTGATCGTGATGCCGGGGCTGTTGGCGATCGGCATGGGCCTGTTCAGCTACTTCCATCACAACCCCGATATGCTCTCGGACGTGGCCATCGACGAGTTCCGCAATCCTGAGAACGGCAAGGTCGCGGTGGTGCGTGCGCGGCTGGCCGAGGCGGGAGCCGGGAGCGGTGACGCTGCGATCGCCGAGTACTATTCCACGCACCCGCGGGAACTCCACGCCGATGTCGTCGAGCTGGGTCTCAACGACCAGGTCCTGCCGCGGTTTGTCCGCCTGAAGTTCCCCGCCGGGGTGGTGGGCCTGCTGGTGGCCGCGTTGATGGCGGCGACGATGTCGAGTGTCGATTCGGGGATCCACTCGATCACCACCGCCCTGCTGATCGACTTCCGCGACCGGCTGGCTCCGGGGTTGCGACCGAAAACCGAGGCGGGTGAGATGCTGGTGGCTCGGGTGATGGTGGTGGTCATCGGCGTGCTGGTGATCACGCTGGCGTGTTTCGTCGGCGAATTGGGCGACGTGTTTGCCGTGGCCAAGAAGACGGTCGGCGCCTTCGCCGCACCACTGCTGTCGGTCTTCGTGCTCGGGCTGTTCGTCAGGCGGGCCACCGCGACCGGGGTGCTGCTGGGTACGTTTGCCGGAGCCGTCGTCACGCTGTGGTTCACCTTCTCCGACACGTTTTCCGACTGGTTCTCGATGTGGGTCTTCGTCGTCGGCTTTGTCAGCTCCGTCGTCTTCTCACTCGGGTTCAGCTTCATTCCCAAGCTGGAGCTGGTTCCCGGATCGGACCAGGACCACACCTTCTGGGCGGTGGTCAGGGGCGATTCGGTGGATACCCGGGAGTCCGAGGAGGGGTCCGGGGGGTCCGGGAGTCGATGATCCGGCATCGCGGCAATTGGTTGCCGAGTCTGAAGCGGCCGACGACGGTGGTCGATGTATCGGCCAGCCGCAGAATCCTCAGCTTCTTGAGCCCCTCGAGTGACTTCAGACCGGTGTCGGTGATTGCAGTTCGGCGGAGGTCGAGCAGTTCGAGGTTTCTGAGTGTCCGCAGCGATTCGAGTCCGCTGTCGGTCACCAGTGTGTCTCCGAGGTGAAGCTGTTTCAGAGCGGCAAACGTGGCCAGCGTGCGAACTCCCCGGTCGGTGATCGGGGTCACCTGCAGGTTGAGTCGTTCGAGCTTCTTGAGCCCGGCCAGGTGGGGCAGCGCGTCGTCGTTGATCGGGGTGTCCCACAGCGAGAGATCGGTGAGGTCTTGGAGTACGGCCAGGCGTGCGACGCCCCGTTCGGTGACCTGGGTGCTGGCCAGGTCGAGTTGACGGAGTCCCGTGAAGCTGACGACGGTCTCGAGTCCTCGATCGGAAACGTAGGTACGGTGGAGGTTGAGTCCCGTGAGGCCGCGGAAGGCCTTCTCGTCGGTGGCGAGCACTTCGAGGCAGCGGTCTGTGATGGCGAGGTCGCTGAAGTCGAGTCCGCTGGGCCGACGGCCTCCAGGCGGCGTTGTCTTGGCGTTGATGGCCCGAAGCGCCGGGAACAGCTTGCCACCGGCCTCGATGTGGGCCTCGGTCAACAGTCCCCGGTCTCGAGTGATCTCGCAATGGGGCAACGCCTTGCGGAGCCGTTGGAGTCCCTCGTCGGTGATCCGGGTTCGATCGATCGCCAGCCGTTCGAGCGACTTGAGTTTTTCGAGATCGGGGAGACCCGCGTCGGTGATCAGGGTGTTTTCGAGCCAGAGCTCTTCGAGGTGTTCCAGCGATGCCAGGTGCGGCAGGCCCCGGTCGGTGATCGCGTTGTGGTTGAGCCCGAGGTTCTTCAGTGACTTGAGTTTCACGATGTGCGGGAGCCCGTCATCGGTGATCCGGGTCAACTCGACCAACAGCACCTCGAGTTTCTGCATCCCGGCCAGGTGCACCAGGCCCGCGTCGCTGGTGCGGGTGCACCGCAGCACGAGCCAGGTCAGGTTGTGGAGTCCGGCGATGTGGGCCAGGCCCGCGTCGGTGATCGATGTGCGGAACAGGACCAGTTCTTCGAGCTTGGGGAAGGCCGAGACATGTGCCAGGCCGGTGTCGTTGAAGTTGCGGCAGTAGGTCAGGTTCAGGTCGATGAGACCCTATCATGCCGGTGACGTGCTTCAGGCCACGTCCGGTGATCGAGGTCTGGGCGATATCGAGGTAGCGGATCTGTGGCAGGTCCTCGAGGTGCTTCAGGCTGTTGTCATCGAGCCGGGTCTCGGTGAGGGTGATCAGGTCGAGGTGTTTCATGTCGGTGACATGGGCCAGGGCGTCGCCGGTGATGTCGGTCTTGTAGAGGCCCAGTGACTTGAGGTTGGTGAGTCCCTTGAGGTGGGCGACACCGGCGTCGGTGATTCGCGTGTCGTAGAGATCCAGGACGGTGAGTGTTTTGAGTCGGCCGATGTCCAGCAGATCGGAGTCGGTGATCGAGGAGGCTCGGCAGTCGAGGTAATCGAGTTGTTCGAGTCCGCTGAGCACTTCGAGTGAACCGGCCGGGATGCGGCAGCGGATCAGGCTCAACGACTTCAGGTCCCGGCCTCCACCTCGCACGATCGCCTGCAGGTCCTCCCGCGTCACCTGCCGCTCTCTGAGTGTCACGCCTTCAAGCCGCCCGTCGTCTCCCTTGAAGAGCTTGCCGGGGACTTTGACCGGGGTCTCGTCCTGCGGCTGATCGTCACAACCGCCGAGCACCGCGACGAGCAGAGCCAGGACCAGGGCCAGGCACAGGTGTTGAGAAAGACGTGGCATCGGGGTGATCGGGAGGACTCTGCGACGGGGAGGCTACGAGCGGGACCCCTTTGACCCCTTTGACGCCTTTGACCCCCAAACTCTGATTCTATGGCACCTCGGCAGCCCTCAACAACGAGACGATGGTGGTTGCTTGTTTGCAAACCGTGCGGGTTGCTGGTTTTCTCTTGGTGAACAACCTGGACAACCCCAGACGAGGCGGTAGTGATGACGGGCAAGATGATCGGAGTTTTGGCGTCGGTCATGGCGGTGTGTGTGTGCGTATCGGCGTCCGAGGCGGCTGACGGCAAGCGGCTGAGCACCGACAACCTGATGCAGTTCCACGGTGAGGGCGGGGCGGTTCAGCCGGTCAAGACAGCCGCGGACTGGGCCAGGCGTCGGGCCGAGATCGTCTCGGGGATGCAGGCGGTGATGGGCCGATTTCCCGGCGACGACCGTCGTGGCCCGGTCGAGGTGAAGGTGCTGCAGGACGTGGACGCGGGCAGTTTCCGTCGTCGCCTGATCGGGTACCGGGTCGATGCGGACATGCTGACTCCGGCCTACCTCTGCATTCCCAAGGATGTCCTGGCGGGCAAGCGGAAGGCGGCGGCGGTGCTGTGCCTGCACCCGACCGACAACAGCGTGGGTCACAAGGTGGTGATGGGCCTGGGCGGCCGAGCCGGGCGTGCCTACGGCAAGGAACTGGCCGAGCGAGGTTATGTGACCCTCTCGCCGGCCTATCCGCACCTGGCCAACTACTGGCCCAACCTGGGCGGGCAGGGATATGTCAGCGGGACGATGAAGGCGATCTGGGACAATTCGCGAGGCCTGGACCTGCTCACCTCGCTGGAGTTCGTCGACAGCTCACGCGGTTTTGCCGCCATCGGCCACTCGCTGGGCGGTCACAACGCCATTTACACGGCGGTGTTCGACAAGCGGATCACCGTGGTGGCCAGCAGCTGCGGTTTTGATGCCTACCCGGACTACTACGATGGTGCAAAGCGGGTCTGGTTCTTCGGGGCCGGCTGGTGCCAGATCCGTTACATGCCGCGGCTGTCGAACTACCGCGGTCGGCTCGGGGAGATCCCCTACGACTTCCAGGAACTGGTCGGGGCCCTGGCACCGCGTCCGTTTTTCGTCAACGCGCCGTTGCGGGATGGCAACTTCCGTGCCCGCAGCGTCGACCGCTGTGCGAAGGCCGCCCTGCCGATCTACAAGTTGCTCGGTGGCGAGGGCCGATTGGTGGTCCGGCACCCCGACACCAATCACGACTTCCCGGATGAGATGCGCGAGGAGGCCTACCGCACGATCGATGGTGTGCTGAAGGGAAAGCCGGTGTCACCGCGGTCGGAGAAAAAATGAGAAACCGGCGGGACTCACATTGACAGCGGTCCCCCGCCAGCGGGTTCAATGGTCGCAGACACGGCGGCTGAACGTATCAGGAGGGAAAGGAGGGACGAGACGGGCCACGGTTGGCCGTCCGCTGACCGCAGCACGAGACTGAAATCACCGAGTGCGATCCCCTGGGCGGGACGGACGTCGCTTCGGTACGGGGAGCTGCAGAATGGACGCGAGACGAGATGCCTGGGTTGAAGAAGAGCGGAACCAGTGGCAGGGGCTGGTGGAGACCGAGTGGGAGTCGTTTGACCCTGGGAGTGCTGAGAGCGCCTGGGTGTTTGATGACGACGAGGAGACTGGCGAGGAGACTGGCGAGGAGACTGACGCGGAGACCCACGCCGCGGACACGTTGACCGGGGGGCCCGGTGATACGAGCGAGACGATGCTCGGCCTCTCGAGATCCCTGGCGACGGCGTTCCTGATCGCCGACATCGGCATCCGCTTGACCTGCCTGGATCACCTTTTCGAATTGAATTGTCGTGGCAAGGCGATCGGCGAGTCGTTGGGCCGATTCTTCGATACGCTGTGCCATTCGGTCGAAGAGGACGATCGATGGCGGGTGGAGACGGCGATCGACTGCCTGCGTGAGCGGCTGCAGAGGGTGGCAGGATTCGGCGACGAGTGGACGGTGATGGCGGCCGAACTCGAGTCGTTACTGAGTCGGCTGCACGGTCGTTGTGTACCGGTTGTGGTGGAGTAGCAGGCGGGAACGAGGGACCGAGGTGAGCGACGAGGTGAGCGACGAGGCGAGCGCTGGCCGGGACGAATCACGGCTGAGGCGGCAGGTGGGTGTCGGCGGCGCGATCGTGCTCGGGCTGGGCTCGATCGTCGGCACCGGCGTGTTTGTCAGCATCGGGATCGCCGTGGGGGTGATCGGCCCGGCTGTGATCGCCGCCATCGCCGTCGCGGCTCTTGTCGCGACCTGCAACGCGCTCAGTAGTGCTCAACTGGCGGCCAATCACCCCTGCAGCGGAGGCACCTACGAGTACGGGCACCGTTGGCTGGTGCCGTGGGTCGGGTTTGTGGCCGGCTGGATGTTCCTGTGTGCCAAGAGTGCTTCGGCGGCCACAGCGGCTTTGGGCGTGATCGCCTACACGAGGCGGCTGGGTGTGGCGACCGATGCGGCCCGGGACAATCTGTTCGCCGTGGGCGTGGTCGCGGCGGTCTCGTTGCTGGTGTTGCTGGGCCTGCGTCGATCCAACCGGGTCAACACGATCTTGGTGGCCGGTACGCTGGGGATCCTGGTGGTCTTCGTCGTCTGCGGGATCGCCCCGGCGGTCTCCTCGCTCGAGAAT
>CAUZEQ010000046.1:0-22606 GCA_963578885.1 Planctomycetota bacterium
CGTATATTCCCTGGTCAGGTTTCCGTCGCGAACCCTGCGGGCCTCTACGCAAACCAGCGCCTTGAAACGCTTCTGCGGATCCGGTTCGTGCGGCTCGTGGAACACGCCATGCATCAGCCCGTAGGGGATGACGATGTTCCGCAACCCCGAGCCTTCGATCCTGTGCAGGTCGAGGTTCGGCTTGCTCCAGTGAATTCCGTCCTCGGAGACGGCATAGCTGCTGGCGAACCGGATTTTCTCGTCAGGTCGCCAGTCGTGCCAATCGGGGAACGACTGGTACCACATCCGGAAGCGTGGCGAGGTCTTGAATTGCATGACATGGGCCGCAATGGCCCGATACTCGGGGCTACCCCCCTTGGGAAGGAACGGGGTGAGGATCGGATTCCCCTTGTAGCGACTGGGCCGCTGGACCTGCCGCCTGACGTTCGCCGAATCGGCAATCAGGTAGTTGTCGAGAAACAGCTGTCGCTCGCGGCCGATCTTGATCGGCATGTCCTTCATGTCCAACGGGAACATGACCCGCTCGTTGGAGAGGTTCCGCCAGGTGATCGGCAGTTGACCCTTGTCCAACGGCTCGATCAGTGGCCCCCCCTCGGGCTCTTTTCCGACAGCGATTTCCGTTATCAGGCCAATCCAGGTCGCCACAACGAAGACGGCCAAAGCTGGTTTTCTCATGGGTCTTGATCCTCTACGGATTTCATCGCGAATCGTCATTGCGTCGCGGGAATCCACGTCACGCAGCCAAGCCATGGCTGCGTGACATCTTGCGACCCGTCCACAGTAATCTCAAGGCTCGGTGATCCGCACCTCCACGACGCTTCACGCCCGCTGTGAGCTTGGTGGCCACGTCGATTTCTCGCGAGTTTGACATCCGCAGCGTTTTCCTCGAACCTCCAATACGGTCTCCCAGGAGATCATGCGCCGACCCAGGTGCGTGCTGTGAGGCGGATCGAGCTGGCCACGAGAGAACAAGCATCATGAGTGCACACGGGCGGTTGGTTTGCTGGCTGCTGTTGATCGGCCCGGTGTTTCTCGGCTCCAGAGCCCAGGCCGGAGGGGCCGAAGACTGGGCGAAGATGCGGAAGATCCGACCGCGGGGCTACGTCTGCCGGCCCGCTCAGCAACCACCTCGGATCGATGGACGACTGGATGACAAGGCCTGGAAGAGTGCCGAGTGGACCGATCGATTCGTCGACATCGAGGGCAAACGGAAGCCAAAGCCGCGATTTCGGACCCGGGCCAAGATGCTCTGGGACCGGGACTACTTCTACATCGCCGCCGACATGCTCGAGCCTCACGTCTGGGGCACCCTGACCAAGCACGACTCGGTCATCTTCCACGACAACGACTTCGAGGTGTTCATCGATCCCGACGGAGACACTCACGAGTACTACGAGTTCGAGATGAATGCCCTGAACACCGGCTGGGACCTGTTCCTGCCCAGGCCCTACAAGGACGGTGGCCGGGCGGACAACAGCTGGGAGATTCCCGGCCTGAAGACCGCCGTCGCCATCCGCGGCACACTCAACGACCCCTCCGACACCGACACCGGCTGGTCGGTCGAAATCGCGATCCCCTGGAAGGTGCTGGCCGGGTCGGCCAACCGCTCCTCGCCACCCAAGTCGGGTGACCAGTGGCGGGTGAACTTCTCGCGAGTCGAATGGAAGCACCTCGTGGAGAACGGCAAGTACAGGAAGGTGCCGAAGCTGCGGGAGGACAACTGGGTCTGGTCGCCTCAGGGGATCATCGACATGCACCGTCCCGAGATGTGGGGCCACGTGCAGTTTTCAGACGGGAAGACCGCCACGAAATTTCGCCGCGACCCCTCGTGGCCGGCCCGGGTGGCCCTGATGAGTGTCTACCACCACCAGAAGTCGTTCATCGGCAAGCACAAGAAGTGGGCGGGATCGCTGCGGGAGTTGGGCCTGGCCCTCAGCAAGTGGCCGGGAGTGGTGGCGGCCCCGAAGATCGAGCTGACCACCGGCGGCTACGTGGCCACCGTGGCGATCAAGACCAGCAGCGGTCGGACGCGGCACTACCAGGTGCGAGCCGACTCGAAGCTAACCCTTGTAGATCGCGGTCAGGCCCAGCCCGAGTAGCTGGGAGACCCCGACCGCGAGCAGGGCTCCGAGAAGGGGCCCGACCACCGGGATCGGGGCGTAGCTCCAGTCGCTGTCGCGTTTACCGGGGACCGGCAGCAGGAAATGAGCGATCCTGGGCCCGAGATCTCTGGCGGGGTTGATCGCGTAACCGGTCGTGCCTCCCAGCGACAGCCCGATGCCAAACACCACCAGCCCCACCTCGATCGCCCCGATCGACCCCAGCCCGATCGTATCGACCGTCTGGCGTCCGTCGATCGTAAAGATGCCGGCCGGTACATGCATCAGCACCGCCAGCACCAGCACCGCCGTCGCCAACACCTCACACAGGAGATTCGTGGGCAGACTTCGGATCGCCGGGCCGGTGCAGAAGGTCGCCAGCTTGGCGTCGGCATTGTCGGTGACGTGGTAGTGGGACTGGTAAAACACGAACACCAGCGCTGCCCCCACCAGAGCGCCGGTCATCTGGGCCATGATGTAACCGGGGACCGCCGACCAGGCCATCTTGCCGGCGGCAGCCAGCCCGACGGTTACGGCCGGGTTGAGATGCGCGCCGCTGATGTCGGCCACGCAGGCCACCGCGACAAATACGGCAAAGCCCCAGCCGGCACAGATCACGATCCACCCCGACGCGTGACCCTTGGTCTCGTTCAAGACCACGTTGGCCACCACGCCGTTGCCCAGCAGGATCAGCAGCGCGGTTCCGATCATCTCGGCAAGGAAAACGTCCACGGTCTCGATCCCCCGGGCCCGAAAGGGCGATCGTATCCGCAATTCCTCTCAAAAGGAATCGCCGCATCCGGCGGCCATTCCCGACCCACCTGATCTGGTAGACTGGCCCAGTCTTCCTTCCGGCTCACCCTACGGCCTCATGCCCCGCCTCCCCACCCCACTTCTGCTCACGATCATACCGGCCCTGCTGGTAGCGCCGGAGGTTGGCGGAGCGGATGTCGACTTTGGTCGCGACGTGCGACCGATCCTGGTCAAGCACTGTCTCGCCTGCCATGGGCCCCGAACTCACAAGGCCAACCTGAGACTCGATGCGGCCACGCTGATCCACAAAGGAGGCGAGTCGGGCAGGGCGGTGGTGGCGGGGAAGCCGGCCGCCAGCCTGCTGCTGGCCCGGATCACCTCCAAAGACCCCGACCAGAGAATGCCGGCCGAGGCGAAACCGCTCTCGCCGCGTGAGATCTCGGTGATCCGGGCCTGGATCGTCGCTGGTGCCGTGGTTCCGACCAACGAGACGATCGCGGCGGGCCCCGAGGATCACTGGGCGTGGAAACCGCCGCGGCCGTCCGCTCGGCTGGCCGAGGGCGGCAACCCGATCGACCTCTACTTCGACGCACTGCACAAGCGGCAGGGCATCACGCCTCGCCCCCCCGCCAGTCCCCAGCACCTGCTGCGTCGAGTCTCACTCGACCTGGTCGGCCTGCCTCCCACCCGCAAGCAGCTCCACAAATACCTCGCCGATGCGGCTCCCGATGCCCACGCTCGAACCGTCAATCGACTGCTCGAGAGCCTTCACCACGGCGAACGCTGGGGCCGGCACTGGATGGACATCTGGCGATACACCGACTGGTTCGGGCTCGGCAAGGAGGTGCGGTACAGCCAGAAGAGCGTTTGGCGCTGGCGCGAGTGGATCGTCGAATCGCTCAACGATGACCTCGGCTACGACCGCATGGTGCTCGACATGCTCGCCGCCGACGAGCTCGCCCCGACCGACATCAAGCGGCTGCGGGCCACCGGGTTCCTGACCCGAAACTTCAACCTCTTCAACCGCAACTACTGGCTCGACGACGTGGTCGAGCACACCGCCAAGGCCTTCCTGGGGCTGACGCTCAACTGCTGCCGGTGTCACGACCACAAGTACGACCCGTTGAGCCAGGACGAATACTACTCGTGGCGGGCCTTCTTCGAGCCCTACCACGTCCGCCTCGATTCACTCACCGCCAACACCTCACCCGACGCGCCGGCCGTCAGTCGCGTCTACGACGCCAAGCTCGACGCCCCGACCTTCTTCTTCATCCGGGGTGACGAGAAGAACATCGACAAGGACCGCACCGTCTCACCGGTGATCCCCGCCCTGTTCGGATCGCTGCCCCGCCGGGCCCAACCCATCGATCTCCCGCCGGAGGCCTGGTACCCCGGCCTGGGTCCGCTGGTCGTCGAGAGTCAGCAGAAGGCGATCGCCGGGCGGGTCGAGTCGACTCGCAAGCTGATCGTCATCGCAACGGACCAGTTGAAGACCCAGATGGCTCGTCTCGAGACGATCGGCACCGCCAAGCCGGCCCCGGCGGGACTGTTCGGCGACGACTTCAAGAAGCCGCGTCCCAAGGCTTGGCAGGAGGTCGGGACCAGTTGGTCGATCACAGACGGTCATCTGCACAACCAGAACGCCACCGGAAAGCAGTCCCGTTACGAGTGTCGGCAGCTGCCTCCCCGCGATTTCGTGGCCACCTCGAAGTTCAGGATCACCGCCGGAACGACCCGCTCGATCGGTCTCTGTTTCGACATCGGCGACCCCGGCCAGTTCAACGTCTACCTCAGCCCCAGCGGCCAGCAGATCTCGCTCTACCAGCAGATCGAGGGCCAGGAGAGCTACCCGGGCCGTGGCAAGCAGCAGGTCAACAACGGTGAGACCTACGAGTTGACAATTGCGGTCCGCGACCGGCTGGTCAACGCCTGGGTCAACGGCCGCTTCCGCCTGGCCGTCAAGTTGCCGATCCCTCGCCGCGGCGGTCGGCTGGCGGTCTCGACCTACCAGGCCACCGCCGATTTCTTCGCCTTCTCGTTCAAGGCACTCGATCCCTCCACACCGCTGTTCCCCGATCTCTCCTCGGGCAAGGACTCCACCCCACCCGGGGGCATGGTGACTCGTGCCGCGGTGCTGCAGTCGATCAACGTGGTGAAGAATCAGGTGCTGCTGGGCGCTCAGAATCTCGAGGTCCTGAAGCTCGAGGCCGGTTCACTGAAGTCTCGGGTGGCCGCCGAGCGGGCACGCCTGGGGCTCGACAAGGCCGACGCGAAGTCGCTGGCGACCCGGGCGGCCGCCGACCAGCAGCGGCACGAGATCGCCGCGGCCGAGCTGGCCTTGAAACGTGCCGAAATCGCCCTGGCCGCCGGGCCCGGCGGCGGGGGAGGCAAGGATGACAAGAAAGCCGCGATGCTCAAGAGGAACGTCGAAGAGGCCCGCAAGACGCTGAAGCAGAAACGCGCTGCGAAGCCCGGCTCCACGTACAAACAGCTCGGGAAACAGTACCCCAGGCAATCGACTGGACGCCGCACGGCCCTGGCCCGCTGGATCACCGGTCCCACCAACCCGCTGGCGGCCCGCGTCGCGGTCAATCACATCTGGACCCGACACTTCGAGCAACCGCTGGTCGATTCGATGTTCGACTTCGGCACCCGGACCGCCCGACCCGAACACCTCGAACTGCTCGACCACCTCGCAATCTCGTTCCGCGACGGCGGATGGAGCATGAAGGACCTGCACCGGGTGATCACGACCTCGCGAGCCTACTGCCGCGAGTCGAAGATCGGCGCCGCCGACCCGGCCGAGGTCACCGACCCCGACAACCGGCTCTACCGCCGGGTTGCTCTGCGCCAGATGGAGGGCGAGGTCCTGCGGGACAGCCTGCTGGCCCTCTCCGGAAAACTCGATGCCACCATCGGCGGGATGGTCCTGCCGAGTGCGGGGGCCCAGAGCGGTTTGCGGCGGACGATCTACTACCGCTACGCCCGCGACGACAAGTTCAGGATGCTCGAGACGTTCGACGCGGCGGGTGTCGAGGAGTGCTACCGGCGTCACGTAACCGTCGCACCGCAGCAATCGCTGGCGCTGGCCAACAGCCGGATGGTGCAGACGCTCGCCGGGGCCATCGGCGAGAGGCTTTCGGTCGAGTCGCACTCGGAATTCGTCACCGCCGGCTACGAAACGATTCTCGGACGAGCCCCCTCGAGTGCCGAACTCTCGATCACCATCGACGCCTGCGGAGACCTGGTCGAACAGCTCCTCAAGCAGGGACTCAAACCCTCTGCGGCACGAATCAGAGCACACCGGCACGTGGCTCACGTGCTGGTCATGCACAACGACTTCCTGGTCATCCGCTGAGAAGATCGGCATCACATGCAACCATCAGCACGATTCCCGAACCACTCGTCACGACGCGAGTTGTTGGGTTGGACCGGGATGAGCCTGGCCGGAGTTGCGTTGGATTCGATGATCGGTCGCGACCTGATGGCCGAGACGTCGGCGGGGCCGCATGGTCCTGACCCGGCCGGTCGGCCGCATTTCCCGGCACGGGCCAAGTCGGTGATCTGGCTGATGATGCGTGGTGGCACGAGTCACCACGAGGGGTTCGATCCCAAGCCGGCGTTGAATCGCTACGCGGGCAAGACGCTGGCCGAGACCCCGTTTCTGGATTCCGTCGTCGAGTCACCCTACTACCGCAACGTCCGCGAGCAGGTACTCAACAACATCATCAAGACCGAGCAGGCTCGCGTGCTGCCGCTGCAGAAGGGGTACCGGGCGTGCGGCCAGAGCGGCACCGAGGTCAGCGACTGGTGGCCGGAGACCCGCGAGCTGGTCGACGACATCGCGGTGGTCCGCTCGATGTGGACCACCGACAACAACCACGGAGCCCAGCTGGAATTCCTCTCGGGCCGCCACCTGCTCGACGGCTGTTTTCCCACGGTCGGAGCCTGGATCCACTATGGCCTCGGCTCACTCAGCGACAATCTCCCCCAGTTCCTCTCGATCGGCGACCGCGGTATGGAGTCTCAGTGTGCCGGCGGCACCGACGCCCAGTACCTCGGTCCCCAGCACGAGGGGATCTGGTTGAAGGTTGATCCGAAGAACCCGTTGCCGTACGCCAGCAGCGCGGCAAGGGTCAGCGGGCCGGTGCAGGGGATCAAGCGAGACCTGCTCAGTCGCCTGCAGGACCAGGCGGCTCGTGAGTACGCATCGGACGAGAAGTTACGGGCCCGGATCAAGTCTTACGACCTGGCCTTCCGCATGCAGACAGCGGTTCCGGAGATCATGAACCTGGGCAGTGAGACCAAGCAGACCCAGGCGCTGTACGGCCTGGACAACCCGGTCACTCGGCCATTCGGCCAGAACCTGCTGGCCACGCGAAGGCTGGTCGAGGAGGGTGTGCGGTTCGTACAGGTCTTTCATGGAGGCGGAGCGGCCGGAGCCTGGGACGCCCATGCCAACCTCATCGGCAACCACAACCGCATGTGCGGCCAGGCCGACAAGCCGATCGCCGGTCTGCTGCGGGATCTGAAGCAGCGAGGTCTGCTCGAAGAGACCGTCGTGGTCTGGACCAGCGAGTTCGGCCGCACGCCCGGTGCCCAGGGCAAGAACGGCCGCGATCACCACAACTACGGGTTCTCGATCTGGATGGCCGGAGGCGGCATCAAGGGGGGCGTGGTCCACGGAGCGACCGACGAGCTGGGGTTCCATGCCGTCGAGAACCGGCACTACGTCACCGATGTCCACGCCACGCTGTTCCGGCTGCTGGGCCTGGATGCCCGACGGCTCGAGATCCCCGGTCGCAAGCGGCTGGAAATCGACTACGGAGAGCCGATCCACGCTATCATTGCGTGATCAACACCCGTCTTGATCCGAGCGACGCTGGAGATCCATCAGATGTCACAGGACTCAGAAAACCATTTTGAAGAACCGGCGTACGCCGAGCCGTTGGAGTTCCAGCAGCCCGGACCCACCGAGCAGGGTGACGCGACCGGTGGCATCATTCCCTACAAGAACGGCCACGCCCTGGTTGCCTACTACCTCGGCGTGTTCTCGATCATCCCCTGCTTCGGCCTGTTGCTGGCTATCCCCGCGCTGATCCTGGGCATCATCGGCCTGAAGAAGCGGAAGGCGAACCCCCTCATCAAGGGATCCGCTCATGCCTGGGTCGGCATCATCATGGGGGGGATCTTCACGGTGGTCTGGGGCGGCACGGTGGTCATGATGATTGTCGGCGGAGCCGTCGGCGCGATAGGAGAGTTTTGACTCGGACGATGGTCGAAACCGGTGTCGACTGGTCCATGGCCGAGTAGTCCCGTCATGCATCGAACAATCGCGATCGTCTGTGGCCTGTTGTTGATGACAGCAGCTTGCCCGGCCCGAGCGGATGCCGGCGACCAATCGGTCGTGCTGCCTGGCACCAGTCGACTGACCACAAAGCGGCCACTCGTGGACGTGATGGTCGAGGGCATCAATCGGTTCTGCCTGCGTGAGCTGGCTGCGTCGCCTGAGCGTCGCCGTCGCAACTGGGATCGGATCTTTCCCACTGCTGAGGAATCGGCCAAGAGGTCGGGCAAGAAACGAGCCGCGATGCGGCAGCGATTCGGGCAACTGATCGGCCTGGTCGACAGGCGTCTGACATCCGTCCCCGGGCACTCGATTCATTTCGAGTTTCCCGGTCGGGGGGCTCAACCGCTCGAGCTGGCCCGAGGCAAGGAATCCGTGGTCCTGGCCGTGCGGTGGAAGGTCCTCGAGGGTGTGACTGCCGAGGGTCTGATGATCATGCCCATCATGCCCCGGCAGCCCAGGGCCTGCGTCGTGGCGATCCCCGACGCTGCCTGGACACCCGAGCAGTTTTGCGGAATCGAGCCGGGAGTTCCTGCCTCGGCTCAACTGCCACGCCGGCTGGCCGCGGCGGGTTGCCTGGTGGTTGTGCCGCTGTTGATCAGCCGCGACGACGAGTTCTCGGGTCACCCCGACGTGGCCTACACCAACCAGACGCACCGCGAGTTCATCTATCGCCAGGCGTTTGAGATGGGCCGTCACGTGATCGGGTACGAGGTGCAGAAGGTGCTGGCGGCGATCGACCTGCTGGGCGGATTCGACAAGGGCCCCGCGAAGAAGCTGCCGGTGGGCCTTGTCGGAATCGGCGAGGGCGGGCTGCTGGCGTTGTACACCTCGGCCCTGGACCCTCGAGTCGACTCGACCCTGGTCTGCGGCTACTTCGACCAGCGCGAACAACTCTGGCGCGAACCGATCTGCCGCAACGTGTTTGGCATACTGGTCGAGTTCGGTGACGCCGAGCTGGCCGGGATGATTGCCGGGCGGCGGCTGGTGATCCAGCCCTGCCGGGTACCGCGTGTCGACGGCCCGCCGCCGGTCCGTGCGGGTCGCCGCAGCGTGGCCGCACCCGGACGCATCACCCTGCAGCGCGGCGAGTCGGTCCGGGCGGAGTTCCAGCGTGCTCGGAAACTGCTTGCACGGCAGGGGGCCGAGAAACAGATCCGCTTGGCGTGGCACGAACACTTCGCTCAGCAGGACGCCGGGTCGGCGTCGGCGATCGAGGATTTCGCCGAGGGCCTGGGGATCGTGGCATCATTCGACAAGCCGCCCCCCAAATGGAAACTCAGCCCGAAGTCCAACCGGCCCACCGCCGAACAAAACCAAGCCCGGCAGAAGCGGCAATTCGACGAGTTGCAGGGTCACGTGCAGGACCTGATGCGAAAGAGCCCGCAGGTGCGAGACCTGAGATGGTTGAAGGGTCCGGCGAAGTTGAGCGACTGGGAGGCAACCGGCAGGCGTCACCGCGAGCGAGTCTACGACGAGTTGATTGGACGACTGCCCGACCGGCGGTTGCCGGCCAGGCCCAGGTCGCGATTGGTGCTGGATCATCCGCGGTATCGAGGCTACGAGGTGGCACTCGACGTGTTTCCCGACGTGATCGCCTCGGGACTGCTGCTGTTGCCCCGCGACCAGAAGCCCGGCGAGCGGCGTCCGGTGGTCGTTTGCCAGCACGGGCTCGAGGGAACCGCGATGGACACCGTGTCTCGAAAGCCCCGGGCGTTCGGGTTTTATAAGGCCTTCGCCGAAGAGCTCTGCCTCCGCGGCTTCGTTGTCTATTCGCCTCAAAACCCCTACCACGGCCGCGATCGTTTTCGGGTCATCCAGCGCAAGTCGAACCCCCTGGGTCGCACGCTGTTCAGCTACATCATCCCGCAACACGAGCAGACGCTGGCATGGCTCTCGAGCCTTCCTCAGGTCGACCCCAAGCGGATCGCCTTCTACGGGCTCTCTTATGGGGGCAAGACCGCGATGCGGGTCCCGCCGCTGGTCACCGGCTACTCGCTGGCCATCTGCTCGGCCGACTTCACCGACTGGATCCGCTCGATTGCCGGCAACGACACCCGCTACAACTACATTTTCACGTCCGAGTACGAGATCCCCGAGTGGAACATGGGTCACGTGGCCGGATACGCCGAGCTGGCGATGCTGATGACTCCGCGTCCGTTCATGGTCGAGCAGGGCCTGCTCGATGGCGGGGCACCGCCGGAGTGGGTGGCGAGTGAATACGCGAGGTTTCTTCGTCATTACGATAAAATGGGGCTCGCGGCGATCACCGAACTCGAGTTCTTCGACGGACCGCATACGATCAACGGGCAGGGGACCTACCGGTTCCTGCACCGGCATCTTGATTGGCCCCGGCGGAAGCCGTAGCTGAGTTGCTTTCCATCAACGTGAAGACGATCACCATGGACTCCGCTCCGACACCACCGCCGCTGAACGAGCTGAACTCGGATGAGGAATTCGTACTCCTTCGCAAGGGGACCGAGCAGCCGTTCACCGGCGAGTACGACGATCTAAAGGACTCCGGCACGTACGTGTGTCGACAGTGCCACGCACCGCTTTATCTCTCGGACGACAAGTTCGACAGTCGCTGCGGGTGGCCGAGTTTTGACGACGAGATCTCCGGAGCGGTGGTTCGCGAGTCCGACGCCGACGGCAGTCGCACCGAGATCCTCTGCCGACGCTGTGGAGGTCACCTCGGCCACGTCTTTCTCGGCGAGGGCCAGACCGCCAAGGATACTCGCCACTGCGTCAACTCGATCTCGATGCGTTTTGTTGCCACCGGTGAGCCGATGCCGCCGTTGCTGGGATCTGATGCGTAGCTGAATTCGTGAGAGTTCAGCTCGATTCAGCTACGTGCCAGCCACCATCAGCAGCGGCCCGGACCACTCGGTTCCAAGACTCGCCGCCAATTCGTCGGGGCTGCTTTCTGTCACGCGGCATCCGATGAGGTCGTATGCCCGGAATCGCCGGGCCCGGCGACTCCACTCATCGACCAGCCCGCACACCGCCTGGCCCGACAGTGGCAGTCGAGGAATCACCACGGCAATCGTCTCCGATTCACCCACAACCGCCGAGTCGGAAACCGTCCATTCGATCTGTCGAGACTCTCCAGCACCAATCCGATCCGTTGCCGAGAGGACCGTGTTGAGGCAACGCAGGGCGTCGAAGACGGGCCTGGGGTTACAGAGTGTATCGAGCAAACCGTGTCGGACATCCATCGTCCGATCCATGTCGAGCAGCGGGCCGATGAACAGTCGCGACCCGGGCACCGCAGCGCTCCCCAGCAAGCACATCACCGCCCACTCCACAGAATCGCGGTCGTCGATGCCCTCGAGCTGCAACTGCCAATCCACGCCGCGGATCGACTCGAGACGCTCGGCCCGGATCATCTCGGCCAAGCCGTCGGCCAGCTCGGGGCCCGGTTCGAGTCGGCAGACGACTCGGTCCAGGACCACTCCGGCCCGGGCGAGTTGCGCGTCGAGTTCTGCCAGCGCGTCGATCGAGAATCCGGTTGTGGTTCGAGGGTGCTGTTTGCCCGGCACGATTTCTCCGGGTATCACTCCCGAAAGGACCTGTGGCACGCCGGCGACCTGCAACCGTGCCAGCATTTCCGATTGCGACTCGCTGGGGTTCAGCGTGCCGGCCAATTGCCACTCCCATGCGTCCACCCGGCCCCCGTGCCGCTCGATCAAACCCGGCAGGTCCAGGGTCTCATCCCACAACACGCCCGCGATCACATCGACCTGTTCGTTTCGCAGCACCTCGATCCGGCTGGCCAGGAACGGGTCGTCGAGGTCGTTGGCTGGCACGCGGACGGCTCGTACACCCAGTTCCAGGCATGCCAGCAGCGGATAGTCGTTGCGGACCGACTGCCTGATCACCGAAGGCCAGGCCCGAGGAATCTCGGTTCGCGTGGCCAGGGGATAGGCCAGTGCCAGGCCGAGCTTCGAGTTGGGGAGGGTGGAGGGCGTCCCGGTCAGGACGTTCTGCCAGCCCGCCGCAGGCGGATCACCGGGACCGGTTCCCGAAGGCTGTTCGGAGCCGGGCCGAGATTCGGTCCGCAACCAGTGCAGGTCGATCCGCTTCTCTCGCACCCGCGCCAACATCAGCCCCAGCTTGGGGGCATCGTCGCGTCCCTGGTCCGGTGGCACAGCGGAAGTGAACATGTGGCAGAAGCCGGGTCGGGTGAAGGAGGTCGAGTTGAGGATTCGGAAGCGGGTCGAACCGATCTGGTCGTAGAAACTGCAGTGCACATGAGCGGCCAGCAGCAACTCGACCTCGTGCCGCTTGAGCAACTCGAGCAACCACCCGCGATCCGGATCGGCGATGGTGTCGTAGTGACCCAGGCTCGGCTCGGTGGGTCGGTCGAGATACGGCGGCAGGTGCAGCATCACGACCAGGCGTCTGTCGGAGTGTTTCTCGAGATCCCCTTCGGCCCAATCTCTCTGTGCATCCGCCTCGGGCAGCGAGCTGTTCATGATCTGCGAGTTGAGCACCACGACGTGAAGCGGTCCTCTGTCGAGTGAGTACCACGAGGGTCCCAGGGCCTGGTGGAAATCGGCCAGTGATTCGGCGGTGACCGGGCGGGTCGGCATGGTCGGGTCGGGCTTGTCGCCGACGTCGTGGTTGCCGGCAACGAATCGAGGCTCCAGGCCGTGACTTGAACACTGCTCGATCGCGGCGGTCATCGCCGACGAAAAGTTCTCGGTGCCGGGAAACTCCTGGACCAGGTCACCCAGGTGGAAGACATCCAGGCACCCCAGCGACGCCGCCAGTTGCCAGGCCCCGTCGGCACGCTCGGACTGCAACCGACGTGATGAGAATTCGACCGGGCCCTCGCCGGGTTCGAGCATGTAGTGCGTGTCGGCCAGGACCACGAACTCGAAGTCCGCCTCGGGCAACAGCGATCGATCCCAGCGGGCGGGCGGGCGAGAACGGGTCACTGGAGTCCTTTGGCTCTGGGACAACCGACACACCAAATGGCCGGTAAGTTGTTTGATCGGGAAACAGCGTGATACGATCGCATCGCTTCACTCAACTCTCAACTCTCCACTCTCAACTCTCCACTCTCAACTCTCCACTCTCAACTCTCTACTCACTCACTCCACCGTCGAGGCTCCCGATGCCCCATCTCGTCAAGACGCCCACGCTTCTCACCGTGCTCCTGGTCACCGTGTCGTGGTCGCAGGCGATCGGTGAGGTGAATCTCGAGAAGACTCGGAAAAACAAGCGGGACGGTGCCAAGATGGTGCTGGTCCCGGCCGGTCGATTCCTGATGGGATCCACGGCAGCGGAGGTCGATCCGCAGTTCGTCGAGACCGGTTTGCCGGTGGCGTGGAAGACTCACACGAAGGACGAGTCTCCTCGTCACGCGAGGTCGATCGATGCGTTCTACATGTACCGTTACGAGGTGACCAATTCGCAGTACCACAAGTTCACCGCCGCCACCGGCCACCGCACGCCACCTCATTGGAAGGGCCCTGATTCTCCGAAGGGGAAGCGGAATCACCCGGTGGTCGAGGTCAACTGGAACGACGCGGTGGCCTACTGCAAGTGGGCCGGCACCAGCCTTCCCAGTGAAGCGCAATGGGAGTACGCCGCTCGAGGAGCGGGCAAGAAGTCCGCCGACGGAAAACTCCAACCCAGCCCCGCCTTCCCGTGGGGCAACAACTGGGACCGCAAGCTCTGCAACAACTCGTCGTACCACGCCGGCCGCGACCTGGTCACTGCCGAGACGTGGAACGAGTGGTACAAGGGCGATCAGGAGGCGGACTACCCGCTGACGACCCGAGTCGGGTCTTTCAAGAAGTCGCGGAGTCCCTTCGGCATCGACGACATGGCCGGCAACGCCTGGGAGTGGTGCCTGGATTACCAGCTGCCCTACCAGAGTGACACTCTGCCGACGAAGTCGACTCTGCGGTCCCGCCGCGGCGGATCGTGGGCCAATGTTGCGCTGCATCTGCGCAGCGCCGATCGCCAGGGCGCCGCGGCTGATAACCTGAACCTCTACACCGGCTTCCGCTGCGTGATGCCTGCGGCCAAGCCGCGGAACACGGGGCCGGTCGAAGTCGAGCAGGCCGGCGACCGATTCGTCAACTTCGTGCTGGAGGAGATCGCGACTGCGGGGACGCGGATGGCGGGGATCACTCGAGCCGCCAACCGGGCCGCCGACCGCATCGTGCACCTCGACGGCAACCTGCTCTCGGCCGGCGACCAGAGCTTCTCGCTGGAACCGGTCTGGCGAGCCGGAGGGATCGCCTTCTCGAGGCAGTACACTCCCGAGGGCTCGGCCGCCGGATTCAAGAAACTCGACTCGCCCGAGGACAAGGTGCCCTACTACCGCACCAAGGGCTTCGTCGAGCACTTCACCGTCAAGAAGGCCACGGCCCGGGATGTGGTGCTGTTGGGCTTTGAAAACGAGACCGAAGAACAGAAGCACGCGGTGCCATTGGCTCGCCAGCTGCTGAAGGAAAACGCCCTGGTCATCTTCTTCGGTTCGGCCACCGCGGCGGCTCGGCTGAGAGGTGAAGTCGGGGCCAACGACAACCTGATGTCGATCACTCACACCGTCCCCGACGGTGGAGTACTGGCGATCGAGGGCTGGAAGGACAAAGTCTGCTCGGGCCGCAGCATCGCCAACCGGCTCTACCTGTGGGCGTTCGAGGCCGAGTTGATCGGTGCGTTTCTGCGTCGCGGCAAGATGCCGGGAATCCTGCTCTCGGTGACCTACGAGAGTCCCCAGGTCTTCAACCAGCCACTGTTGAACACCTACAAGTTCGTCCCCGCCTTCAACGTCAGCCCCGTCGCCGAAGGACAACTCGGCAAGACCTACCTCGCTCACATCGACGAGATCGTCGGCCGCATCCTCGACGGACAACGCCACAAGTTCCGCAAGGCCGCCGGTTGGCTGGCCGAGGCGGCTCGAAATAAACGGACCACTTACGCACTGCTGATCCACGGGCTCGATCCCGAGAACCTGCCGGGTGACCCGGGGCTGTTCAAGGTCTTCAGCGAAGGCAACGCCTACTACCCTCAACTGGATGCCCTGATCCAACCCGACGATGTCGCGCTGTTTGTCGGGTACAACTGGTACCCGCGACGATTGGCTCGGACCGTGGACACCGGCAAGGCTCGCCAGATTCTCTGCTTCACACTGGTCGACCGGGCGCCTCCGAAGCCGGCCCTGTACGGGGAGGTGGGTGAGTTGTACCACCCGACATCGTTCGACCAGTTGCCCCAGGGCGAGAACCGGATCTACATCGACCTCAGGTTCGCCCAGTACAACGCCGTGCTGAAGATCCCCGGCTTCCCGGTGCCGGCGCTTGAGACCTCGTCGTTTGCCGAGGACGTGGTCTACTGGCACCTGGTGGCCGACACGGTCGAGTTGTTGGCGAGGTAGTGCAGGGACTGGCTCCAGAGCCCTGCCCCGGGCGGGGCGCCGGTGCCTGTCCCGAAAGCCAACAGCCACCCAGTCCCAAGCCGGGACAGGCACACTCGCCAGCGGTCCGCCACGGGCGGACCGCTGGCGAGTGACCCAGTCCCTAGCCCAACCTGACCACGGTCCCGGTTTCGGACGAATCGAGCATCCCGACGATCGCTGCGACCGCGGCGCGGCCGTCGGCTTCGGTACCGCAGCCGGATTCCTTGCCGTTGATCCGGTCGACGAATGCCTGCACCTGGTCGGCGTAGGCCTGCATCCGTCCGTCGGAAACAAACGCGGCGTCGGCATCATCGAGCGGCACATGAGGCTGCTCGTAGGCCAGTTCCCACTCGCCTCCCCGGCCGACCCGGATCTTGCCGAACGGCTGAGCGTCGATGATGCCCTCGTCACCCATCAACCGGAACCGGAAGTCCTCGCCGTCGAAGCCTGGCGAGGGGCAGACACTGGAGGACCAGAAGCTGGCCATGGCGCCTCGGGCGAACCCCCACATCGCCATCGTCGTATTCTCGTTCGGGTTCTCCTCGCGAAACGTCCCGCAGTGGGCGACAACCGAGACGATGTCATCGCCGAGCCACCAGCGGCAGAGGTCGATGTTGTGAGGTCCGCTGTTGAGGATGTGGGCGCGGCTGCGGGGGTCCTTCCACCAGCCCCAGTCGCCTCCAAAACCCTCGTCGGAACGCAACGCCTCGATGTCGAACAGTGCCGCCATCTGCACACAGCGGACGGTGCCGATGGCTCCCGAGGCGACCAGGTCGCGGACCGTGCGGTTCGATTCTCGGAACCGCTGGTGATAACCCGTCGCCAGCACCAGCCCCGCCCCGGCGGTGGCCTCGATCATCCGGTCGCAGTCCTCGAGCGACGTGGCCATCGGCTTTTCGACCAGCACGTGCTTGCCGGATTGGGCCGCCAGCAGCGTTTCGTCGACGTGGCAGTGGTGAGGCGTACTGCTGATGATCGCGTCGATGTCGTCCCGACCGATCAGTTCCTCGACCGTCTCCACACAATCGATCCCGTAATCCTCGGCCAGCCCCGGTGCCCGCCGGCCTCCGGCCACCGCCACGATCTCTGCACCCGGTGCCCGCCGTGCCGCCTCGACATGAGTTCGCCCCATGAACCCCGAGCCGGTCACTCCGATTCGAATCAGTCCTTCGCTCATCTCCGCTCATCCTCTCTGACCGACAGCAACACCGGGGACTGGCTCGCCCGCCGAAGGCGGGGTGCCTGTCCCCATGTCACAAGTGGGCCGCCAGAACCGGGACAGGCACCCTCGCCCACGCTCCGCCACAGGCGGACCGAGGACAAGTGAGCCAGTCCCCTGTCCCTACGTATATCCCGGTTCGATTCTCACTTCTTCAGTTTCGGAAACCACAGTTTTCGAGCCGTTTCGCCCAGCACGTTGCGGCGGTCTTTTTTCGAGAGCGGCAACACCTTGGTGAAGATCTTCAGGTGCTGGCCGTAGGTCAGTTTCGGAGTCCACAGCACGTTGGGGAAGTTGCTGCCCCAGACGCAGCGTTCCGAGCCGTAGGTGTCGATGATCTTCAGTGCCGCGGCGTGCAGGTCGGTGCCGGGGAACCCAATTTCTGTGCCGGTGCTGATGAAGTCGACCTTGGCGTAGAGGTTCTTGTACTTCGAGAGTCTCAGCACCTCGGCGAGAGATCGCTCGTAGAGCGGTCCGGGTTTGATGTCCATGCAATGGCAGAAGGCGACCGTCAGTTTCGGGAACTCGCGCAACAGCTTCTCGGCCGACGGCACGAGATCGGGGTGCATCAGGAAGATGTCGACGGTCGCCCCCAGCTTCTCGCACGTCTTCCAGAGTTCCCTCACACCGTCGTGATCAAACGTCCGTCGCTTGTTCCCCGCGGTGCTGCGGAGGGTCCGGACACCAAACTGCTTGATGTGCTGTTCGAGCAAACCGGGGCTGTGGGGGTCGTCGGGTTCGAGTGTACAGACGCCGGAGACCCAGTCGGGGTGTGCCCGGGTGGCGTCGCAGAGGTAGCGGTTGTCGTAGCCGTAGAACGAGACGGTCTGGACGGCTCGCACGGCCGAGACGCCCTGGGCCCGGCTGATCTGGCGGAGGTCGTTGATCGAGCCCTTGCCGCCGGGGACTCGCAGCGGCTTGGCCACCGGCGGGTACTTCTTCTCGTCGGGCGAGTAGATGTGAGCGTGGCAATCGATGATGCGCATGTGAGATTCCGGCGGGGCAGCTTCGTTGCGGATCGTGTTACGGCTCATGATAAGTCGTGGTTGGCTCGCCAACCATGTGGTGAGGCTGCAACAATCTGCGGTTTGCCGCTTGCCATGGGACGTGTGTGTGTCGGCTGACCGACTTTACGATCGCAATTTCAGCTTCGCCTGCCTGAGCCAGGTGGGTTTTTCGCTGGTCAACATGGCGATCCTGGCGCACTACCCGCGTTGGATCGCTTTTCACGGGGGCAAGGTTGATGCGGCGGGCTGGATCACCGGCACCGCAGGGATCGCCGGACTACTGCTGCGGCCGTGGATCGGCCAGTGGGTCGATCGATTCGGGGCGCGGATGATCTGGCTGACCGGTTACGCGATCTTCGCCATCGGTTCACTCGCGAATCTCTGGATCCACGACCTCGGCCCCGGCATCTACCTCTGCCGCGCCCTGCTGGTCGTCGGCTCGGCAGTGATCTTTTCGAGCAGCCTGACCTATGTGACTCACCTGGCTCCTTCGACCCGCAAGGCCGAAGCGATCGGGACCCTGGGAGCCGCGGCCTTCCTGGGGATCGTGTTCGGGCCGATGCTGGGCGAGCTGGTTCTGAGTGCTGATCGGACTCGTGCCGAGTTCGAAACACTGTTCGTGGGAGGCGTCGCGGTGTTGTTGGTGCCGGTGTTGCTGCTGATGCTGGTCCGACCTGCCGCGAGCGAGCCGGGCAAGGGCTCGGTCCGGTTGATCGAATTCCTCAAGACCTCGCGTCGTCACTGGCCGGGCATGGTGGTCCTGATGCAGATGACGTTCGGACTGTGCGTCACCGTGCCGTTTGTGTTCCTGACCAAGTTTGTCGACGACACCAGGCTGGCCGGCACGGGCTTCTCGAAAGTCAGCCTGTTCTTCATATGCTACGCCGGCCTGGGCTTCACGCTGCGGGTCGTCTTCCGGCGGACTCCCGATCGACTCGGCCGCCGCAAGGTGTTGCTGCTGGGGGCGGTGTTCATGTCGCTGGGGATGCTCAGCTTCCTGCTGGTCGACCCCGAGCACGCGATACTGATCGTGGTGCCGGCGCTATTGTGCGGCGCGGGCCACTCGCTGATGTACCACACCTGCACCTCGCTGTTCCTGGACAAGTTCCCGCCGAATGTCCGAGGTGCCGGAAGTGGGCTGTCGATGGTCGCGTTGGACCTGGGATCGATCGGCGGAGCCCAGCTGCTCGGCGAGGTGGCTCACAGGATGGGATACGGCGTGCTGTTTGTGATTGTCGCGGGGATCACGCTGACATCGGCGTCGGTGTACGCCATTTCGAGTGTCCCGGTGTGGCGAGAACGGCGGCGGGCCGCTTCGTGAGGACCGGGGCGCAAGAACCTCTCTGAAGATCATCTGGATCCTGAGTTTTCCAAGAAACCTCGAGATTTGCTGCAGGGCGATCCGAGTCGGCGAATCGCCAACATCAGGCGGCAGTTCCGAATTCCGACGCATTCGGCTGTGGGCCTGGCCCGCCCGCGGCGGGTTGAAGAACACAAGTTCGGGGACCCGACGGGGTCAGACGCCGCCCACAGAAAGTGCCGCTCCACCCAGAACGGCACGCAGGCGGGGCCTGAACCCTTTTCAACCAGCACGCGTTGCAACTCGAAGAAGGGGTCAGGCCCCGCCTGTGAAACGCGACAGGTGGAGCAAACCCCGTTGTGGGTCCGCCGCAGGCGGATCAGACCCCAGGATTCGAGTTCTTCAACCCGCCGCAGGCGGCCTAGACCGCGGCCCCGGTGAACAGCGACTCGATCACTTCGCCGGTGTTCAGATGCACGGGTCGGTTGAGCCGATCGCGGACGGCCGAGTGCGGGTCGATGCCCAGCAGGCTGTAGACGGTGGCTCCGACGTCGTTAGGCGAGAACGCCCTCGTGACGGGGTAGGCTCCGATTTCATCCGACTTGCCGATCACCTGCCCGGGCAGCACCCCGGCTCCGGCAAAAACGGCAAAGAAGCAGGGGCCCCAGTGGTCGCGGCCCTTCTTGTCGTTGATCTTGGGCGTGCGGCCGAATTCGCCGAGCATCATCACCAGCGTCTCGTCGATTCGACCCGAATCGTAGAGGTCATCCAGCAGTGCGGCGACGCCCCGGTCCAACGGCGGCAGCAGGCGGTCCTTGAGCGTGGGGAAGATGTTGCTGTGGTTATCCCAGTTCTGCACCCGGCCGATGTTGCACTGCACGACCGGCACACCCACCTCCAGCAACCGTCGTCCCAGCAGCAGCGACTGCCCGGTCGTGTTGCGACCGTAGCGGTCTCGCGTCTTGGCGTCCTCGCGATGTAACTCGAAGGCACGGGCCAGATCGCTGGAGGTAAGGATCGAGAAGGCGAGGTTCTGGTCGTCGCTCATCCTGCGTGCCTGGGCATCGGCTTCGAGCCGGCGTTGCTGCCGGTTGAGTTCACCCAGCAGCGATTGCCGATCCTTGAGCCTGGAAACACTCAGGCCATCGCGGAGCGTGAGTGCGTCGACCTTGAACGACTTGTCGTTCGGGTCGCCGGTGATCTGCCAGGGATCGTACTTCGGGCCCAGGAACCCGCCGTGCTGACCGGGCCAGGTCAGCGGCCCCTGCATCAGGAAGGTGGGCAGGTTGACGCCGGTGGGGATTCCGTCGTTGCGGGGACGCAGGAAGGCACAACCGGCCGCGTAGTCGGGCCAGTCGTCTCGCGAGGCCACCTTGTCGAAGAAACCGCCGGGTTGCCTTTCACCGGTCAACACGTGGTGTGTCGACATCAGGTGGTTGTTGTCCTTGTGAGACAACGTGCGGATGACCGAGTACTTGTCGGCGCGGGCGGCCAGCAAGGGCAGGTGTTCGGTGATGCCGTAGCCGGGGATCCTGGTCGCGATCGACTTGAAGTCGCCCCGGATCGCCGCGGTGGCATCGGGCTTCATGTCAAAGGTGTCATGGTGGCTGGCCGCTCCGGTCAGGAAGACGATCACCACCTGCTTGGGCTTGCGGGCAGCTGAGGGTTGGAGTGGGGCGGCGTTTGCCGACGGCGAGCGGCCCGCGAGAGCCTGCGAGAGCCCCAGGCCCAGCAGGCCCGAGTAGCCAACCTGCAGCACGTCACGGCGAGTCGCTTGTGGGTGATTCAACTCAGGTTCCCGTCGTCTGTCAGCTGTCATACTGTTGAGACTATCGTCAACCGCCGTGCGACATGTTGCAAGTTCCCGCCAATTTCGGCAACTGCAAAGCCGCCGCCGGGCTACTCGTCGTCCTCACCCGTCGAGGCGTACCCCTCGCCCCCGAAGATCGCCCGGACCTCGGCTGCCGAGGAGGCCTTCTGCAATTGCCCGATCCGATCGCCTTCTTCTTCGAGCAACTTGATCACGTTTTCGAGCACTTGCTCGGCACACTCGGCGGGGAACTTGCACGCCCCGTTCTCGTCCATGTGGATGATCTCACCGGGCGCGACGTCCATCCCGGCGATGTGCACCGGTGCGCTGACCGAGTGCACGGCCTGGGCACCGTGGCCGGGAGTGATGCCGCTGATGTGGTACTGGAACGCCATCGGTCGGATCTCGTCGATGTCGCGTGAGGGTCCGTTGGAGATGCACCCGACGCAGCCCAGGGCCTGCATCGCGGCGGTCATGTTGCCACCGGCCAGCCCGACCTTGCCGGCGATTTCGGGAGGAAACTTCTGCTCGAGTGCCAGGATGGTCGGCTTGGGTGAAGCGTCCAGCGCGTCGACGATCTCCATGAACGTCAACCGCTTGAAGGTGGGATCGGGCAACCCGTAGACACAGGTCACCGCGTAGCCGCACAACGCACCCAGCTCGGGGTACATGCAGTGGATCGTCTGGTCGGTGTACCAGTTCTCGCTCCAGGGGTTGTACAGGCCCAGGCACAGCGGGTGATCGGGATAGGTCGCCACGACATTGGTGATCGAGGGCGTGTCGTACTTGTTGAGTTCTTCCAGGACTTGGGGGTCGACCATGAGTTCCTGCCGATGGAGAGAGAATCGAGGTTTTTGAGTAGAACGTGTAGAATCGCGATAGCCCCATCATGGTCGATGTCGATGCGAGGGTCGAGCGAGCCGCGACCGGACCCGGGTGATCCTGTATGACAGCTGTTGCTGCATCGCTGATGATGGTGTTGCTGAGCGACCCCAGCTACCGCTTTCCCAGGCGACTGCCCGACGGCAAGTACCGTGTTGCGGTTCGATCCCGATTATGATGTCCAGAGGCCGGCACGGGTTGCATCCGGGACTGAATCCTGAAAGAAACGGCGTGAGACGACTCGAATGAGCGTGTGATATTCGAGTTGTTGTCGCCCGGTCTCGACATTCCTCACACACATCGTCACTGACCCAGAGCCCCGCCGAGCCAGCCGCGAGAATCCCTTTGACCTGATTGGTGCGATGTTCATCATCGAGGGCCTGGGCCGACGCGTGGCCAGCCGCTGGGCCAGGATGATCCGGGACCAGCTCGAACTCGACGAGAACCAGGTCTCGTTCCTGATGTACCATTCCGAAAGCGACGACATTCACTTCGAGCGATTGGACCAGGCGGTTCAAGCGGGGATACTGACACAAAAGGTGGTCGACGAGGTGATCAAGACCGCCAAGGTCACGGCGCGTCTGTACCGGTTGCAGCTGGAAGAACTGGGGAATTTCTGACGATGGGCCGATCGCAGGCGATTCAGAGTCTCAGCGACACGCAGCATGATCCTCGGGATCCCGATCCGTGGTATGCGTTGTATGTCGATTCGAGCATTCCGCTCGCCACGGACGCCAAGGCGGCATTTTTTGCGCGACGTCTCCTCGCG
>CAUZEQ010000047.1:0-22559 GCA_963578885.1 Planctomycetota bacterium
CGTTTCGGGTCCGGCGGTGTCGGGGGTCGGGGCCGCTGGAAGGACCAGTGAGTCGTCTCGGGTTCCGCGGGCTTGTCGGCCGCGTCGACCGGAACCGACCCGCAGAAGAAGGCCAGCAGCAGGACGGCAGCCAGTTGACAGCGGGAGGTACTTGTCATGAAGGGCATGAAGGGCATGAAGGGCATGAAGGGCATGAGGCTAGTATGCCAGATTCTGTGTCCCGGACACGAGGGTTTGGTATCGGCAAAGGACGTGTCGCTCAGGGCCGTTCCGGTGGTATCTTGGGCTCTCGAGCCTTGGTAAGCTGACCGGTCTCGGGGTTGCGATGGGATTTCGTCGCTTCGGCGGCTGTTTCCGATGCGAGGGGTTTGACATGTGTCACTGGTGGCCCGCTTCGAGGTGCATTCTGTTGCTGGTGATTGCCACGGCGGTCGCCGGTGTTTCAGGTTGCGGTGACGACACGACTGCGGTCACGACGCCGGTTGCCGGCGGCGGTGGTGGCGGAAGTCCCGATCCGGGTCCTCCGCCGGTGGGCACCGATCCGGGACCTCCGCCGGTGGATACCGAGCCAGGTCCTCCACCGGTGGGCACCGATCCGGGACCTCCGCCGGTGGATACCGAGCCAGGTCCTCCACCGTTGGTTGACGACCCGGGTCCGCCACCGGTCACCCCGGCCCCTTCGCCGCCGGCCCCGACCGCGGTCCCCAAGGTCGCGCCGAAGCCGGCCATCGTGGCTCCGCCGCCGGGCGAGGCTATCGAGGTGGTGACACGGCAGGGTCGCAAGCGGGCGAATGTGGCGGCGGGAGTGGTTTTGGACACGACGTTGCTGTCGACGCTGGCCGACGCGGGCGGGTTGCACGAGATCGACGTGACTGCCACCGAGGCGCCCTTGCTGAAGGTGGTGACCGTGATCCGGCGTTTTCCTCAGCTGAGGGTCGACTTCCGCGCGGGGAGTTGGATGCCCGGCGAGGTGACTCTCAACGAATACGCCACCGCCGACGACTTGCGGGCCGTGGCATCGATGCGGGAGGTGCGGCGACTGGACGTCTCGGAGTGTCGCCTGGGCGATGCCGAGTTGGCCGAGTTGGGCCGGATGGCGGGCCTGGAAGCTCTCGATCTGCCTCCCACCACCTCCGACGCCATCGCCCCGACCCTGGTCCGGATGCGGTCTCTGAAGGAGTTGTCGCTGGAGGCGACCCAGGTGACCGGGGCCGGGCTGGCCGCTCTGCCCCGCAGTCTCGAGTCCCTGAACCTCTCGAGCACCTCGATCGACGACGCCGCGGTCGAGCATCTGCGTCGGCTGCCGGGCCTGAAGCAGTTGTGGCTGGACGAGACGTCGGTGGGTGACAAGTCGCTGTCGGTGGTTTCGACGCGGACGACGATCGAGGTCCTGGGCCTGACCGGCACGGCGGTCACCTCCGAGGGACTCAAACAACTGGTCGGTCTCGGGAAACTCACCTCGCTGTACCTCTCCGAGACATCGATCGACGACCGGGCCCTGGGTCAGCTGGTTTCGATGAAGCAATTGAAGGTGCTGGACGTGACCGAGACGGGTCTGAGCGTCGCGGCCCGGCAGACGCTGGTCGCGGCTCTGAGTCCCTCGGAGGTCCGCGTTGACCTGGACGCGTTGGTGCAGGCGCTGGAGGACACCGGTGCCCGGATGGAGCAGGCTCTGCCTCGCATCGCCCGGGTGACCCGGGACAAGGCGGGCCAGGTGGTCTCGCTGAACATCTTCGACCCGAGTTTTTCGGATATCGGGATGGCGATGTTGCGTCGTTTCACTTCGTTGAAGCGCTTGAGTCTCGACGGGACGATGGTGACCGATGCGGGGCTGAAGCACCTCACAGCGATGACTCAACTCGAGGAGTTGTGGTTGGGCAAGACGGCGATCAGCGACCCGGGCCTGGAGACCTTGCGTCCCCTGAGGGCGTTGAAGCAGTTGCACCTGGTGGGCACCCGCACGACGGTCTCGGGCGCCCTGTCGCTGTGGGCGGCGATGCCTCGAGTGACGATGAGTTTTCCCGGAGGTCACCTGTCGCCGGGGCTGTTGGCTCTGGATCGACGCGCGGGACCCCTGGAGTTGATTCCGCTGGAGGGGCTGCGGGGTCTGAAGCACCTTCAGCTGGAGGGTGTACGGCCTGGAGACGCGGGCCTGGAACACATCGCGAGCCTGGTCGAGCTCGAGACCCTGGGTTTACGGCGTGCGGGGATCCATGGTCCCGGACTTGTGCACTTGCACAACATGGGCGGACTGCAGGTACTGGACCTGACCGGCAACCCGCTGGACGAGGTGACCGGAGACCTGATCGCCGCCTGGGTGGAACTCCGCGAGCTGACCCTGGACCACACCGATATCAAGAACCTGGCTCCCATCGCCACTCCGGGTCGTGTGGCGTTGAAGCGACTGAGCCTGGCGGGGACACCGATTGGCGACAAGCAACTGGCATTTGTGGCGAGCTTGTCGAACCTCGAGTTGTTGGATCTGACGGGTTGTCCGATCACCGACGCGGGTCTCTCGGACCACGTGACCCGTTTGTCCAGGTTGCAGGCTCTGTCGGTGGGGGGTACGGGTGTGGGTGATCCGGGGATCGGCAGTTTGGCTGCGTGTCGGTCCTTGCGGATCTTGCGGCTTTCGGACACGGCGGTCACAGCCACGGGCCTGTTGCCACTGGCGAAGTTGCCTCAACTCACCCGTCTGGACCTTGCCGGCTGTGCCGTCGATCTCGCCACGTTGACCGCTGTCGGAAGATTCGGGCAACTCAAGCGGCTCGATCTTCTCCGCACAACGTTGCCGCCGGAGGCGATGGCGAAGTGGGCAGCGGAGCATACCGAGTGCGTGGTGGTCTCTTCGGTCGATCCGTTGTTGGCGGCGTTGGCGGCGGGAACCGAGAAGAAACCGGTCACCTTGGACGCGGCGGTTCGCCAGGTGGCCGAGGTTGAGGGATCGAAGTCACAGGGCCTGTCGGTGACGGTCACCGACGCGGACCTGACCGACGTCGGCCTGGCCCGACTCTCGGCTCTCGAGGGACTCACGCGACTGGTGCTCAACGGAGTCGGCGTGACCGACGCCGGCCTGGGTCCGCTGGAGACCTCCGCGTCCTTACGCGTGCTGGACCTCTCGAGCACCTCGATCACCGACCACGCCAGCGTCAATCTCTCGCGACTGGTCGACCTGACCGAGTTGTCTCTGGCCGACACCGACTTTTCCGATCGCGGCCTGTCGCGTCTGAAGGGCCTGGAGAAGCTCGAGAGCCTGGACCTGGCCGGGCTCTCGATCTCGGCCGACGGCTTGACCGCCGCACTGCCCAAGTTCACCTCCCTGCGTTATCTGAACCTCTCGGAGACCTGGATCGTGAACGCTGATCTGAGGGTGCTGGGTACGGTTGAGAACCTGGAATCGCTGGCGATCCGTGACACGGTGATCAGCGACCGCGGCATCGCGGCGATTTCGACGTTGAAATCTCTGAAACGGCTCTGGATCGAGCGAACCCGGATAACCGAGAAGGGAAGTGAGGAGCTGAAGAAGGCCTTGCCAGGGTGCGAGATCTTTGGACCTTGACAGGTGCAGGGAGTCGCTGTCGAATTGACTTGGGATGCCGTTTTGGTGTCCAAGCGTGATGTTCAACCCGTTCGATGTCTTTCCGTGGGCTAAGGACCAGCCCTGCAAAGAGAGTGAGCTGATGAAGACGGTCTCACTGTGGATGCTGGCGGCTGCTGTGATTTTGTTCCCGGGCGTGGGTGGATCTTTGGCCTTTGCCCAGGGCGGCGGCAACGGGGACGGACACAGTCCTCCGCCGACTGTCGTCAGGCAGCTCAGGCACCGTCTGCTGCATCGATTCGACGAGAACGGCAACGGCCGGCTCGATCACCGCGAGTCTCACCAGGCGTTGCGGACGGTCCTGAGAGTCTTGTCGCGGAATCATGGTCGTCCGATCAACATCTCGGAGCTGCCTGCTGGGCTGCGCCCGATTTTTGCCATGTTCGACCGCAACCGCGACGGTGTGCTGGGTCCGATTGAGCAGCAGCGCCTGGCCCATGCCATGCGGCATGCCGCACGACCTGTTCAGCGACCTCATCCTCCTCGTCCGCCGGGCGACGGCGAAGGGGGCGCGGACAAACCAGAGAAGCCCAGGCCCAAGCCTCCCGGTGAGGGAGACGCAGACGAGGATGGCTCGGACGGTCCGAATCGGCCTCACCCGCCGCGTCTGACTCCCGAGTTGCTGCGTCAACTGCGGGCTCTGTTGCTGGCGGCCTTTGACCGCAACCACAACCGCCACCTCGATCCTCCCGAACGATGTCATGCCCGCCGAGTGCTGCTGGGCTTCTTGAAACGACACCGCGGCGAGGATATCGAGATCGCCTCGGCTCCGCCTCGACTGGGTCGGATCCTGGGCCTGTTCGATTTCAACGGCGACGGCAAGCTGGGCCCCGCCGAGAAGCGGTTGCTGCACCGGGCTCTGCACATCGTGCTGCGGCCACGGCCTCGACCCGAGCCGAATGAGCCCGGTGATGGTGATCGGCCCCAGCGGCCTCGCCCGGACCGACCGATCGGTGAGGATCTGGATGACTCACGGCCGGACGACCGACCGGCTGATGGGGGTTTTAAGGTACGACCCGGCCCCCCGCCGCGTCCGGACTTCTAGACGACCAACTAGCAGCCTGTTGAAGAACTCGGACCCTGGGGTCAGACGCCGCCCACAACGGGGTTTGCTCCACCTGTCGCGTTTCACAGGCGGGGCCTGACCCCTCTTCGAGTTGCAACGAGTGCTGGTTGAAACGGGGTCAGGCCCCGCCTGCGTGCCGTTCTGGGTGGAGCGGGACTTTCTGTGGGTCCGCCGAAGGCGGATCAGACCCCGTCCCATCCCCAAACTTGTGTTTTTCAACGGGCCGCTAGACGACCGGCTTCCAGCCGTCCTGGTAGTCTCGTTCCCAGAGCTTCGAGGCCCGGGCGTTGCCGACGATGTGTCCATCGGCGGATCGGCAGGTGATCGCCTGTCCGGTCCGCTGGGCGATGTTGCCGAGGTGACAAAGCAGCGTGCTCTTGTGACCTTCGGCCACCTCGCAGTTGAGTTTCTGCGGAGTGTCGTTGCGGATGGCGGCGGTGAAGTTGTCGATGTGTTCGATGTCGCCCCGGCTCTTGCCGGCAACCTTGTCGACGACCTTGTCGGCGCCGTTGTAGACGGTGTGTCCGCCGTCGCTGTCGAGTTCGAGACTTCCCTTGTCGCCGTAGAAGGTGACGAAGTTGCTGCGGTGCCGGTTGCAGCTGAGGCCCTGCCAGGTGATGGCCCGGTTGCCGGGGAATTCGAAGGAGACCTGGTGTGTGTCGGGCGTCTGCTGGTCGTCGTTCCAGTGGTAGCGGCCGCCGCTTGAGTTGACTCGGATCGGGAAGTCGACTCCCAGTCCCCAGCGGCACAGGTCCAGCGTATGGACGCCGTTGTTGCCCAGCTCGCCGTTGCCCCAGTGCCAGAACCAGTGCCAGTTGTAGTGGACGCGGTTGTCGAGGTAGGGGGTGCGAGGTGCGGGGCCTTGCCAGAGGTCGTAGTTGAGGTTCTTGGGGACGGAGGCGGGTTTGCCGTGACCCAGTGAGCCTCGAGCACTGCTGTAATAGGCTCGCACCAGGTAGACCCGACCGATGACGCCCTCGTGGAGTTTCTGCATGGCTTCGATGGTCTGAGGCCCGCTGCGGCGCTGGGTGCCGACCTGCACGGCGCGCTTGTTCTTGTGAGCCGCCTCGACCATCCACTCACCTTCCTGCGGGTTGTGCGAGCAGGGCTTTTCGCAGTAGGCGTGCTTACCGGCGTTGACGGCCATGATCGTGGCCGGGGCATGCCAGTGATTGGGCGCGGCGATGACCAGGGCATCGACCGACTTGTCGTCGAGAATCTTGCGGAAGTCGCCGATCGGCGTGGGCGGCTTGGCACCGGTGCCCGCGACAAGCTCGGCACAGGCAGCCGCACGGGCGCTGTCGACATCGCAGACGTACTTGACCTCGACGTTGGGTCGACCGGCGAAGGAGACCGAGAGGCTGCGGCCGCGGCTGAGACCCATCACGCCGACCACCACCTTGTCGCTGGCTGCGGTGGCTGTGCGGGCGGTTGAGGTGGCTGCTACGGCGGTGGCTGCGGTGGCTGCGGTGGCTGCGGTGTTGGCCAGGAACCTGCGTCGATTGACGTTCGAGGTCATGTCGAGATCTCCTCGTCTGTTTTCACTCGTTTGGGTCGCTGAGTCGGGTCTGGGCATCCTACTGCATCTACTCGGTGGGGGCGACCACCCAGCGGTCGGCGAGCCAGGCCAGGACGATTCCGCCCAGGAACCAGCCACCGGCGAGGTCGAGCACGCTGAGTGAGGTCAGCAGTCCTCCGAACCCGAACCAGCTTCATTGAGGCACGAAGGCGGCGATGCCGGCGGTCAGGCCGATGAAGCCCAGGCAGCAGGCTTTGCGGAGGGTACCCGGGGCCTTGATCTTCAGGACGATGCACGAGAGGAAGGCGGCGATGACCAGGTCGATGACGAGCTGCCTGATCAGGAAGCTGCCCATTGCTTCTTCGCTGGACTTGTCGAGTTTCCCGCTGGTGTTGCTGATGGTGGATCCGGCCGGGTCGGCGGTCATGTCGTGGGAAAGGAAGATGCCGTACTTGCTGAAGTAGGTCCCCGGGGTCTGAGCGATTTCGTCGATCAGCGCGACCAGTTTCGACTCGCCCGGCTCTTCGAGCACGGTGATCGACTCGAGAGAATGGTGCAGCACCGAGTGGACCAGGAACCCCCAGATGAACAGCAGCAGGGCAACGGCGATGGTCCCCACGGCGTGGTAGCGAAGGCTCATGAGAGGGCCCTGGGGTTGAGAGTGAAGTGCGGGTGGATCGCGGCTGGATCGGGTGGGTTGTCGTTAATGATCGGTCACAGCCCCATCGGCGAACCTCATCCTGAGCCGGTTGGCGGGCACGTAGGGTCGTTTGGCGGCGACTTTTTCGTCGAGCGTGGCGCCGAGTCCGGGCTGATCGGGGATCAATGCGTAGCCATCCTTGAACACCGGGCCGGCACCTCGGAAGAGGTCCTGGAAGAACTGGTTGGGCGGCCGGCTGATTTCCTGGATCGCGAAGTTGGGTGCGGTGGTATCGACGTGGAGCGAGGCGAGTGTGCTGACACTGCTTTGCGGGTTGTGGGGTGCCAATTGGATCCGGAACGCCTCGGCGATCGTCGCGATCTTCTTGAGTTCGAGGATCCCGCCGCAGTGGACGACATCGGGTTGAACGTAGTCGACCAGGTGCCGGGCACAGATCGGAGCGAACCCGTACTTGGTGAACAGCCGTTCGCCGGTCGCCAGTGGAACTCGAGTCTTTTGCCTGAGGTGGGCCAGTTCCTCGATGTCCTCGATCTGGGTCGCTTCTTCGACGAAGTACGGCCGAAACGGTTCGGCCCGGGCACAGAACTCGACGGCCATCGGCGGTGTCGGGAATCCGTGCAGGTCGATGAGGATCCGGAAGTCGGGTCCGACGGCTTCGCGGACCGCCTTGAGTCGGTCGATGGCATCGCGGACATCTCGCGAGGGATCAACGACGAGGCCACGTGGCCTGAGGAACCCGCCCTTGGCGGCAGTCCAGCCCTCGGCCTTGGCCTTGGCCCAGTTCCTGGCGTAGTCCTCGGGAGTGGTTCCCCCGGCGTGGACATACATCTGCATCCGGTGTCGGGCTCGTCCTCCGAGCAGTTTCCAGACCGGTTGTCCGACGGCTTGACCGAGGATATCCCAGAGAGCGATTTCGACAGCGCTGATGGCGGAATTGAGGATCGGGCCGCCGCGCCAGCGTGGCCAGCGGTACATCGCCTGCCAGTGCATCTCGATATCGGTCGGGTCCTGCCCCACCAGGTATCTCTTGTGTTCGAGGATCGCCTGCTCGACGGTCTTGGCCTTGCTGGTGATCGAGCCTTCACCGAGTCCGACGAGGCCTCGGTTGGTCATCACCTTGACGTAGACGTAGTTCTTGTTTCCCGAGTTGACGATGAAGGTCTTGAGGTCGGTGACCTTGAGTTTGTCACGGCGTGCCTTCTGCTGTGCGGCGGCCAGCGGGCTGTCGGGTCCGAGCAGTCCGGTGAGACCCGAGGCGGCGGCCGCGGCGGCACAGTGCAGAACATCACGACGGTTGAGTTGGCGGATCGACATGGCGGTGTTTCCTTAAGAGGCCTTGAGGAAGGAGATTAGAGACGCCGTCAGCTTCGACGATGCCGCAGAGGGTTGCAAACGCGGGTGGAGATCAACAGCTGCGGATCGGCGCACCGTGATTGCTCAGGGGGTCTCTTCGACGGCGAACCCGTGCTGCTTCTGGTGGTGCGGCCCGTCGAAGTGCTGGGTGCTCTTGAAGAGCTCGACTCGACCATCGCCGGCGGCCTCCCGGACCCCGTCTCTGAGCGTTGCCAACCGGTCCTCATCCAGCGGCCGGAACCCTCGGCCGACACGCAGTGCCTGATCCAGATCGCGGCGGATGCGGATTCCCAGCACCTGCGAGGAGACCGGTTGCGAGAGCGAGTACTGGATACATTCTTCGGCAGTGGCCAGCCCGGCCTCGGGGATCGCTCCGCTGGTGCCACCGGGGCTGCCGGCGAGAGTCTTCATGCCGATCACACCGATGCCGCGTTCGAGGCAGACCGGGACAACCTGCTTCTGAAAGCTGCGGTAGAAGTAGTCGCAGATGTTGATCGGCATCTGGACGGTGTCCCAATTGTAGGGCTGGCCGATCATCTCGAGATGGATGCGGGGGTCCTTGTGACCGGTGAAGCCGATGTAGCGGATCTTGCCTGCCGCCTGGGCTTCGAGTGCTGCCTTGAGTCCACCCTGTTCGAAGACCCAGCGGGGGTCGTTGTCGTAGTTGATCTCGTGAAACTGCCAGAGATCGATGTGGTCGGTCTGGAGTCGTTTGAGGCTGTCGTGGAGGTTGGAGAGTGTGCCGTCGTAGTCACGTTCGCAGTTCTTGGTCATCAGGAAGACCTGCTCGCGGCGGTCGGCGATGGCCCGGCCCATCAGTTCTTCGGCGTAGCCGTCGTGATAGTCCCAGGCGTTGTCGAAGAAGGTCAGGCCCTCATCGATCGCCTCGTGCATCATCCCGATCGCTTCGGGTTCCCCGTCGACCTTGCCGCACTGTCCGATGTGCCAGCCGCCCAGGCAGAGGATCGAGACCCTCTCGCCGGTCGTCCCCAGGGGCCTGGTGGGCAGTCCCTCTCCGGTGTCCTGTTGGGCCGCGAGGAGTGTTCCGGCGGCATCGGATCCGGGTGGCTCACCGTCCTGGGGAGTGTTGCGGCCGGTGGATTCGTCGGTCATGGGAGCTCGCGGTTGGTGTTGCGGTGTGGTGCTGCGGTGTGGGCTGCGGTGTGGGCTGCGGTGTGGGTTTTGGGGGATGATAACAAACGCCGAGTGCGACTGGCAGAGCCTTCGGTGTGGCGGCTAGGATCGGTCGATCGAAGACATGAGGGAGAGCGAGGATGTTGCGTTCTGACTGCCTGGCGAGGTTGTTTCTGGCGTGGCTGGCATTGGGGACCTGCGTGTCGTTTGCTGCCGAGGGGTCATCCGCGGCGGCGATTCGTCTGCACCTGAAGGCCCGTGGCCTGGTGGTGTCACGGGCCACCGAAGCCTCTTCGGGCGACGGCTTGGAGATCGACGTCGAGCGTGACGTCGTCTACGCGGTCAACGGTGATCGAAAGATGACGGCCGACGTGTTCGTGCCTTCCGGGAAACCGAAGCGGCCACGTCCGGCGGTGCTGGTCATACATGGCGGCGGCTGGTTGAAGGGCAACAAGTCGAAGTTCCACTACATCTCGGTCGCACTGGCACGACGCGGCTACGTGGCCGTTTCGGTCGGGTACCGATTGGGAGGCGAGGCGAAGTTTCCGGCGGCGGTTCACGACTGCAACGCGGCGACGCGTTGGTTGAGGTCCCAGGCGAAGCGGTATGGTGTTGATCCGAATCGCATCGCCGCGGTGGGCGGATCGGCGGGCGGGCACCTGGTCGGCCTGATGGCCGCGGCGCCCCACGTGGCACAGCTGCAGGGCGAGGGTGGGCACGCGGGGGTGTCGAGTGCCCTGCAGGCTGCGGTGGTGCTGGCCGGTCCGATGCAGCTGACCAGCGGATCGGTGGCTCGGAAGTCGCGAGAGCAGCCGGCGAGTTCCAATGCCAACAAGTGGTTCGGCAAGACACTGGATGAGGCTCCCGAGTTGTACAAGCTGGGCGCCCCGTTCACGCACTTCTCGCCCCGGACACCGCCGATGCTGTTCTTGCGCGGCCAGTACGACGCGGTGGCGGCCAACATCGAGGGTCGTGCCCGGCTGGCCGAGCACAAGGTGTCGACTCGCGGCTTGGTCTACTACCGGGGTCGACACGGCTGCTGGCTGCAGCAGCCGTGGTTCGACGTGATGGTCGATGAGATCGACGGGTTCCTGGCCGAGCAGCTGGGAGATCCGACTCCCGGTCAGCTGATCCGCTGGAGCGGGACCTGGCTGCAGCAGGAGGGGGTGGAGGTATTACGTGGTGACGACCGGATCGAGCTGGTCGTAGGAGGCCGACCCGGCGGCGGTGTGCTGAAGTTGCCTCGATTGAACAACCCGGTCAAGAGTGTCGAGATCATCAACGCCGAGCTGCCAGCGGGTACGAAGCGCAAGCTGCAGATTGCCCCGAAACCGACTCACTGGGAAATACGCCTGCCCCCTCTGGCAGGGGTCTCCGCACACCGAATCCGCATCACCACCATCGGCCGACCATGGAGTTCACGCCTGCCGAGGGTGGTGGCTCCGCTGACTGCCGCCTCGAACCTGATCACGCTGGCGGCTCATGACGCGATCATCGTCGGCAAGAACCTGAGGTACGAGCCTCAACCTCACAAGAACACCGTCGGCTACTGGTCCCGGGTCGAGGACTGGTGCTGGTGGAGCGTTTACGTCGAGCGGCCGGGTCGATACGAGGTGGGTGTGCTGCAGGGGTGTGGCAAGGGTCATGGAGGCAGCCGGGTCTCGGTGCGGGTGGCCAAGCAGGAGCTGGCCTTTACGGTCGAGGACACCGGGGGGTTTCAGGCCTTCCGCCAGCGAGCGATCGGGACGGTGACGATTCCCCGCGCGGGGCTGTATCGCCTGGAGATCCGGCCGATCACGAAGAAGAGCGTGGCGGTGATGGACATCCGTCGGGCGCACTTGAAGTGGACCGGCCCGGCCAGGGAGGCTGGTGAGTCCTCTGCGGTGTTTAGCGGCGGCGGATCACCGGCACTTTCCTCCACCCGCTGAAGCTCTCGGTGTACTCTCGGATCGAGAAGCACCAGATGACGAGTTTCTTGCCCTTGAGGTTGTCTCTGCGTCTGAGCAGTGAGATCCGCGTGGCGGTGGCTCCCGAGCCGCGGACTCCGATCAGGTCGACGGGGATGCCCAGACCGGCGGCGATGTGGTCGGGCAGTCCGGCACCTCTGGCGTAAAGTGTCGGGTCGTGAAAGACCAGGGTGTGGCTGTCGCCGGTGACCAGTACGGGGCTGTTGCGTGAGATGGGTGTGGGGATGGGTCGTCGTCGGTTGTTCGGTTTGCCTATGAAGGTCAGTGGCAGGGTTTCGCGGGTTGGCTGGTCGGGTTTGAGCATCCGGGCCAGGTCACCGGTGATGGTGACCGGTGTGGTGAGAGACGCGGAGTTGAGTCGTGCGAGTTTCTTGATCCAGGCGGGGTCATCGAGTTGTGCGAGGATCGTGATCGCGGCCAGTGCGGCGCCGCGGCCGGACCAGTGGGTATCGGTCTTGCAGTAGAGCGGTCCTCGAGGATCGTTTCGTTGTGCGAGGAAGCCTGGCAGCAGGTCCACGACCTCGACCCCCCGGCGTTTCAGCATCTCGTGGAACGCCTGCTGGTGGATGTCCAGGCGTGGTGGGGGAACGGGTTTCTTTGTGTTGGTGTCGCTGGAGGGGGCCGTGAAGTTCTTGTCGAGTTGTTCGGGGTAGACCGAGCACTTGGCGGGGACCGGGACGACGAGCAGGCGGATGCCGGCCGCCTTGAGTTGAGTGTGGAAGTCGAGGATCGGCTCGAGCGGGTCCGCGTAGCGGTTGTTGCTCGCCATTGAGACCCCTTGGGCGTGCTTGCCCCAGAATGGCCCGACGGAGAGCGTCCTCAGCTCGGGCACGAAGAACAGCCAGCCGTCGTTGCCTTTCAGGACCTTGAGTTCGCGCTGGTTGGCCGAGTCGACTTTCGAGCGGATGGCCTGGTGAACTCGTGTTACGAAGGCAGCCGTCGCATCGGGATCTGCCGCCGCGGCCGGCGTCGCCATCAGTGCGGTGGCGGCGAGCAGGAGGGCGAGTGGGTTCAGCGATGGGAGCCGGTGGGTCATTGAGGATCTGCCCAGTAGGTCGGCAGGTCGATGAGCCTGAAGTCGGGGTCGTCGAGTTCGATGCGGTTCAGTCGACCGTACTTGTTCTGAACGGTTGTCCACGGGATGAGCCCGAGGGTCAAGGTGTTTCCGGGTTTCAGCCGCGAGGCTGCGGTCAGGCGGTTGTCCTTCATGCCCATCGAGAAGATGACGATTTCTCGACCGCTGGAATCCGAGGCATGCAGCGAGAGCACGGCGTTACGGTAGGGGACGGTGCCGGGGGTGGGGACTCCGGAGGTGGCCAGCACGGTGCCCTGGAAGTTGATCGAGCCCTGGGGTGTAGCCGGACTGGGGCGATCGCGTTCGGCCCTGAGCGGGATCAGCGGCCAGTCGCCGGAGGTTAACTCGCGGACGGCGAACTGCCAAACGACGACCCTGGTGTTCTCCAGCCGCCGGGTCTCCCGGGCCAGTTGCCGCCTGGTGGCGTGTGCCCCATCGGCGTTGCGGGCGAGGGAATCGACGGGTTGCTGCAGGTGCCAGGCCAGTTGCTCGGCGAAACCCGCCGAATGGCCAAAGCCCATCGCGTCAAGAGAGTAGATGTTGGTGTAGCTGTCGCCGAGCACGAGCACTCGGGCCCTCGGATCGGGTTGCCAGGCTTGGAGGTCGGGCGTGAGTACCTGCTGGATCGTGACGGTTTCGGGGTCGTAGAGAGTCGAATCGGGACCCAGCCGCATCATCTCCAGCAACTCGCCTCGCCCCGAGACTTCTCGCGACCGGCGGGTCCAGATCGGCCCGGGTGGTGAGTTCGGGAGGATGTTCAGTTGGCCGAGCGTGGTGGCCAGGGCCCCGGCAACCGCCTCCATCGCCTCGGGCCGCCAGTGCGTGTCGGTGGCCAGGAACTGGTCGGAGTTGTCTCGTCGTCGTCGGTCCCGCAGAACCGGCAGGGGATCGAACACGGTGATGTTGGCGGCTTTGAGAGTCTCGAGGAGTTGGGGCCACGAGCGATTGTGCAGCGGTTTGGAGTCGTTCTGTCCGCCGACGCGATCCGGGTGCACCATCGCCTTGGTCGGAGTGGGGACGACCACGAGCTGGATGTTGCGAAGTTCGAGTTGCCGGGCGAAGTCGAGGATGGCGGGCCTGGGGTCGGGGTGGCGACGAGCGGAGAATTCGAGGCCAGCTCGCTGTCGTCGCTGGAGCACGTCGGGGTCCAGGAACGGGGGTCCGATGCTGTAATCGAGGTCGGGTCGGTAGAACAGCCACCCGTCGCGTCCGATCCAGGCCTCTTCGGTGCCCCAGCCCGCAAGGCGGGCCAGCCAGTTGCGAGTCGGGCCGAGCAGGGTGGAATTGACGATCGAGTCGTCTTCGAGAGATGTCTCGAATCGCCTGATTTCGGAGAGCAATTCGGCGTTGGCCGCCAGGGTCTTTTGTCCGATGTTGCCCTCGGCCTGTGACCAGCCGTGCAGTGCGACCGAGGGAGCGGTGAGGATCTCGGTGGCCGAGGGCCACGGCGTATTGCGTTCTTTGGCCGAGTAGGCTCGCAATTCACTCACCCATTGCAGCAGCGGCACCGTGACCAGCATGACGGCGCAGGCGGCCACCAGCGCCCGGGCGACGCCGGGAGTGATCTCGGTGGTTCCGAGTTCCGTGGCAGCCTGTTCTTCTCGTGTGGTGGGCATTGGCATCCAGCGGGATCAGAGCCTGATCAGAGCCTGATCAGAAGATGAAGTAGATGAACGGGTTGAATGACTGTGTGGCCAGCAGCAGCAGCGAGATCCCCAGGAGTCCGATCAGCATCGCGGCGCGTGGTGCTGTGATCCGGCGGGTCCAGTCCCAGCTCTGGGGAGCCGCCCAGGTGACGACCGCGGCGATGGCCAGCCAGCCCAGCAGCCAGGGCTGGTGGGTCATTCCCGAGAGCAGCGTGCTGGCGGCGGCGGCGGCGGTGTCGGGAGGTGCGAATCCGACGAGTGAGGCGAGGAAGCTGGCGGCTTGGGAGATCGAGTCGGAGCGGAAGAAGACCCAGCCGATGGCGACGATGATGAAGGTGATCGCGACCCGCAGCGGCCGGGGGAAGCGATGATAGAGGCTCTGTTTGCCGAGTGCTCGTTCGACAATGAGTGCCCCTGCGTGGAGCGATCCCCAGGCGACGAACGTCCATGCGGCTCCATGCCAGAGGCCTCCCAGGAGCATCACCATGGCGAGGTTGACGTAGGTGCGGGAGGGCCCTTTGCGGTTGCCGCCCAGCGGGAGATAGAGGTAGTCGCGGAGCCAGTGGGAGAGCGAGAGGTGCCAGCGGCGCCAGAACTCGGTGATCGAGGCGGAGCGGTAGGGCGAGTCGAAGTTCTTGGGGAACGTGAAGCCCAGCATCAGGCCCAGTCCGATCGCCATGTCGCTATAGCCGCTGAAGTCGAAGTAGATCTGGAACGAGTAAGCCAGCAGCCCGATCCAGGCGTCGAGGCAGCTTCGGAATGAGGCTTCGAAGACGACATCGGCGAGCAGTCCGCACGAGTTGGCCAGCAGGACTTTCTTGGCCAGTCCCAGGCAAAACAGTGCGGTGCCGCGGGCGATCTTTTCGAGGGTGTGCGTGCGGGATTCGAGCTGCCGGGCCACTTCGTGGAAGCGGATGATCGGCCCGGCGACCAGTTGGGGGAACATCGAGACGTAGCAGGCAAAGTCGACGGGGTTGCGGATCGCGGTGGCGTGGCCGCGGTAGACGTCGATCGTGTAGCTCATCGACTGAAACGTGTAGAAGCTGATCCCCAGGGGCAGGGTGATGCGGAAGAAGGTGTCCCACTGCCAGGCGGGGGCACCCAGGGACGTTGCCAGGGCGTTGAAGGAGTCGACGCCAAAGTTGAAGTACTTGAAGAAGCCCAGCAGCGAGAGATTGGTGACGATCGAGACGATCAGTGCAGTCTTGGCGCGGCGACCCTGGGGCGTCGCCCCTGCGTTCAGGTTGGCCGAGATGACTCGGCCGCAGACGTAGTCGACTGTGGTCGAGAAGGCCATCAGGACGACGAACAGCGGGTTGGCCCAGCCGTAGAAGAGGTAGCTGAGAACGCTCAGCAGCAGGTGTCGGCATCGCGGCGGTGCGGCGTAGTAGAGCAGCAGCACCAGCGGCAGGAAGTAGAAGACGAAGAGGTGCGAGCTGAAGACCACGGCGAGGACCCGGAGAAGCGGGTGGGTTGAGAGTCCAAGAGAAAGCAATCGGAGGAGACTCGCAAGCGAGCGCGGCGTGGTGTGTCGATGTTGCCGATGTTGTCGGTGACAGGCTGCGAGTGGTCGGTGTAATATGCAGCTGGAGATCGTGAGTCAGACCAGGGGGTCGCTGCGATGAGACGCATGCTTGTTGTGCTGTTGGCCGGCCTGTTGGTTTCCTCGAGTGCCCTGGCACAGGATGCCGGTGACAAGGCCGCGAAGAAGTCCGATCGGAAGGCCCGGCAGAGGCCCGAGAAGAAGTCGGAGCGGAAGTCGGAGAAGGCGGGTCAGAAGACCGAGTCGGCTCGCGAACGTCTCAGTCGTCGCTTCAACGAGGCGTCGCCGCCTCTGGGCGAGTTGCTGCCCGACGTGTCCGGCTACACAGCCGACGGGAAGCCGGTGAGCCTGCGGGGTCTCGACGGCGACTTCAAGGTGCTGGTCTTCGGCTGTCTGACCTGACCCCCGTTCCTGAGAAAGGTCTCCGGTCTGGAGGCCGTCCGCCACGATTACGAGTCGCGTGGCGTCCGCTTCTACTATGTCTACAAGGCGCTGGCTCATCCCGAGACCAACGGCTACATCCGCCCGTACACGCTCGAGGAGCGGTTGGCTCATGTGAAGGAAGCCCAGCGGACCCTGGGTTCGAAGTTCACCTGGATCTGTGACGCGATCGACAACCCGATCAAGCACGCGATGGGGAATGCACCCAACAGCGAGTTCGTGATCGACCGCGAGGGCAAGTTGTTGAGGAAGCGGTCGTGGAGTAACGCGGCGGCGTTGCGTGCGGATCTCGAGGAGCTGGTCGGCACGGTGGAAAACCCGACCGACCCGGCCGACTTGAAGCTCGACAAACAGCCACCTCCCAAGGCGGCAGCCAAGGGGGTGCTGAAGCGGATCAAGTTGCCCGAGGGCCTGCGGGCGCTGGTGATCGAGCCGAAGATCGAAACGGGGGCCGATGCCCAGCCGTTTTATGCCAAGTTGCGGGCCGAGGCGGACGCCGGGCTGCTTTCCGACGGTCGGGGAAAACTCTACATCCGCTTCATGATGGATCCGCTGTACCACGTGCATTGGAACAACCTGGTCGAACCGATTCGTGTTCGGTTTGTCGCGGCATCCGGCGGGAAGGCGCCAGGCCTGGACACACGGGTGAAGCCGGGCGAGTGGACCGGACCTGAGGTGAAGCAGCCGGCTGATATCGACCCGCGTGAATTCCTGGCCGAGGTCGACCTGGGTGAGTCGCGTGAGCCTCTGACGCTGGTCGTGAAGTACTTTGCCTGCAACGACGAGGAGGGCTGGTGCCGCCAGGTGACTCAGACCTATACGGTGCAGCTGCGAGCCGATCGAGACGGCGGGTGGGCCTCGGGTCGGCGACCCGGTGGCAATCGAGGCGGTCGTCGTCCTGGAGCGGGTTCGCGAGGCGACCTGGCCGGGCGTCCCGGTTTCGGAGGCCGACCCGGTTTTGGAGGTCGACCCGGCTTTGGTGGTCGACCCGGCTTTGGTGGTCGGCCCGGCTTCGGCGGTCGGCCCGGCTTCGGTCCTCCACCACGGCGTGGCCCGTCGACGGCGGTGTTTGGTCGAGTGGGCAAGCTGGACTTGGAAGGTGGTCGTTTTCTGGTCGAGATCCGCGGGGGTGGCCGTCAGGCGGTGCGGATCAGCGAGACGACCCGGATCGTGCGGAACCGAAAGCCTGCGAAGCTGTCGGACCTTCAGAGCGGTGACCGGATCGTGGTCAAACATGCCCCGGCGGAATCGGGTCCGGTGACCGCGACGACGATCCTGGCGCGGGGAGAGTGACCCTTTGGGGCTCGGGGCCTTTGGACTGGGGTCGGCCTACGCATTCGCGTATCCTGATGGGATGGAGCGTCACGTCGAAGATCTTCGAGGGCCGAGCGTCCGCCGCGTCTTGTTCGGGTGTGCCGTGCTGGTGGCGGCCGTCTGGGCGGGATCGGGATCGGCGATGGCCGAGGACGCTTCGGGCCGGATCGCGTTTGCCGCCGACGTGGTGCCGATCCTGACCAAGCTGGGCTGCAACAGCGGAGGTTGTCACGGCAAGTCGACGGGTCAGAACGGGTTCAAGCTGTCGCTGCTGGGTTTCGTGCCGTCCTACGACCACGAGTCGATGGTGAAGGAGGCACGGGGTCGCCGGGTCTTCGCCGGCGATCCCGAGAGCAGCCTGCTGCTGCAGAAGGCGAGCGGCCGAGTGCCTCATGGCGGCGGCCGCCGGCTGCGGACCGAGTCGGCCGACTACCAGGTCCTGGCCGACTGGATTCGCCAGGGTGCTGCTGCTCCGCGAGCTGATGATCCGATCCTGGTCGCATTGACGATGACACCGACCCAGGGAGTGTTGCCGACCAACGCCGCCTCGCAGTTGAAGCTGGTGGCTGAGTTCTCCAACGGGGTGCGTCGTGACGTGACCCGCCAGGCGTTGTACCTGTCCAACGAGCCGGAAATCGGCGGTGTGAACGGGTCGGGCAGAGTGAAGACCGGTGAGCGGGGCGGGTTGTTCGCGGTGCTGGCCCGCTTCGGCGGCAAGATGGCGGTGTACCACGGCACGGTGCCCTTTGGCGAGGGGAGTGAGGCGACCGAGCCGGTGAAGCTGCCCCTTGACGCGACGCGGATCGATCGGTTCCTGGCTGATGGCTGGGCGCGGTTGGGGATTCGTCCGTCGGCGGAGGTCGATGATGCGACGTTGATTCGCCGCTTGTCGCTGGATATCTGCGGTTCGCTGCCGACGCCCGAGGAGGTGAAGGCGTTTGAGGCGGACACTCGAGAGGGTCGGCGGGACCGCCTGATCGGGCGGTTGCTCGATCGGCCCGAGTACGCGGCCTATTTTGCGATGAAGTGGTCCGACATTCTCAGGAACCGCGGCAAGGGCTACTCGACCAGCAAGCAGCGACCGGGTACGGCGTTGTTCGCCGGTTGGATTCGCGACTCGCTGGCGACCAACAAGCCGTACGACCAGTTCGTGGCCGAGATCCTCACGGCGACCGGCAGCCAGCGCGAGAATCCACCGACAGTCTGGTACCGCCAGGTCCGCACCTCGGCCGATTACGTCGAAAGCGTGGCGCAGGCATTCCTGGGAGTGCGAATCCAGTGTGCCCAGTGCCATCATCATCCGTTCGAGCGCTGGAGCCAGTCGGATTACTACGGCCTGGCGGCGGTGTTTTCTCGAGTCGGTCGTCGCGGCGGTTTTGCCGATGCGGAGGTTCCGACCAACGAGCGGATCTACGTCCGCTCCGACGGTGAGGTGCATCATCCTCGGACCGGTCGCCTGATCCCACCTCGGCCCCTGGGCGGACCCGACCTGGTGTTGACCCCGTTTGACGATCCCCGTCAGCGGTTCGCTCGCTGGTTGGCCCGTCCCGACAACCCCTTCTTTGCCCGCACGATGGTCAACCGCATGTGGGGCCATTTCTTGGGCCGCGGCCTGGTGCACCCGATCGACGACTCGCGCAGCAGCAACCCGCCGTCGAATCCCGAGCTGCTGGGGTGGCTGACCCGGGACTTCATCCAGAGCGGTTTCGACCTGCGGCACCTGATCGGGCGGATCGCCGGCAGCCGCGCCTATCGACTCAGCAGCCAACCCAACGACACCAACCGCCTCGACACCCAGTCCTACGCCCGCTTCTACCCCAGGCGACTCAAGGCCGAGGTCCTGCTGGACGCATTCAGCCAGGTCCTGGACGTGCCGACGGTTTTCCCCGGCGACCGGGGCGGCAAGTTCCCCAGCGGGACCCGCGCGATCGAGTTGCCCGACGAGAACGTCTCGGTTCATTTCCTCGACGTGTTCGGTCGTCCGGACCGCCGCAGTGCGTGCGAGTGCGAGCGGACCGACGATCCGGCGTTGGCCCAGGCCCTGGAGCTGGTCAGTTCGAAGGAGATCCAGCGGAAGCTGTCCGAGAAGACCGGTTACGCCGCTCGGCTGGCAGACAACAAGAAATCTCATGCCCAGAACGTGCAGGAGTTGTTCGTGCGAGTCTTTGCGAGACGTCCTCGGGAGCAGGAGACCAGGACGGCGCTTGAGTACCTGGAATCCGAGTCCGACCGCAAGGCGGCCTACCGGTCGCTGTTGTGGGCATTACTGGCGACCAACGAGTTTTTGTTCATCCACTAGCCCCATTCGATTCGACCACTAGGATAGAGCCGTCGATCACCGAGACCCGCTTTCCGAGTTGGGTCTCCGAGGAGCCACTTGATGTTGATCGTACCTGGAGGCAGCTACCGAAACTGCGACGGCATCAGCCGCCGCAACTTCCTGCAGGTCGGTGCTCCGCTGCTGGGGCTGGGTCTCTCGAGTCTACTCGAACACGAAGCCGTGGCGGCGAAGGAGACTCGCGACCGCGGGAAGTCTCTGATCGTCTTCTGGACTCATGGCGGCATGAGCCAGCAGGACACCTACGACATGAAGCCGGATTCTCCGGCCGAGTACCGCGGCCCCTACCGGCCGATCGCGACCAGTGTTCCGGGCACGGTGGTGGGTGAACGATTTGCCAGGCAGGCCCGGGTGATGGACAAGATCACCCAGGTCCGCAGCGTGCACCACGAGAACGGGATCCACGCCCCCTCGGCTCATTGGATGCAGACCGGTTACTTCGGTCCCACTCTGGCTCGGATTGCCGCACAGTACCCGTCGTTCGGATCGGTCATCAACAAGTCACTCGGGTCACGCTCACCTCACATGCCCGCCTACGTGGCGGTTCCCAAGGCCGAGGCCTTCGGGTACCAGAAGTCGGTGTACCTGGGCGCATCGTATGATCCGTTCGAAGTCGGAGCCGATCCGAACGCCAAGAATTTCACGGTGCCCAACCTGGCCCTGCCGGGCGGATTGGCACTGAAGAACGTCCGCAAGCGTCGCGACCTGTTGAGGAGCTTCGATACTCTGCGCCGCGACATCGACCGCACCGGCGTGATGGAGGGTCTGGACGCGTTCAAGGCGCAGGCTCTGGAGATGGTCACCGGCCAGGCGGTGCGGCAGGCGTTCGAGATCGGCAGCGAGTCGGATGCTCTGCGGGACCGTTACGGGCGACACGCCTACGGGCAGAGTGCCTTGCTGGCCAGGCGGTTGGTCGAAGCCGGGGCTCGTGTGGTGACCGTCAACACCGGCTACTGGGACCATCACAACGAGGTCCACAAGAATCTCGAGCAGCACCTGCCTCCGCTGGACGCCGCCATGGCGACGTTGCTCGAGGATCTTGACGAGCGGGGGATGCTGGAGAACACGTTGGTCTACTGTGCCGGGGAGTTTGGTCGGACGCCGTTGATCAACGGCCACGCCGGTCGGGACCACTGGTCGAGTTGCTTCACGGTGATGCTGGCCGGCGGAGGCCTGGTGGGTGGGCGGATCGTCGGCGCCAGCGAACGGCACGGGGGGGGAGTTCAGGAACGCCCGACCACGCCGCTGGATGTGCTGGCGACGATCTACGACCTGATGGGCATCTCGCTGGGAACTCACTACGAAGACGCCAGCGGCCGGCCGGTCAGTATCGTCGGCAGCGGCCGCCCGATCCACGAACTGACCTAGCCGCGGAATCCCCTGAGGCTCCGGGCGTGGCGAGAAGCGAGTGAGAGACCGCGGTGCCGCGTCGCGGCTATTCTTCCGGGACGATGCGAACCATCGTCGCCCGCGGACCCCGGTCACCGGGCTCCGATTCGTATTCGACCGGCTGCCCTTCTCGCAGCATGTCGAACTGGCTTCCGCTTTCCAGCGTGGACATGTGGAAAAAGACGTCCGCTCCGTCGCCGGAAATGAACCCGAATCCACGATCTGTCAGAGTCTTGATCTGGCCTTGTGGCATCAGAGAACTCCTTCGGTGCCCGGTAAAACCACTTCCGAAGAAAGGACACAAAAAACGGGCAAGCCGTGGTCGAAGTGCAGAGTCGAACGGGCACCAGGATCTGGAACCGACTCGTTACCTCACGCTTGCGGAGAGGAAAACCTGAAAAGAAAACCCCCACGAATAGGACGGCCTTACCGCAACTGGGGATCTTATCCCAGAGGGAGTCGTGATTGCCACGACCGGGACTGAGAATCCTGTTTTTTTGATCGAGGCATCAGGGCGATTTCGTCAACGGGGGTAGTCGAGGCAGCCGGGTCAAGCGAGCAGCCGGTTGAATACCGCCAGGCGCAGGGGTCAGACGCCGCCCACCAAGAGTCCTGCTCCACCTGCCACGTTCCGCAGGCGGGGCCTGACCCCTTCTTCGTGTTGCAGCGTGTGCTGGTTGAAAAGGGGTCAGGCCCCGCTGGCGTGCCGTTCTGGGTGGAGCAGGACTTTCTGTGGGCGGCGTCTGACCCCGGCTGTTGGAGTTCTTCAACCCGCCGCAGGTGGGCTAGGCGAGCACGTCGGTGATCACTTCGCCGTGCACATCGGTCAGCCGTCTCTGGATCCCGTTGTGGTAGATGCTGAGTCTTTTGTGATCGAGACCGGCGAGGTGCAGGATGGTGGCGTGGAAGTCGTGCACGCTGACGGGGTTTTCGACGGCCCGGTGTCCGAACGGATCGGTGGCTCCGTAGGAATACGGAGCCTTGACTCCGGCACCGGCCATCCAGACGGTGAATCCCTCGGGGTTGTGGTCTCGTCCGCTGGCTCCTTTCTGAAACGTCGGCATCCGGCCGAATTCGCTGCAGAAGACAACGAGCGTGTCCTGCAGCAGTCCGCGTTGCTTGAGGTCGGCGAGCAGTCCGGCGGCGGGTTGATCGAGAACGGGTCCGTGGACGTCGTACTGGACCTTGAGTTTCTTGTGGCCGTCCCAGTTGCTGGTCCCTTCGCCTCCGGTCTGGTAGCTGCCGTTGAAGAGTTGAATGAAGCGGACGCCTCGTTCGACCAGCCGCCGGGCCAGCAGGCAGTTGCGGGCGAAGGCTGCCTTGAGCGGGTTGCTCGAGTCGGCTCCGTAGAGCCGAATCATCGAGCGGGATTCGGTGGAGAGGTCGGTGATGCCGGGGATCGAGAGTTGCATGCGTGCGGCGAGCTGGTAGCTGGCAATCCGGGCGGCCAACTGCGAGTCACCGGGGAAGCGATCGAGGTGTTTTCGGTTGAGCGAATCGAGGAAGCGTCGCGTG
>CAUZEQ010000048.1:0-22405 GCA_963578885.1 Planctomycetota bacterium
GGGGTCAGGCCCCGCCTGCGTGCCGTTCTGGGTGGAGCGGGACTTTCTGTGGGCGGCGTCTGACCCCGTCGCATCACCAAACTTGTGTTTTTCAACCCGCTGTAGGCGTGCTAGCCGAGGGGTGTCGGACGTCGGGCTCCTCGAGTTGAGAAAAAACTGCAATTCCCTCAAATCTTATCAAGCCCCCGCAGGCCGCGTGCCGATCTCTATTGTGAGACGAGCCATGACGGCGGCCATCACCGTATCACCAAGGTGGTCCCGGGGCAGGGAAGCCCCCGCATTGTCGCTCGTCGAGTCACGGAGGACACGACCATGCGACCTCGCTTGAGACTCTTCACCGGTGAAGAGGGTATCGCGACGCTGCCCGAGGCGCCCGTCAGCATCTCGTTCGCAGAATTCACCGAGATCCTTACCGACGCCAGCCGCACCGACCGCACCTGGCTGCACGACTTTGCCGACGACGAAATCGGAGTTCCACCGGATCTCTACGAGGTCCTGTGTGCCTACCGCCATCTCCGTCCCAGTGCCTGATGTCGGCTGAAGCGACCGCTGAGGTCCGCGGCATCTGGCAGGCGGGCGTTGACGCGGTGGACTCGGGTCGCCTGGTCCGCGCCGCGGTCAGCTGCGACGGGACGACCCTGGAAGTCTGTGGCCGCCGACATTCGCTCGAGGCTCTCGAGCGGCTGATCGTGGTCGGAGGTGGCAAGGCCGGAGCCGGGATGGCTGCGGCGATCGAGGATCTGCTGCCGGGGGGCTTTGTCGAAGAGCGGGTCAGTGGCTGGGTCAACGTGCCGGGGGACTGCGTGAAGTCGCTGGTGAGCATTCACCTGCACGCGGCACGACCGGCGGGCGTCAACGAGCCGACTGCCGAGGGAGTGGCCGGATCGAAGGAGATCCTGGACCTGGCCGGCGGGGCGAGCGAAAAGGACCTGGTGCTGGTGCTGATTTCCGGAGGAGGCAGTGCCTTGTTGCCGGCACCCTGTGCCGGCATCACGCTCGAGGACAAGCTGGCCGTCACCAGGCTGCTGATGCTCTCGGGCGCCAGCATCAAACAGCTCAATTGCGTCCGCAAACGGCTCAGTGCTCTCAAGGATGGCAACCTGGCCCGAGCGGCTCGAGCGGCCCGAGCCATCCAGGGCCTGCTGATCTCGGATGTCATCGGCGACCCGCTGGATATGATCGCCTCGGGGCCGACCGTCGTGGACGGCAGCACCGATCTCGGGGCACTCAAGGTGCTCAAGAAGTTTGCCAAACGCTACGAAGACGTGCCCGAGGTCGTCTGGCGGACTCTCGAGGCACGTGCCGCAGACGCCGGCGATGCGCGGGCCGATGAGCTGCCCGATTCGCTCAGCAATCACGTGATCGGCAACAACGCGATCGCGGTGGCAGCGGCCGCCGACCACGCCGGGTCGCTGGGCTACCACGTCCACTCACTCGGATCGGGCAACGAGGGCATTGCGCGGGACGAGGGGGTTAGGTTGCTGGAATTGTGTCGCGAGATCCGGGCCGGGAAGGGGCCGGTCGAATTGCCCGCCTGCGTAATTTCGGGCGGGGAGCCCCTGGTCGAATTGGCCCAGACCGATCAGCCGCGGCGTGGTGGACGCAACCAGGAATTGGTGCTGGCGGTGCTCGAAGCGGCCTGGGACACCGGGCTCGATCGCATCGCCATCCTCTCGGGCGGCACTGACGGCGAGGACGGTCCGACCGACGCGGCCGGTGCGATCGTCGACCAGGACCTGTGGCGGGCTGCCCGGACACTCAAGCTGCACCCCGAACCGTTCCTGGCGATCAACGATTCGTACACGTATTTCGAATCCACCGGCGGCCTGCTGAAGACCGGTCCGACTCACACCAACGTGATGGACCTCCGCGTGGCGGTCGTCACGTCCTGAACGGGTCCCCAACAGGTCCCCAACGGCTGCTGCAGGTCAGGGATCGGGCGAATCGATCGGGTGGTCGCCGGGTCGCGACCAGACGGTGTATCGCAGCACCAGGCCTCCCACGATCAGCCCGCCTCCCAGCCAGGTCGCCGTCGGAGCGACTTCCCAGCCCAGCACCGCGACCCAGACGGGTGTGAGCACCGGTTCCAGCAGCACGATCAGGGCGGCTTCGGTGGCGGCAACACTCTTCACGCCGCGAGCAAACATCAGGTAGGGAATCGACATCTGCACGATGCCAAAGGCGGCCAGCAGCAACCACTGCCCCGACGTGAGCGACGGGGGATGCCAGGCCAGCCAGGGCAGCAGCACCAGGCAACTCGCGGCCTGGCAGACCAGTACCAGGAACACCGGGGATTCGTCCCTGAGGTGTCTCAGCGAGATGATCACGATGGCGAAGGTGAGTCCGCTGGCGACGGCCAGCAGGTTGCCCAGCGAGGACTGTCCGTCGGCGTCGGTGGCGACGATCACCGTGATGCCCACGATCGCCAGCCCGACCGCCACCACGTTGCCCCTCCGCCAACTCTCACCCAGCACCACCAGCCCCAGCAGGAACGCCCAGGGCGTGGCGGTGTATTGCAGGAAGACGGCGGCCGCGGCGGTGGTCAGGGTCATCGCGGTCAGGAACAGCACGTTCATCGCCGCAAATGCGGTCGCCATCGGGACCAGCCCGGGCCGCCAGCGGACCGCCGAGCGTCGCAGGAACGGGACCAGGCACAGCGCGGCAAACAGGGCCCGCAGGCACGCCAGCGTCGGACCATCGATGTCGCCCATCGCCTCGGACTTCACGAACAGGCTCGTCGTGCTCCACAGCACCGCCGCGGCCACCAGCAGCCAGCGGCCGCGCGTCGATGAGCGGGCCTCTGAGCGGGTTCGGGAATCGTCGGGGAGATCAGGCATCGCTGGAGCCGATCATGGTAGATCATGGTATAAGGCCCGAGCCGTGTTTGAAACGTTCGACCATACTGCCGATCTTGGTCTGAGAGTCACAGCCGGGTGCCTGGAGGAGCTGTTTGCCGAGGCGGCACGGGGCTTGACTTCGCTGCTGGTCGAGGATCCCTCGGCTGTGGGCTCGGATCACCGGGCCGAATTCGCCGTCTCGGGCACCGAAGCGGACCTGCTGCTGTTGGACCTGCTGGGGGAATTGCTGTTCCGTTTTGAAACCACCGGGTTCCTCGGCCGCGAGTTCGATGTGACTCGCACCTCCGGCGGCCTGCTGGCACAGGCCCGCGGCGAGGTGATCGAGGACCAGCCGCACCGGCTGTCTCGAGAAGTCAAGGCGATCACCTATCACGGGCTGAAGGTCGAGCAGCAGGATGGGGGCTGGTTGGCCGAGGTGATTGTCGACATCTGAACCCCGAGAGACTGCTGCGATGACCCACTCGGCCTTCCACGGATCTCTCGAACGGATCGATGAGTGCCTGTGGCGGATTCCCAGGTCGTACAAGCCGGGCATGCGGGTCGACGGCCTGATCTTCGCCAGCGAGGTGCTGATGGAGGAGATCCGCGGTGGCCAGGCACCCGAGCAGGTTGCCAACGTGGCCACGCTGCCGGGGATCCAGCTGGCCAGCCTGGCGATGCCCGACATCCACTGGGGCTACGGGTTCGCGATCGGTGGCGTCTGTGCGACCGATCCGGAGCGAGACGGAGTGATCTCGCCGGGGGGAGTCGGTTACGACATCAACTGCGGAGTCCGCCTGATCCGATCGACGATCCGCGAAGACGAGCTGGCACCTCGACTCGTGGAGCTGATCGACGAGTTGTTCGCCACGGTTCCGGCGGGAGCGGGTCGCAGCGGTCCCTACCGGTTCGATCGGCCCGAGTTGAAAGACCTGATGGCCCGGGGTCCCAGGTCGTTGATCGAGAGGGGCCTGGCGACCGAGGCGGACATCGAGATGACCGAGGCGGAGGGCTGCCTGTTGGGTGCCGAACCCGAGCGGGTCAGCCAGAAGGCCCTGGCCCGTGGGGCCAAGCAGTGTGGGACACTGGGGTCGGGGAACCATTTCCTGGAGGTGCAGGTGGTCGAGGAGGTGGTCGACCCGGTGGCGGCAGAAGCGCTGGGCCTGTTCGCCGGCCAGGTCTGCGTGATGATTCACTCGGGGTCGCGCGGCCTGGGCTACCAGGTCTGTGACGATGCGTTGCGGTCGTTGCGGGGTGTGCCCGAGAAGTACGGCATCGAGCTGCCCGACCGCCAGCTGGCGTGTGCACCGGTAGGCAGTCCCGAGGGCCAGTCCTACATCGGCGCGATGCGGGCCGCGGCCAACTACGCCTGGTGCAACCGGCAACTGCTGATGCAACTGGCACGGGACGCGTTTTCCCGGGTGCTGGGTTCGAGCTGGCAGCAGCTGGGCATGGAACTGGTTTACGACGTGGCTCACAACATCGCGAAGTTCGAGGAGCACGAGATCGAGAATGAGACTCGGCGTGTGTGGGTGCATCGCAAGGGGGCCACCAGGGCCTTCCCGGCCGGGCATCCCGAGATTCCTCTGAGGTACCGCGACGTGGGGCAGCCGGTTTTTATTCCCGGTGACATGGGTCGAGCCAGCTGGGTGCTGGTGGGCCAGCCGGGGAGCATGCAGCGCAGCTTCGGCACGACCTGCCACGGTGCGGGTCGCAGGATGAGTCGGACCGAGGCGGTGCGGCGCGCCCAGGGCCGACGGATCGATCGCGAGCTGCTGGCTCGAGGCGTCGTGGCCCGCTCTCGCAGCCGAAAGGGTCTGGCCGAGGAGCATCCCGACGCGTACAAGAATGTCAACGACGTGGTCGACGTCGTCCACGCCGCGGGGCTTTCGAGCAAGGTCGCCCGCATGCGTCCGGTGGGGGTGATCAAGGGGTAGCAAGCCGGTAGTCTGGATCGAGCGACGGCCCGAACACCGAGATCGCGGGCGGCGCGTGTGGGAGACCCTGATGGAGCTACTGACATGACAGTCGTCTGTGTCGGAGCCGGCCTGGTCGTGGGGGCGTTGTTGGCCTGGGCGATCCGGGGCCGCCAGTTGAGCCGCCAACAGCAGACGCATCGGCAGGAGTACGAAGCCGAGGCGGCCAATCACAGGGTGAAGATCGAGACGCTGGAGGTCGACCGCGAGGCGGTACTCGGTGAGCTCGGGAGGTCACAACAGGCGATGGGTGAGATCCGGGCGGCGCGGTCTCGCGAACAGGCCGCCGCCGGACAACAGATCACTGCTGCCGAAGCGCGGATCGGTGAGTTGTCCGGTGAGCTGGGTCAATTTCGTGAGCAGCTTGAGGAGGCCCAACGCGAGATCGAGCGGCACAGACGCACCGGCCGAGATCTCTCGGATCAACTCGCCGCCGCACGGCAGCAGTCGCAGGAACTCACAGAGCAGCTGCAGGAAACGCAGCAGCAACTGTCCGCGGTTCGACGCGAGCGAGACCAGCTGGTCGCCGAGTTTGACTCCGGCGACGGCACCTCGACGGACCCCCAGCAGCGGAAACGCTGGCGGATCAACACGTTTTTCGGGGATTGAGGGTCGCCGAGTTCGGCTACGTGGCTCGTGAGGCCAGCTCGATGGCGGCGGCCAGTTCGAGGCTTCCTTCGTAGAGAGCCCGGCCGACAATGGCCCCGTTCAGCCTGGGGCTCGAACCGGCCAGCTCCACCAGCGCCCGGACATCCTCGATGGTGGTGATCCCACCCGAGGCGATCACCGGGGGTCCGAGTTCGGCGAGCTGTTTCAGGTCGTCGAGTGTCGCGGGGTCGATCCCCTCGAGCATGCCATCGAGGGCGATGTTGGTGGAGATGATGGCAGCCAGTGGCAGTTCGGCGAAGTCGGCGGCCAGCTCGATCGCGGGTGTCTGCGACACATCCCGCCAACCCTCGGTGGCGACCATCGAGTCTCTGGCGTCGAGTCCCAGGCAGACCTGGCCGGGAAACGAGTTGGCGATGTCTCGAAACCAGCCGGGCTCCTTTAGTGCCTGCGTCCCGACGATGACTCGATCGAGACCCACATCGCCGAGCATCGTCGCCACCGCCGCGTCGGTTCGGACCCCTCCTCCCAGCTGGCACGGTACATCGACGGCGGCCACGATGTCGGCGACGATTTCGGCGTTGGTGGGGATGCCGTCGCGGGCTCCGTCGAGATCGACCAGGTGCAGTCGCCTTGCACCCTGGTCGGTCCACTGCCTGGCCATCGCGACCGGATCGTCGCCAAACACGGTCTCCTGCGCATAGTCTCCCTGCCGCAGTCTCACGCAGCGTCCACCCCGCAGGTCAATCGCCGGGATGATCTCCAAGCGGTGCTGCGAACCCGTTTCCAACCTGGTCCCCTCCTGCTGGTTTACTTGAGGAATCCGCTGCGGACGGCCGGATCGATGCTGAGGGCGTCGTTCTGGGGGTCGTCCAGGGCGAGGATGCGTCGTTGAGGCTCGGTCAGCGCGGCCTGGGTCCGGTCACTGAGCAGTTGCTTCTGGTACTGCTGCTGCGGGTGGTCAGAGCGGGCGAAGAAGATGTGCAGGGCTCGGCGGGGTCGATCGGTGAGGTTGGGCAGGCCGCCGTGCCAGAGGTGAGCGTTCATCAGGAGCACGGTCCCGGCCGCTCCGGTGGCCAGTTGCTGGTCGGGGTGATCGGCGAGGGGATCGTCGAGCTCATCGGCGGGCAGCGCATGGCGATGATGCGTGCCGGGCACGTAGCGGAGCGCACCGTTGTCGGGGGTGAAGTCATCGAGCATCCACAGGCTGTTGAAGACCCAGAATCCATCATCGTCGGGCAGGGCGCTCATGTCGGCGTGCAGCGGCTGAGTCAGCAGGCAGCCGGGGTTGATGCTGCGGGCGTTGAGGCTGCTGAGTTTGAAATGGGGTCCGAGCACCGCAGCGACGTAGGCCAGCAGGTCGTCGCGGACCATCAACGTGCGAAACAGCTCGTCCTTGTCGGCCAGGTTGGCCAGACGCCGGCACCCGGTTTCGAGCTTGAATTCGCTTCCGGCCGACTCGCCCTCGGCTTCGAAGAGTTCCTCGAGCCGGTCGGCGATCCGCCGAGTGGTCCTCGGGTCACAGAACCCCGGCACGGCCACGCAACCGACCGAGTCGAGTTGCTCGAGGTGCTCGAGGTGCTCGCGGGGTGGAGCCATCGGTCCGGTGCCTAGAGCGTGGTGAAGTTGGCGAGCAGCTGCAGCCCGATGCGTTGACTCTTCTCGGGGTGGAACTGGGTCGCGAAGAGTCGTCCTCGGCCGATCATAGACGCAAACGGCAGCCCGTAGTCGGTCCGGCCCACCACGCAATCCTCATCCGAGGGAGCCACGTAGTAGCTGTGGACAAAGTAGAAACTCGAACCGGCAGGGATCTCGGCCAGCAACGGGCAGTCGTCGCCGACGGGGTCGAGCGTATTCCAGCCCATGTGCGGGATCTTCAGATCCTCGGAGAAACCCTCGGTCGAGCCGAATCGAACCACCTCGCCGGGCACCACCCCCAGCCCGTCCCACTCTCCGTCCTCGTGGCTGCACTCCAGCAGCAGTTGCAGCCCCAGGCAGATGCCCAGGAACGGCCGATCGGCGTCGATGTGTTCGCGGATCGGTTCGACGAGTTCGAGCCGTTTGAGTTCGCTGATCGCATCACGGAAGGCGCCGACCCCGGGCAGCACCAGGCTGTCTGCCGATGCGATCTCCTCGGGACTCGAGCTGAACCGGGCTTCGTGGCCGAGGCGTTCGAAGGCCTTTTGCACGCTGCGGAGATTGCCCATGCCGTAATCGACGATCGTGATCATGATGGGCATGATTGTAGCGGACCGGTCGCTGGAGCTGAATTCCCAGGAATTCAGCGACCGGGGTTACGCCAATCGGCTTCGTGGCGTTGTCCTCGGCCGGCATCGCAACCGGGCCAATCGAGTTCGGGACCGGTCCGCCAGCGGCCCTCGAATCGGTCCACGTGCTCCCCGTCCCGGAAGTGCAGCGGGTCGGCGGCCCGCCACGGGCCGGGATCGATCGGCTGCAGATCGGGGATCCCCAGTCCGCGGCGGATCAGGCGGGCCAGCAGCAGCATCGGCACAAACGTCACCGCACCGGCGGCCAGCAGCAGCAGCAGGAAGGGGCCGTAGCCGAAGGTGGGCTCGAGGTGTTCGATCCAGAGGAAGCGGAAGGCGTAGAGGAAGAACAGGGTGCCGATGGCCAGGAACGGTCCGTAGGGAAACTCGCGTTCCTGCCGGAGGAACCAGTTGGCCAGAGCGAACAGCACGGCAATCAGGGGGGCGATGAAGAAGACCACCAGCACCGGTTGCCAGCCGATGAAGCTGCCGATGGCGGCCATCAGCGTCACGTCGCCAAACCCCATCGCCTCCTGCTTCAGCACCCAGTGACCGGTGATGCGGACCAGCCAGATCACTCCGCCTCCCGCGATCAGACCCGCCGCGCTGACGGCCAGTCCGTGCAGCCGCGGTGAGTCCTCGATCCAACCCGGAATCCTCGGCCCGTCGCGGATCGCTCTCAGCCAGCCCGGCAGCATGTCGGGGTCTCCGACGAGGTTGTCAAAGAGGTTCTGGACGCTGTCGGGGATCTGGAACCAGACCGGGAGAATGTAGACACAGCCCAGCGTGGACCCGACCAGCCCGACGATCATCGCCGGCACCGTGACGCTGTCGGGGATCACCATCAGGTCGAAGTCGATCAGCGAAGCGACCACGAGGGTTTCGAGCAGGACCATGTGGTAGAGGTAGCGCAGGTGCAGGATGGCCTCGGCCGACATGAAGACCGATCCGAAGACCGATCCGAAGACCGGTTCAGGGCTGAGGTCACCGGCGAAGAGGCCGCTGCTGCCGGTGAGCGGGCCGTCGGTCGGGCGGTAGTCTCCGATCTCCACCATGTACATCACCACCCACAGCAGACCGTTGAAGAACTCGACCAGCGGGTACCTCACCGAAATCGACTTGCTGCAGTCGCGGCAGCGGCCGCGGAGCTTCAGCCAGCCCAGCATCGGGATGTTGTCCAGCAGACGGATCGGGTGCAGGCAGCGTGGGCATCTCGAGGGAGGATGAAACAGCCCCATCCAGCCGTCTGCGATCGAGTCGTGGGCCGGCAGTCGGTGGACGCAGACGTTCAGGAAGCTGCCGATGATGCTGCCCAGCACGAAGACCGACAGCAGGGCAAACCAGATCGGCAGACCACCGAGCACCACGATTACGTCTCCGAGAGGCCACTGTCGGGTTGGACCGCCGCCACGCCTGCCGCGGCAACCTCCTCGATCGTCCGCCCGCTGGTGTCAATCGTCAATGTCTGGCAGAGTTGATACAGCGGTTCACGCTGTCGCAGCACCGAGGTGATCTCTGCCAGCACGCCCGCGTCGGTCAGCGCGGGGCGTTGTTTGGAGGTGGCCGGATCCCCTGAGATCCTCTCGGCCAGGTCTTCGGGAGTCGCCGTCAGCCAGATCACAAGCGTGCCCGGTTCGCCAAGTTGCTCCCGGGTCTCGGGATCGAGCACCGCGCCGCCTCCGGCAGCGATGACCACCCTGTCGCGGCCGCAGAGTTCCGAGATCACCTCCCGCTCGAGACTCCGAAACCCCGCCTCGCCCTCCTCAGCGAAGATCTCCTCGATCGCCCGCCCCGCACGACTCGCGATCTCCACGTCGGCATCCACAAAAGTCAGCCCCAACTCTCGGGACATCACCCGACCCACGGCGCTCTTGCCGCTGCCACGGTATCCGATCAGCACGACACGCATCGTGGCGGGGTCCGGACTCGAGGTCGGGGTGGGTCGGGGTGGGTCGGGGTGGGTCGGGGTGGGTCGGGAGGGATTCAACGAATCGCCGAGATGCTACGCCTGAGTGCTTCTCGCATCACGTCCAGCGGTGCGATCTGATCGGTGAAGAGTTCGTGCTGCAGCGCGGCCTGGCGGATGAACATCTCGATTCCGCTGACCGTCGGGCAGCCTCGTTCCCGGGCCTGTTTGATCAGCAAAGTGTTCTCGGGATTGTAGACGGTGTCGAAGACCAGCGTGTTGTCATCGAGCCACTGCGGCTGAAAAGGAGACTCGTTGACGTTGGGGTGCATGCCGACCGGCGTGCAGTTGACCAGCACGTCGGCGAACTGGGCGCCACGGTTTTCCCAGCCGATTTCCTGGCAACCCAACTCCGAGGCCAACTCACTGGCCCGTTGCCGGGTCCGTCCGCTGACGATCACCGCGGCCTCGGCCTCGATCAGCCCCCCGGCGACGGCTCGAGCAGCCCCGCCGGCTCCCAGCACCAGGCACTTGCGTCCCTTCAGCGAATGCGATCCGTCTCCGCTCTCAAGTGCCACTTTCAGCGTCGTGATCGCAGCCGGCAGATCGGTGTTCGACGCGACCCAGTCCCGCTCACCGCTGCGGCACAGCGTGTTGGCTGCCCCGAGGTGTTCGACGGTTGCGTCGCGGGTGGTGGCCAGTTCGAGGACCGCTTCCTTGTGCGGGATCGTCACGCTGTACCCGTCGATCTCCAGCCACTCGAACGCCTCGAGCGTTTTGAGCAGCCCATCGGCGGGCACCCGCAGCGGCAGGTAGACCGCGTCGACCCCGTTGGCGTTGAAGGCGGCGTTGTGGATCAGTGGGCTGTGGCTGTGGGCAAGCGGATCGCCGAACACGCCGAAGACCCGAGTGTCCTGGCCGATGCGGTCGAAGCGGTACGTCTCGGTCATCTCCTCGAACGACAACTGACCCGGTGCCAGGGTGCGTTCGCTGGAAAACGTGGCGTAGGTGAAGGGTGAGCCGTACTTTCCACACAGCAGTCGGCTGGCCAGCCCCAGTTCTCCCATGCAGAACGCCACCGTGGGGATCTTGGCCGAGTCGACCAGCTTGAGCAGTCTCACCGAGTCCTCGGGGCGATTGGCCATCGTGACCAGCTTGACGATGTCGGGATCGAGGTCGCACATCCGCTTGTAGATCTTCTCGAGATCATCGGGGGTCTCGTCGAAGTTGTGGTGCGAGATGATCCGGCGTGATTCGCCGTAGCGGGGGATCGACTTGGCGATGTCGTCCTCGATGTCGACGTACTCGGCTCCTGCGACGATCGCCGCCCGCAGCACCGTCTGACGCTGGTCTTCGGTTCCGCTCCAGCGACCCTTGTCGCTGCGGCGGCGGCAGGTGACGACCGCCGGAGTGGGCCTCTCGGCCAACAGCCGGTTCACGTCGGGCGTTTGCGAGAGCCAATCGAGTCGCAGTTCGACAAGCTCGGCACCACGCTCGGCCAAGGCCCGGTGTTCGGCCAGCACCATCTTGTGCCGGGTGCGGCCGATGCTGACACAAATCATCGTTTTTTTGACCAATCCGACCAACAAACTGACTCGAGCGACCAATCCGACCTGTCCGCGTTAGCCCAGCCGGCCGAACTGTCGATCGAGTTCGTTTCGACTGAGCACCAGCGCCGTCGGGCGTCCGTGCGGGCAATGGTGAGCATCATCAATCAGGTGACTCTGCTCCAGCAGGCTGGCCATTTCTTCGCTCGAGAGCCGGTATCCGGACTTGATCGCAGCTTTGCAGGCCATCATCTGCAGCAGTGATTCGAGTATATCGCGCCGCTGGGGTGATTGGCCGGGTTGCTCGAGTGTTTCGGCGAGGTCTCGGAGCAGTTCGGGGAAATCGGGGCGTTTGAGCATGGCCGGGTAGGCCTGCACCAGCACGGTGTTGGTCCCGAAGGCCTCGATCGAGAAACCCAGTGACCCGAGCAATTCGGCCGACTCGACCACTACCGCCGCCTCGCCGGCGGACAACTCGACCGTCTCGGGCACCAGCAGGTTCTGCTGCTCGACACGGCCCTCCAGCACCCTCTGCTTGAACTGCTCGTAGAGCACCCGTTCGTGCAGCGCGTGCTGATCGATCACCGCCAACCCCTCGGCCGTTTCGATCACCAGGTAGCAGTCGTGGACCTGGATGCCCCGGACTCCCGCGTCGGTGGTCACCGGGCGATCCGTATCGTGGCCGATCTGAACCGCGACCGCCGATGCTGCCGGGCCGGCGTTCGGGCCGGCGTTCGGGCCGGCGGCGGCAGCGAAGTCGGATGTCTGCGGGGCGTGGGCGGTAGCCGGTTGGTTGGGCGTGGACCAGTTGAGCGGCGTGGTGGTGGTGGTGCGAGACGGGGAGATCGAGAGCTGTTGCTGGTGGGGTCCGGCGGCGGCGGGTTCGGTACCCGCCGTCGGGTCGACTCTCAACGAGGTCTCCAGCGGCAGGCCCAGGAAGGTGGTGCGGATGGTCGAGAGCACCATACGGTAGTGCTGCTGGCTGTCCTGGAACCGCACCTCGGCCTTGGTCGGGTGCACGTTGACGTCGGCCAGTTCGGCAGGCATCTCGAGGAACAGGAACGCGACCGGCTGGCGGCCGACCATCACCAGCCCGCGGTAGGCCTCGGTCAGCGCGTGGCTGATCGAGCGGTCCGAGATCGGGCGTCCGTTGAGGAACAGGTACTGGCCCTTGCGGCTGGACTTGGTCTGGCTGGGGTGACCCACGTAGCCCCACAGCCGGCAGTTGCCCGATTCGTTTTCGATCCAGATCAACGATTCGGCCAACTCACGCCCGTAGAACAACTCGAGCCGATCGAAGAGCCGATTGGTGGGGGGCAGGTCGAAGACGTCTTTGCCATTGTGAGTCAACGACATGTGCAGCCGAGGGTGGGCCAGGGCGGTCCGCGTGAACTGCTCGACGATGTGACCGAATTCGGTGGCGGGTCGCTTGAGAAACTTGCGTCGCACCGGGGTGTTTTCGAACAGGCCGGTGATGTCAAACGCGGTGCCCGGTGGACCGGCGGCGGGATGCGGTCTGCCGACGTCGCCGTAGTCGACGATCAACTCGGTTCCGGAGATCGCGTTGGCGGTGCGGCTGCGGACAGCGAAGCGGCTGACCTCGGCGATCGACGCCAGAGCCTCGCCCCGGAACCCCATCGTGTGGACCCCGAACAGATCCTCGGCGGTGCGGATCTTGCTGGTGGCATGGGCGGCGACGGCAAGCAGGATGTCGTCCGACTCGATGCCCTCGCCGTCATCCACGATCCGGATCCGCTGGCTGCCCCCCTCCTCGATCTCGACATCGATCCGGGTGGCCAGTGCGTCGACGCTGTTTTCGAGCAGTTCCTTGACCACGCTCGAGGGCCGTTCGATCACCTCACCGGCGGCGATCTTGTTGACGATCCGAGCGTCGAGTTGCCGGATACGGGGCATCGGCTGCTGCGGCTCCTTCCTACACCGAGCCGTCCAGCTTCCGGGGACCGGCGGTGTGACTCCTGTGATACCGCTGCAGACGGGGAATCGCAATAGTTGATGGTTGGGGGCTATTGTGGGAATCGGGACAGGCACCCCCGCCCAGGGGGCGGGGTGAGCCAGTCCCTGGAGTGGTCCGGTTTGCCTCGTTGAGGCCTGTCGACTACTCTTCCGGCCGCGGAGCACCTTCCTGGCTTCATCGAGATCCGCAGCGCAGATGTTGGGACGCATTCCCGAGACCCAGTTCGATCTCCGGTTCCGCGTCGGGCCGATCCCGGTCCGCGTGCACCCGATCTTCTGGCTGACCGGGGTGTTCATCTGCTGGGGGTCGTACCAGCAGGACCCACCGATGCTGTTTATTGCCGTCGGGGCGGTCTTTCTCAGCGTGCTGGTTCACGAGCTGGGTCACGCCACGATGACGCGGCTGTTTGGTTGGCCCTCGGAAATCGTGCTGGGGTTCTTCGGGGGTTATGCCACCACGGCGCGGACATCGACGGGCCGCAACCTGGCCGTGCTGATTGCTGGACCGGGTGCGGGCTTCGCGTTGGCCGCCGTGGCGTTCGTGGCGGTGCTGGCCCTGAACGCCCAGGAAAACGTGCCCGAGCGGGTTCGTACGGCACTGGGGTTCCTGCTGTTCATCAACATCGCCTGGTCGCTGCTGAACCTGATCCCGGTCCTGCCACTTGACGGGGGCCAGATTGCCCGCGAGATCATGGTCTGGTTCAACCCTCGACGTGGCGAACAGTGGGCGATGTTGCTCTCGGCAGTCATCGGAGCGGTGACCGCGGCGGCCGGTTACTTCCTGCTGGACCAGATGTTTCTGGCGATCTTCTTCGGCCTGTTCGCCTACCAGAACTTCGCCGGTTGGCAGATGCAGCGTCGCGGTGGCTGGTCGTAGCGGGCGACTAGAACCCCAATCCGATTCCGGCCAATTCTGCCGTGGCGACCGTGCCGTCGGTGATCTCGAACATACCCGGGAACTGCTTGGCCCACGCGCGGTTGGGTTCGGGGCAGTACTGGCGTCCATTGCCCTCGATCGCCTGCACGCCGGGGATGCGAGCTGCGAGGCTGGCCGAGTGCAGGAAACTGGCTCCCGGACAGGTCAGGTCCTGGACACACAGGAACATGTCGAATTTCTGTGCGGCGGCCCCCAGCAGCAGCGATTCGGTCTGCCCCTTGCACGCCTTCAGGGCCACTCCGCTGTAGCCCTGCTCGCGGCACAAAAGCAGCGATTCGTAATCGACAAGCGCCTCGTCGATCACAACCGGCTTGATCGCGGCCGCCTCGTGCATCTTCACGTCGGGGTGGGCCTTGAGGTCGCGGCTGGTCGGCTGCTCGATGTACTGGATCCGCTCCCAGGCCGCCTCGGATCCCTCGCGGACCTTGGCCAGGAACGCGAGCACGTACTCGACGTTCTCACACTTCTCGTTGAAGTCGGTCGAGTAGCACCACTGCTCGCAGCCTCGGGCGGCCTGGGCCTGTGCGGTGACCGCTTCGATGGCGAGCACGCGGTTGACGTCCCAGTCGAGATCGTCGCCGTTGAGCTTGATCTTCAGGTGAGTCAACCCGTCCGCGGCGATCCATTCTGGCAACGTCTCGGGCAACTCGTCATCGATCGGAGTCTCGACGTCCGAGTCGGTCAGGGGGTCGAGTGCTCCGATGAGGTGATAAAGCGGCAGGCTCGGCTTGGGGTCTCGCAGGGTATAGGCGTCGAGGTACTCGCCGGCGAACTGCTCGTCGAGATACTCGGCGAGGTCGTTTGTCATGTATTCGGACGAGAGCGCATTGAAGGCGTTGATTCCGTTGATGCGACCAAAGGCATCGTGCACCGCCGCGTCGGTGGGGCTGGCGGCGACCAGTTGAGCCAACTCGGGGATCGCCTCGTCGAGCCCCTGTTGCTCGGCGACGGCTCGACCCAGGTGATGGTATTCGGCGGCGAGCCCGAACATGATGTCTATCGGGTGGCCGAACTCGGGATAACTCTCCACCAATGACACCACCCGCTTGGCGAACTCGGCCATCGCCGCCTCGGCGGCATCCGGTGCCACGTCCGCCGAGGGCCAGGCCCAGATGTTGCCGATCGGCATGCTGCCGAACCCGGTGACGTAGTCCCCCTTCGAGTTTTCGACGGTCACCTCGACGTTGATCAGCGTCGTGTTCTCGGTGACGCGTCCTCCAAACTTCAGCGGAGTCCGGAATGCTATCGCTTCGAAGTCGCAGGTGGCTTCGATGATCCGGATGTCGGTCGGCTTGGTCATCGGTCTCCGCGGAGGGCAACCCGTCAGCCCGTGTCGGTTACTCAGGGGGGAATCTCGACCCGTGATCCTACCGCCAGCGGTGGGGGTGTTCAACAACCCGTGCTACGCATCGCAGCCACCTCAGCCCACCTCAGCCCACCTCAGCCCACCTCAGCTCACCGCAGCCCACCGCAGCCCACCGCAGCCCAGTTCGCTATACACGAGCTCCGAGGCCTGCCCGGCGGTGTCCAGGCAATCGCCAACCGATCCCCCGGCGGTGAGCACGCTGCAGAGGGGTCGACCCGCGGCGATCCGGCTGCCGGCGTGGGGGATGTCGGCCAATCGCCAGTTCGAGTCGCCGCAGGGCAGGCTGACGATCTCGACGTCAGCCGGAGCAAACAGCACGACCTTGCCGTAGATGGGGGCACCGACTGGTTCCATATCGCCAAACGGCGCCACACCAAGTTCACCAAACGCCTCAAGCTGAAGGCCGATCATCGAACGTCCACTGGCCATCTCGATCACCTCCGCCGAACCCGTATAGCGGGGGTTGATCTCGATGGGCCATGCACGGTCGTCATCGAGAACCAGGTCGATTCCGAACAGCCCGATCAACCCCGCCTCGCTGGCCAGCACGTCGGCCAGCCGAGCCACAGCGTCCTCGAGCGCCGCGGAGAGCGACAGCGGACCGATCGATCCGCACCAGGCAAAGCCCGCGGCATGCAGCCAGTTCTCTCCGACCAGTTGGCGGGTCACGCCGAGCACCCGGGCCGAGGATCCATCGGCCAAGCAGAGTGCCGCTGCCGGTTGTCCGTCGACGTGCTGCTGGAAGACGACATCCCGGCCCGGGGTCGCGGCCGAGGAATCCCATGGCCGGACCCCCGAACCTCCGGCGCTGTCACGGCGTCGGACCATGAAGCCGGTGCCTCGAGCGGGAGTCTCACAAGCCGTGCGGATTTCGGGGCAGGGCAGGTTGTGGCAACGGCAGACCGATGCGACCCAGGCCGGATCGCGAACCCGGCCGAGCACCTCGGCCTGGTTGCCCCACAGCGGCCCGGTTTCTGCCAGGCCGCTGAGCACATCGAGGTGGTTTTCGAGGGCTCCGGTGTAGACCCGAGGGCACTTCGTGCTGGATTCCTCGCACAGCAGCGCCCCGACGGCGTCGACCAGTCCGTGGGGATAGTCGGTGACGGCGATCGCTTCGGCCACCTCGAGCAGGTCGGTGTCGGCAAAGAGGTCCGCACACAGCGGCCTCCGACCGGCTCGAACCGCCGACCACGCGGCGGCCCGTGTACTGGCACCCACCAGGACCAGCGGGGGTGCAGAGGTGGGAGGTCTCGATGGTGCGGCCAGAGGGCTTGCGGTGGTCATCGGAAACGGTGAACCAAACGATAAACCGGGGCTGTCGCGTGCTGGCAATTCCCGAGGCGACGTGGTATCTAGATCGCCTGAGGATAACGCAACGCGGGAACCGGGACAGGCGGACAGCCGACGGTCCTGCAGAGATTCACACCTTTCGAGGAGACAGCACGATGTCGATTTTTGTTGGCGAAGCCCTGGTCGGCGATGGAAATGAAGTTGCTCATATCGACCTCCTGATCGGCGACAAGACCGGGCCGGTGGGGGCCGCGTTCGCCAACGCCCTGTGCCGCCAGTCGGCCGGACACAGCAACCTGCTGGCGGTGCTCGAGCCCAACCTCGCCGTCAAGCCCGCCACCGTGATGATCTCCAAGGTCACCATCAAGGGAGCGGGCCAGGCCGTGCAGATGTTCGGGCCGGCTCAGAAGGGCGTCGCCAAGGCGGTTGCCGATTGCCTGGCCGAAGGGACGCTTCCCGCCGACCAGGCCGAGGACCTGGTCATCGTCTGTGGCGTCTTCATCCACTGGCTGGCCGAGGACAACGCGAAGATCGAGTCGTACAACTATGAAGCGACCAAGCTGTCGATCGAGCGGGCGATGGCCGGTGCGCCGTCGGCCGATGAGGTCATCGCCAAGAAGGACACCGCCAATCACCCGTTCCAGGCCTCGAACCTGGACGCCGCCGGAGATGATGACGCCGCCGGAGATGATGACGACGGTGGCGGCGAGGGCGGCGACGAGGGTGGTCAGTAGTTCACCTCGACGCCGCTCGGCGCGAAGTGTCCGCAAACCGCCCGGTTCTCAGGTCCACTGAGAACCGGGCGGATTTCTCTGGGGTGAGGATCCTCGGCGATGAAGTCGATCCTGGTGCAGTTCGACACCGATGTGCATCCGAGCGTGTTCGACCGCGTGGTGGCCGTCGATGCCGGTGTCGAGCAGCTGTTTGCCTACGGCGGCGTGACGCCCGAGACGGTCGAATCGCTGGTGCATGGTGCGGTTTTCACTCGAGGAATCCCCGACCTCTCGAGCACGGCCATCTTCGTCGGGGGCAGTGACGTATTGGCTGGCGAGAGGGTTTTCCAGGCCGTACAGGACGCGTTCTTCGGCCCGATGCGGGTCTCGGTGATGATGGACTCCAACGGGTCCAACACCACCGCTATCGCGGCGGTCTTGAGGGCACGGCGGCACGTGACGCTGGCCGGTTCGATCGCTGTCGTGCTCGGAGCGACCGGTCCGGTCGGGCTGCGTGCGGCCGAGTTATTGGCGCTGGAGGGGGCTCGAGTCCGGGTGGGCAGTCGCAGCGCCGAGCGGGCTGAGGCGACCTGCGAGTCGATTGCCGGTCGGGTCGAGGGTGCGGAGTTGGAGCCGGTGAGCACCGGTGATGCAGCAAGCGTGGCGGCGGCGCTGGAAGGGGCTGCGACGGTGATCGCTGCGGGGGCGACCGGAGTGCAGCTGATTTCGGCCGAAACGCTGGCCGCGGCCGCTGACCTGCAGGTGGCGATCGATCTTAATGCGGTGCCCCCGCTGGGGATCGAAGGGGTCGAGATGACTGACAAGGCGGTTGAGAGTGCCGGAGTGGTCAGGTACGGAGCGATCGGGGTCGGCGGCACCAAGATGCAGATCCACACCGCCGCCCTGAAACGGCTGTTCGACGCCAACGACGCGGTGCTGGATACCGAGGCGATCTATCGGATTGGCGAGTCGCTGGAAGGCTGAGAGGCCGGTGGTTGGCGGCGGAAGTTGGGGCAGAATTCGGGTTGTTGATTCGGGGTGTTTGCACTACATATCCGGCCTACTCGAGTCATCTCACTCGTCTCCCAACTGATCCTCCTCCGTGAGACCCGCCATGGCGGTCCTCCTGCGTGATCGATGCCTGCGCCGTCAAAGCGCGGCCTGGCTGTTGATCGGTTCGATGCTTGTTTCGCTGGGCTGCCACGGCGGTCCGATGGTGCGAGGCCAGTCACCGGAGGCCGCCGCGCCGCCGCGGCTGCTGGCCAGTCCGCCGCCGGAAACCTCCGTAGGGCTTCCCGATGCCTCTGCTGCAGCCGCAGCAGCGATCGCCGCCGCCACGTCAAATACGTCCACCACGTCTACCACCGCCACCGCATCTGAAGGACCTCCGGTCACCGATGTGCGGATCGAGGGGAACGAGGCGATCAGTGAAGCGGACATTCGTCGGTTGCTGCGTGTCCAGGCCGGTCGCACGGTGACCGAGGCCCAGGTGCGTGGAGATGTCCGTCGACTGTTCGCCACGAGGTGGTTCTTCAGTGTCGAGCCGATCTACCGGACCGATCCCAAGAACCCGGTCGGACGGCAGTTGGTCTTCCGGGTCGTCGAGCGACCGATGATCCGGGCGATCCGTTTCGACGGCAACAAGCGGATGGACGACAAGGACCTCTCAGAGGCGATTGGCCTGCGGGTGGGGAGTCCGTTTGATATCAGTGCCAACCGCGAGGCGGTGCGGCGGATGGAGACTCTTTACCGCGACAAGGGCTTTCCATTTGCCAAGGTCCAGCTCGCCACCGGTGGCCGCCGCAGCGACCGCGACGTGGTGTTTCGGATCGAAGAGGGTCAGAAGGTGATGGTGGCCGACGTCACGTTCCTCGGCAACAGCTACCGCTACGCCACCGCCGGGATCCTCAAGACCAAGATCGCTACCAAGCGAGCCATCTTCGGCTTCGATTTCTTCGGCGGCAAGTTCGACCCCAAGACGATTCCGCAGGACAAGGCGGGCCTGACCGATTACTACCGCGGGGTCGGGTTCTTCGACGTCAAGATCACGCACCGCGTGCTGACCGGCGACGTGATCTTCAACCCGCTGCGGCTCGGTGATGCCAACCTGACAATCGAGTACACGATCGACGAGGGTCGACAGTACACCGTCCGCAGCATCACTGTGCGGGGCAACAAGGTGTATTCAACTAAGCAGCTCTCCGCGGATCTCGAGCTGGTCCAGGGTGAGCCGTTCAACCAGAGACACCTCGCGACCGACGTCCGTCTGATCAAGGAAAAGTACGGACGCCTGGGTCGGCTGTTTGCTCGAGCCGATCCGCTGACGCGGTTTGACGACAGCGCTCCCGGCGTGGTCGACGTGATCTACGACATCGACGAGGACCGGCCCTACCTGATCGGCCCGATCGATGTGCACTTCCACGGCGATTATCCTCATACCAAGGAAACCGTCGTCCTGAATCGGCTGCTGTTCCAGCCCGGCGAACTGGCCGATCCGAAGAGGATCCGCCGCAGCGAGCGACGGCTGGCCGGAATGATCTTCGAGCGGGGAGTCCAGGGTCCGCGGATTCGCGTCCGGCCGATGGAGCCCGAGGAACTGGTTCCCAAGAAAATCCCCGCCGATCCCCTCTCGGGACTGATCCCCCGGACAAGCTATGACAACTCCCGACAGGGTCGGCCGGCCCCATTGTCCGTAGCGCCGCGGCGGCAGATGGTGCAACGCCGCGACCCGGATGCCGCAAGGTGGGACTCTCCCAGGCGGCTGGTACAGACCTCCTACCGATTGCTCACCGACGTCCTAACCGGTGAAGCGACGGTCGTGCGGGGCCAGAAGCCGGAGATCCCCCCGGCCGCTCGACCCTACAACCCCATCTATGAGAACTCGCCGCTGGGCGACCCGTTCGGTTCACTCGGTCGTGCTCTGACCGATCCGAACTACGGGTTGCTCGACATCGACGTCGACGTGACCGAGGCGCGTACCGGTCGCGTGATGTTCGGGGCCGGAATCAACAGCGACTCGGGCCTGATCGGCTCGATCGTGCTCGACGAGAACAACTTCGACCTGCTGCGGTTTCCCAGGAGCATGCAGGACGTCGCCGATGGGACGGCGTTTCGAGGTGGTGGCCAGAGGTTCCGGATCGAAGCGATGCCCGGCTACTACTTCAGCCGTTACCTGTTCAACTGGTCGGATCCGTACTTCATGGACACCGACTTTTCCCTGAGCGTCGCGGGCTTCTACTACCAGCGATTCTTCTACGACTGGGACGAGCACCGCACCGGTGGCCGGGTCACGCTCGGACGGCAGATCACTCGCGAGTGGTCCCTGGCGGGGACACTTCGGCTCGAGGAGGTCGAGATCAAAAATCCGGACGTACCGACACCGGACCTGCTGCTTGCGGCGTTGGGTAATACGTGGTTCACGACCGGCAAGGTCTCGTTGACTCACGACACCCGTGACAACGCGTTCCTGCCGACTGAGGGTCATTTCGTGCAGGCGAGCTACGAGCAAGCCTTCGGCGACTTCACCTACCCGCAATTCCGCGGTGACGCCAAGCAGTACTTCACGTTGCACGAGCGACCCGACGGAGAAGGGCGGCATGTGCTCTCGCTGTCGGCCCAGCTGGGTTGGACCGGCGATGAGACTCCGATTTACGAACGGTTCTTCGCCGGCGGCTACCAGAGTTTTCGGGGCTTTGACTTCCGCGGCGTGACTCCTCGCCAGCCAGGATTCCCCGGCACGGGAATCGGTGGTCAGTGGATGGGACTGGGCAGCGTGCAGTACCAGTTCCCGATGACTGCCGACGAGATGGTCTCGGGGGTCATCTTCACCGACTTCGGTACGATCGAGAACGACGTGGCGATGGACGACTTCCGTTTGACGCTGGGAGCGGGCCTGCGGGTGACGATCCCGGCGATGGGTCCGGTCCCGATCGCGGTCGACTGGGGCATCCCGGTAATCCAGCAGGACCTCGACGACAAGCGAATCTTCAGCTTCTACATCGGCATCAACCGCTAGCCTGCCGAAGAACTCGGACCCTGGGGTCTGACGCCGCCCGTGGCGGGGCCTGACCCCTTCCCGCGAGAGTTGGCGATTGGAATAAAGGGTTCAGGCTCCGCCTGCGGGACGCTCCAGGGGAAACAGGCCAGACTGGGGGCGGCGTCTGACCCCGTGCCATCCTTTTCAACTCGCGGCATGCCTGCTCGGCACCCCCTGTACTTGGTTGCGGTCCCGCGTGGCTGATACTCTGACCACATGATTCTCGAAGGACTGGTGACGACTGTTTCGGGCGATGGCCTCGTCAATGTCGCGCCGATGGGGCCGATTGTTGATGAGGAGATGTCGACGCTGGTGCTGCGTCCGTTTCAGACGTCGACCACATTTGCCAACCTGATGGAGAGGCCCGAAGGGGTCTTCCATGTCACCGACGATGTGCTGCTGCTGGCCCGCTCGGCGATCGGAACCGTTGATCCGTTGCCCGAGATGTTCGCCGCCGAAGAGGTGGCCGGGCAGGTCGTCGCCGGAGCCTGCCGGTGGTACGAGTTCCGGGTTGAAGAGACCGACACCAGCAGCGAGCGGACCACACTGAGGGCACGCATTGTTCATTCAGGACGGATCCGCGATTACTTCGGCCTGCATCGGGCTCGCCACGCCGTGCTCGAGGCCGCCATCCTGGTCACCCGTGTGCACCTGCTGCCGCCGGCTGATCTGAAGCGGCAGTTTTCCGACCTGGCCGTCGTGGTCGACAAGACCGCAGGCCCCGCCGAGCGGCAGGCCTTCGGGTTGCTCGAAGACTACCTCGGCGAAGCGCTGGGGCGACCCGAGGCGTTTTCGGTCAACACCGGCTCGCGACTGCACTTCGGGCTGTTGGCTTATGGAGGACCTTCACAGGACGGCGGCCGCCAGTTCGGTGGGGCGGGGATGATGATCGACGAGCCCGGTGTCTGCCTGCAGGCCGTGCCCGATGTGGGTGACAGCGTGGTGATCGA
>CAUZEQ010000049.1:0-21838 GCA_963578885.1 Planctomycetota bacterium
ATTCCAAGGCGGCGGCAAGAGCACGGTCTTCGAGCTGCTGACGGCCACCACGCCCGACCCGGCCAAGGCTCATACCGGCCAGGTCGGCCAGGCGATTGTCGCCGACGCCCGTTTCGACGGGCTGGTCGAGATGTACCGGCCGGGCAAGGAAGTCTCCGCCCGCATCGAACTGCTCGACACACCCGGCCTCGATCGACGCCAGCAGGACGTCAACCTTCAACGACTCGGAGTGATCCGCGAAGCCCAGGCCCTGGTCCAGGTCGTGGGAGCCTTTAGCGGCGGAGGCGGCGACGGCGACGTCGTCGAGGAGGTCACACGCTTTGTAGAAGAACTGGCCCTGGCCGATCTGCAGATCGTCACCAACCGGGTCAGTCGGCTCGAGATCGACGCCCCCAAGCCGCGGCCGGACCGAGAAGAACTGCAGGCCGAACTCGAAGCGCTCAGGCCGATGGCCGAAGCCCTCGAAACCCGCCTCAACCTCGATGGCATCGAATTCACCGACCTGCAACAGCACCTGTGCCGTTCGTTCTCATTGCTGACGATCAAGAAACGGCTGGTGCTGATCAACACTGCCGAGCCGGACGCCGAAGAGGACATCATGGCCGCCCTGGAAGCGGCCGGGCATCGCGTGATGGTCGCCGCCGTCGGACTCGAGCTGGAACTCGAGGCACTCGAGGAAGCCGACCGGATCGAGATGGCCGCGGAACTGGGACTCTCGGGCAGCTGCCGCAATGAATTGATGCAGGCGATCCTGCAGACCGCCGAGCTGATCACCTTCTACACCTGTGCCGAGAAGGAGGTCCATGCGTGGCTCTTGCGACGCGGCTCGACTGCCGTCGAAGCCGCCGACTCGATCCACTCGGATCTCGCTCGAGGCTTCATCCGGGCCGAGGTGACTCCGGGTGACAAGCTGCTGGAGCTGGGGAGCGAGAAGGAGGTGAAGGCGGCGGGGTTGTGGCACGTCGAGGGGAAGGACTACGTCGTGCAGGACGGCGACGAGTTGTTCATCCGCTCGGGGGTCTGAAGCCTCTCGCCGAACGATTCGCCATCGGGCGCGGAAAACCGCGGCAGGTCCTGTTGCCGCACCGCGGCGGGCGGTCCTATAATCCCGCGATCCTTCGGATCAGGCGGAGCAAGGTGCCGTGTCGCAACTGGCACTGAGCGAGGTACTCGAACAACTACCGGCCGGCGTGGCCGTTCTCGAACCCTCGCTCGAAATCACTTGGTGCAACGACCGATTGCGTGAGCTGGCGCGGCGGGACACATTGCCGCTGGGCGAGAGCTTCTACGATTTGTTCGACTCGCCCGAGATCCTCGGCCCCGACCTCTGCCCGTTCCACACGGCCATCGGCCGCGGACAGCCGGCTCGCAGCACGCTCAAGATCGACGAGAAACGTTTCTACGACGTGCACGTCACTCCGCTGCTGGACACCGACGCCGATCCGGCCACCGGTCCCGACGCAGTCCGCTCACTGGTGGCCCTGGTCCGAGACGTCTCGACTCAAGTTCAGCAGCAGGAAAAACTCCACGCGATCCACCAGGCCGGCCTCGAACTGGGGGACCTGATGCCGCAGGAGATCCTCGAGATGAGCGTCGAGGATCGCATCGAGCTGCTCAAGGCCAAGATCTCGCACTTCACCCGAGACCTGCTCGAGTACGAGAACCTCGAGATCCGGCTGACCGAGCGAGAGACACTCGAGCTGGTTCCGCTGCTAGCGATCGGCATGAGAGACGAGGCGGCCAACCGCAAGCTGTTCGCCCGCCCCGAAGGCAATGGCGTGACCGGATTCGTGGCGGCCACGGGCAAGAGCTACCTGTGTGAGGACACCGAGAGTGACCCGCTGTACCTGGCCGGGGCACCTGATGCCCGCAGCTCGCTGACCGTGCCGTTGATGCTGCACGACGAGATCCTGGGGACGTTCAATGTCGAGAGTCCCAAGCCGGGCGCGTTCTCCGAAGATGACCTGCAGTTCCTGGAACTCTTCGGCCGCGAACTCTCCGTCGCACTCAATACGCTCGAACTGCTCGTCGCCGAAAAGGCCACCACCGTTTCGGAGAGTACCGAGCGGATTCTCCGCGAAGTGGCCAGGCCCGTCGACGCGATCCTCAACGACGCCACCTGGGTGCTCGAACGCTACATCGGCCACGAACCCACCGTCTGCGAACGCCTGAACCAGATCCTCGACCGGACCCGCGAGATCAAGCAGCTGGTGCACGAGGTGGGCGAGTCGATTGCGCCACGCCGCAGCCACCTGCCTCCCCCCGGACGTCAGCAACGACCGAGGATCCGTGACAAGCGGGTGCTGTTTGTCGATGGCGACGAGTCGATCCGCCGCGCCGCTCACGAACTGCTCGAACGCTTCGGCTGCAATGTCGAGACTGCTCACAACGGTGAGGAGGCCTGCCTGATGCTCAGGCAGTCGCACTACGACACCGTGGTCGCCGACATCCGGCTCGAGGACATGACCGGGTACGAGTGCTTTTGCCGATTGCGAGAGATCAACGACGCGGTGCCGGTGATCCTGATGACCGGGTTCGGCTACGACCCGTCGCACTCGATCGTCCAGGCTCGCCAGGCCGGAGGTCTCAAGTCCGTGCTCTACAAACCCTTCCGACTCGATCAACTGCTGACCGAACTGGAAGCCGCACTCGGCGACCCGGCCTGAAACTACAGGGGGCCAGACACCGGGCCACGTTGCATCCCCATCCGCAATCGGGTGCAATACGCTCCGAGACCTACTCACTCCCGGAGTCCCCAATGAACACTCGCAGCTCCCGCCGAAACTTCCTCCAGGCCGCCGTCGCCGCGGGCACCACGCTGCCTCTGGCCGGCAACTGGACCTCCACGGCTGCCACCGCCGCCGAGAAGCGCAGCGCCAACGAAAAACTCAACCTCGCCGTCATCGGAGTCGCCGGACGTGGTGGCAGCAACCTGGCCGGTGTCAGCGGTGAGAACATCGTCGCGCTGTGCGATATCGATGCCAATCGGCTGGCCGCCGCGGCCGCCAAGCACAAAGGCGCCAAGACAACCGACGACTTCCGCAAGGTCCTGGACGTCAAGGACCTCGACGGAGTGGTCGTCAGCACGCCCGACCACATGCACGCGATTCCCGTCGTCGCCGCGCTGAAACGCGGCCTGGCCGTCTACTGCGAAAAACCTCTGACCCACTCGATCCACGAGGCTCGAGTCATCTCGAGACTGACAGCCGAACGCAAGGCGGTCACGCAGATGGGCAACCAGATTCACAACCACCCGCTGAACAACTACCGCCGCGTGGTTGAAATCGTGCAGGGGGGAGTGATCGGCGAGGTGCGACGGGTGCACGTCTGGCAGGGCGGAGGCGTCCGGGTCGGGCAACGCGTGCAGAAGAGTACACCACCCAAGCACGTCAACTACGATCTCTGGCTCGGCCCCGCACCGCACCGTCCCTACCACTCATCGCACTTTCACTTCAACTGGAGGTACTGGTGGGACTTCGGCGGCGGACAACTCGCCGACTTCGTCTGCCACTACATGGACCTGCCCTACTGGTCCTTGGGATTGAAGTACCCCAACCGCATCCACGCCACCGGAGAAAAGGGCCACGACGGCGCCAACCAGTGCCCGATGAAGATGAAGGTCGATTACCACTTCGACGCCACCGACGATCGGCCTGCCGTGCACATCACCTGGTACCACGGCGGGCTGAAGCCCCGGGGAGCCGAGTCCTACGGCAAGGGCTCCGCGGTGCTGTTCGAAGGATCCGACGGACGCGTGCTGGCCGACTACACCACCCGCAAGCTGTTCATGGCCGCGGGCAAAGAGGCCAGGCCGGTCAAGCCGACGATCACCGACTCGGTGGGACACCACAACGAGTTCCTGCAGGCGATCCGCAGCGGCAACACCGACACCACCTGCAACTTCCGCTACGGGGCGTTGCTGAGCGAATGCGGACACCTGGGTAACCTCAGCTACCGGCTCGGCCAGAAGAAGATCACCTGGGACACCGCAGCCGCCGAGGCCGTCGACTGCCCCGAAGCCGCCGCGATCGTCAAACGCAAGTACCGCAAGGGTTGGTCGCTGTAGCGGCCTGAAACTGCAGGGGGGTCAGACGCCGCCGTCGGCGGGGCCTGACCCCTTGCCCGTCGCCCCCTAATGCGAAACGCTCGCCGCCGCCTTCTCGCCCACCAACCGGTCCTCGGCAAACCGGCCCAGCGAAAACGGCTCGAGCCGCTCGGGTGTCCGCCCGCTGACAATCATCTCGGCCAACAAGTGCCCCGAGGCGGGGCCCGCCTTGAAACCGTACGTCCCCCAGCCCACCGTCATGAACAGGCCCCCGACAGAAGGATCCTCGCCGATGATCGGTGAGTAGTCCGGAGTCATGTCGCACAGGCCGGCCCACTGCCTGAGCATCTTCACGTTGGCCAGGAAGGGAAACAGCTCCAGCATGTGAGTCGCCGCACTCTCGGCAAACGGTAGCGTTCCCCTCAACGAGTAACTCGCGTAGTCGTCCACCTCGGCCCCGATCACCAACTCGCCCCGGTCGGTCTGCGACACGTAGATGTGCAGGGTCGAGCTGACGATCACCGAGTGCAGCCAGGGCTTCAGCGGCTCGGTGACCATCGCCTGCAGCGGGTGAGTCTCGAGAGGGATCTGCCGTCCGGCCATCGCGGCGATCGTGCCGGCATACCCGGCGGTCGCGTTGACCACCGTGCCGGTCTTGATCCGACCGCGGTTGGTCATCACCCCGCTGATCGCCCCGGCGGTCAACTCGAGCCCCGTCACCTCGGTCAACTGGTGCACCTCGGCACCCCCGCGATCGGCTCCCCGCGCGTAGGCCCACACCACCGCGTCGTGACGGATGATGCCACCGGGCGGGTGAAACAACGCCGCCATCACCGGATACCTCAACGATCCCTCCAACTGCATGTCGGGCACGTGCTCGCGGATCTCGTCGGGGAAGATCAGCCGCGAGTCGACTCCGCAGAGCTGGTTGGTCAGAGCCCTCTCGCGGAGCCCGTAGACACCTCGCTCGGTATGGGCCAGCGTCAGGTGGCCACGCTGCGAGAACATGATGTTGTAGTCGAGTTCCCCGGCCAGCTGTTCGTACAGCTTCACCGAATGGTCGTAGAAGGCAATGCCCTCGGGAGTACGGTAGTTCGAGCGGATGATGGCCGTGTTGCGGCCCGAGCCGCCGAAGCCGACGTATCGAGCCTCGAGCACCGCGACGTTGGTCACGCCCTGGCGGGCCAGGTAATAGGCCGTCGCCAACCCGTGCACGCCGCCGCCGATGATCACGACGTCGTAGGCGTCCTTCAGTTCGTGAGTTCTCCACATCGGCTGTGTCACGAAGCTGCCTCCCCGCCGCTATCCCCGCCACCGACGGTCACCACGTCGCCCAACCGTTCGGCGCCAACGACCCTCAGCCGGTAGGCGTCGCCGGCGTCGAGCAGAGCTTCCCAGAGCGAGAGCACTGAATCGGGACAGGCGTGAAGTTCCCAGTGTTCGGCGAAGTGGCACAGCAGAGTGTTGATCCCGGCGATCGGCCCCTGCCGGATTGCGGCCACGGGCATCGAGCGGGTGCGGAGATCGGCTGAGGTCAGCAACGAGAGGATGTTGATCGCATCGGGACCGCACAGCACGATCGTGGCCCAGCCACCGGTCACGTCGACCGCCGCCGGGTCGGCCAGCACCCCGGGACCCACGTTGCCAAAGACGATCGCCCGTCCCGGGGTCAGCCGACAGACGATTCCGGCTCGCCCGGCCCCCATCCGAGAAACCGCCACATCGCTGCCCACCAACCCCTTCACCAGCTCCCCGGTCCGCGACCCGCCCAACTCGATCACCGATCGATGCGACCAGTCGAGCAGCAGGTTGTCCTGGGCCAGGACCACTCCGGCCGTCTCGGGATGACTCGTGCAGATCTCCCAACCACCAACCGTCTCCAGCTGCCCCCCGGCGCGGCGATGCCAGGCAATCAGCGGTCCGCGGGCCACTGGAGTCGAAGGTGATGGAGGTGATGAGGGTGATGAGATCATGTCTGTCGGGTTCCGCCTGAGGTCAGCTCCGCAGCCTGACGCCGTCGGGGTCGTAGAACGGTTCGCGCTGCACCACGGCCTTGACCAGTTGTCCGTCGATCTGGATTGAGACTTCGCATCCGTTTTCGGCCAACTCGGCCGGCACCCACGCCAGTCCGACCGTCGCCCCGGCCACCGGCGAGTAGCGGGCGCTGGTGACCCGACCCTCGAGTCGACCGTCGACGAGCACCAGCGAGGGTTCAGGTGGCACCTGCGTGCCTTCGAGCCGGAAGCCGACCAGTTGCTGTCCCGGTTCGCGGCCGGAGGCTCGTTTGAGAGCCTGTCGGCCGACGAAATCGGGCTTGTCGAGCTTCACGATCCACGGCAAACCGGCATCGAGGGGATTCGAGAGTGCGTCGGTGTCCTGTCCGGCCAGCAGGTGCTGCTTGTCGAGTCGCAGACGCCTCTGGGCCTCGACCCCAAACGGCCGGATCCCCTCCGCGGCACCCGCGGACATCAATTCACGCCAGACGTGTTCCGCCAGGTGAGTCGGCACGTGGATCTCGTATCCCAGTTCGCCGACAAACCCGATCCTCAACACGATCGCCGGCACACCGGCAACTTCCATGTTCCGAGCCGCCAGGTAGGGCACCGAGTCGGTCGAGAGGTCCGCGTCGCAGACTCTCCCGAGCACCTCACGGCACAGCGGACCGGCCAGGTTCATCGCCGCGGTCGCCCCGCTGATGTTGGTCAAGCGGATGTCCCAGTCGGGCCGGGTGGCCAGCCACCAGCGGAACCAGCTGTCGACCCCCTCGGCGTTGCCGGAGGTGGTGGTCAGGAACCAGCGGTCCTCCTGCAGCCTCGCGATGGTGCCGTCGTCGATGATGATGCCCGCCTCGTCGCAGAGCACGCCGTATCGCACCTTGCCGAGGGGCAGCTTGGCAAAGCGGTTCGGGTAGACGAATTCCAGGAACTCGGCCACGTCCGAGCCACGCAGTTCGAGCTTGCCGAGTGTCGAGACGTCGATCAGGCCGACACCGTCTCGCACCGCCTGGTACTCGGCTGCCGGATCCCCGTATGACTCGGGACGCTTCCAGGCTCCCGAATCCATGAACACCGCACCCGCTTCGGTGTGCCAGTCGTGCAGAGCGGTTCGGCGGAGCAGGTGTCGATGCGGAGCCCGTCCGGCGAGCACGCCCAGCGAGACCGGCTGATCGGGAGGCCGGGCGGTTGTTCGACCGGTCTCCGAGATCGTCGCCCCGTTGGCTCGAGCACACGCAGCGATCGAGCCGGCCTGGCACATCTTGCCCTGGCAGGGACCCATGCAGACCGTCGAGTACCTCTTGAGCGTCTCGATGTTGGCAAAGCCCTCGGCGACCGCATCGAAGAGGTCCTGTTCGGTCACGTCCTCGCAGAGGCAGACGAATGCCTTCTTGCCTTCGGGGGGGCGTCTTTGGGGTGAGAGCGTCATTGCGGGTGAGAGCTCGATCGCCCCGCCCGCGGTACCGGCCGCGGCGACTTCACCCGCCAGGCGTCCCTCGCGGGCACAGGCGTCGACGTCGAAGGTGCCGTTGACCGACCCCGCCGCACGGTAGCCCTCGACCAGCTGATCGGCCCGGAACAGGTCCCGCGACTCGTCGTAGACCAATCGGCACCCGGCCTGGGCCAGCAGGCCCGAGGCGGTCGTGAAGCCCACCGCCTCGATCACCCAGCGGCAGGCAATCGATTCGCCTGCCGACGAGGGACCTTCCAGCGGCCCGACCACCGCGGCGTTGACGTGACGTCGGCCTCGGACCTCGTAGAGTGTCTGCCCGGTCCGCACCACGTCCTGCAGGCCCAGGGGGTCGGTGGCCGGAGTCGCGTTGTGATCCACCACGGCGACGATATTGGTGCCGACGGCCGCCAGGGCATGAGCCACCAGGTAGCCGCCGGGGTTGTCGGTCACCACCACCGCGTCACCGAAAAACTGGCAGTCGTCCTGCCACATCATTCTCTGGACACCGCTGGCGAGCATCACGCCGGGCCGATCGTTGCCCGGGAATACCAGCGGCTGTTCCCAACCTCCGGTGGCGATGACCACTCCGCCGGCTCGCAGCCGGATCATCCGGTCTCCGGACTGGACCGCCACCAGCCGGTCCTCGTAGCAACCAAATGCGTTGGACCGCAGCAGCACGCGGATCCGAGGATCGTCGAGTACCGACCGGATCGTCGACTCGAATCGATCTCCCAACTCGACCTGCAGAGCCGGATCATCCTGCAGGTAGCCGCCCAACGTCGCACGCTCCTCGACCAGCGTCACGTCACGACCTCGCCTGGACGCCTCGATCGCAGCGTGCATCCCGGCCCAGCCGCCTCCGATCACCACCACGTCGCTGTGCAGGGTCTGGCGGTCGTAGCGGCGGCTGCCGCCGGACTCACGGTCGACTCGGCCCAGCCCGGCGATCCGCCGCACGATCGACTCGAAGAACGGCCACAGAAACCTCGGCTTGTGCATCACCCGGTAATAGAAGCCCACAGGCATGAACCGGTGCAGGCGGTCCAGGATGCTCAGAAAATCAAACTTCAGGCTCGGCCACGCATTCTGGCTGCGGACCGTCGCCCCCTGGGTCGCCTCGGTGACACACGTCCGCACGTTGGGGTCGCCGTCGACGGTGCACAGGCAGTTGGGACAGCGGCCGGTGGCACAGAACAGGCCCCGCGGACGGTGGTACTTGAAGCTCCGTGAGAGCACATGCACACCGGCCTCGTGCAGGGCTCCGGCGATGGTCTGGCCGGGCCGAGCGGTTATCGAGCGGCCGTCGAAGGTGAATATCACCGCGTCGGTGGAATTACTCATCGGCACCCTCGGCCTCGCCCGAAGTTTCCGACTGGCCGGGGAGGCTCGATTCGAGGACCTGGTTGGTCCGCGTGTCACGGCGAACGAGGAACCACTCTCGGCAGGCCGCCCTGTGGAACCACCACTCCCACTGCACGGCACGTCGGTTGGGCTGGTCGTAGGTGTAGGCGATCCACTCGTCGGTCGCCGCATCCGGCTCGGGCCTCTCGCGCACAGGGCCACCGTAGTGGAATTCTGCGGCGGGACGCTGCTGGCAATGCGGGCACGGAATCATCAACGACACGCCGTCATCCCCTCCCATCCCCTCCTGGTTCGCAGCCGGGCCTCCCGATCGGCGGGAACTCGCAGAGACCCGCAGGTGGGCGAGTGCCCCGTCCTCAATTCCGTTCTAGAACAGAGTCAGATACCGGTCGATCTCCCACGGAGTCACCTGCTGCTCGCTGGTCAGCAGCTCAGCAGTCTTCACCTCGATGAACTCCTCGGCGATCACGCCCAGCCCGCCGCGGACCACCTCGTCCTCTTTCAGAGCCGCCAACGATTCGGACAGCGACTGAGGCAGGATGCTGATCCCCGCTGCGGTGATCTCCTCGAGAGTCTTTTCGTAGAGATTCCCCAGGTTGGGTTCGCCCGGGTCGATCTGGTTCTCGACTCCATCCAGCCCCGCGGCCAGGTAGACGGCCAGGCCCAGGTACGGGTTGCAGCCGGAGGAGACCGTGCGGTCCTCGAGATGACCGGGTCCGGCCGTGCGGATCATCTGGGTCCGGTTGTTGTCGCCGTAGCTTTGGAACGCGGGGGTCCAGGTGAAGCCCGAGCGGCTGCCCTGCAGGCCCGAGCCCAGCTTCAGCCGCTTGTAGCAATTGACCGTCGGACAGGTGACGGCGATCAGGGCGGGGGCATGAGCGAGCACTCCGCCCAGGAAGTGGTAGGCGAATTGCGAGAGGCCCAGGCCACGCGAGTCGGCTTCGTCCAGGAACAGGTTGCCGCCGGTCTCGGCGTCGGCCACATGGAAGTGCACGTGCAGCCCGCTGCCGGTGCGGTCGGCAAACGGCTTGGGCATGTGAGTGGCAATCGCACCGTACTTGGCGGCGATCTGAGAGCTGGCCATCTTGAAGAAGGTGACCCGATCGGAGGTGGTCAACGCGTCCTGGTAGTCGAAGTTGACCTCGTATTGCCCGTTGCCGTCCTCGTGGTCGGTCTGGTACACGCCCCAGCCCAGCGCGTTGAGCGACGTGGTCAGATCCTGCAGGTAGTCCATCGCCGGAGCCATCGAGCGGAAGTCGTAGCAAGGCTTTTCGAGATGATCGACACCGCCGGGATCCCACGGCGAGATCGAACCGTCGTCGTTGCGGACGACCAGGAAGTGCTCGGGCTCCATCCCCACGTTGAACACGAATCCCTGTTCGCGGGCGGCATCGAGCACTCGCACCATGTTGGTGCGGGCACAGTAGGGATGCGGCTCGTCGTCGACATAGAGGTTGCCGGCCAGCCGGGCGGTGTTGGGCTTCCAGGGCAAGGGGGTGTAGGTGTTGAGGTCGACGCGGGCAAGCATGTCGTGATCGTGAGGCCCCTGGCCGAGTCCCCACAGCGCGGCTCCCGCGAAACCGACTCCGCTGTCGATGCAGGTATCCAGTTCACCGGCGGGGACCATCTTGACCTTGGCACTTCCGTTGAGGTCGACGAACTGGACGAGCAGAAACTCGATCCCGTCCTGCTCGATCCGTGCCTTGATCTCGTCCCGAGTCGTCATTCCCGCTCCCCTGCCCGCTCACTCCGTTTGCCCCAAGCCGCACATCCTACCGCCCTCCCCAACCCCACGCCACGCCTGAGGCGGGGGTCAGACGCCGCCGACAGCCGAGGGCAATGCCGATGTCAGACGCCGTAGTCGGCGGGGCCTGAACCCTTGACCGCAATCCACCGCCCAGTCCAGAAGGGGTCAGGCCTCGCCACGGGCCGCCGCAGGCGGATCAGACCCCAAACCGGGGATCCACGACGTGCCAGCCAGAGGCACTCGAGCCATCGCCGCAGCCTCAATCGTCAACGCAGCCAAATCCTCACGCTCGAGGTGATGCACGTTGCTCTTGCCACAGGCCCGGGCCAACGTCGTGACCTCCATGGTGAGCACCTGCAGATAGTTCCGAACCCACCCGGCTGCAGTCTCCGGCTGCAGTCGTCGCTCGAGCACTTCGTCCTGAGTGGTAATCCCCACCGGGCAGCGACCGGTGTGGCAGTGGTGGCAGAAGCCCGGTGCCGCTCCCAATTGCTGGTAATCCTCGGTCACGTCGACCCAGCCGTCTGTGCCATCTCTACCGTCTTGGCCAGCAGTATCGTCGTGGTAGCAACGGTTGTTGCAACCCAATGCGATCAACGCCGCCTGTCCGATCGAGACCGCATCGGCCCCCAGTGCCAGGGCCTTGGCCACATCGGCTCCGGTGCGGATGCCCCCTGAGATGATCAGGTCCACCTCCTCGACCTTGTCCATCTCCTCGAGCGCCTCGACCGCCTGGGGCAGTGCGGCCAGGGTGGGGATCCCGGTGTGTTCGATGAAGACCTGCTGTGTGGCCGCGGTGCCTCCCTGCATGCCGTCGATCACCACCACATCGGCCCCGGCCTTGACGGCCAGCTTGACGTCATCCAGCACCCGAGTGGCCCCCATCTTGACGTAAATCGGCTTCTCCCAATCGGTGATCTCACGCAGCTCCTCGATCTTGATCGCCAGGTCATCGGGCCCGGTCCAGTCGGGATGCCGGCAGGCCGATCGCTGGTCGATCCCCTCGGGCAGAGTTCTCATGCCCGCCACCCGCTTGCTGACCTTCTGGCCCAGCAGCATTCCCCCCCCACCCGGCTTGGCCCCCTGCCCCAACACGATTTCGATAGCGTCGGCCGCCCTGAGGTCATCGGGGTTGAAGCCGTAGCGGCTGGGCAGGCACTGGTAGACCAGCGTCTTGGACGACCTCCGCTCCTCGGGCGTCATTCCTCCGTCACCGGTCGTGGTCGAAGTCCCCATCTCGGTGGCGGCTCGCCCCAGTGCTTCCTTGGCCGACGCCGAGAGCGCCCCGAAACTCATCCCGGCAATCGTCACCGGGATCTCAAGCTCGATCGGCCGCTTGGCGAACCGAGCGCCCAGCACGGTCCGCGACGAGCACTGTTCCCGATACCCTTCCAGCGGATATCTCGAAGCCGACGCGGTCAGAAAGACCAGGTCGTCGAATGTCGGCAGCTTCCGCTTGGCACCCATGCCGCGGATGTCGTACAGCCCGCACTGGGTCGCACGGCGGATGTAGGCGATCACGTCCGAGTCGAACGACGCGCTGGGCTCGAGGTGCTCGGGACCGCCGGCCAGCTGCGACGGCGGCTGCGGTGGCTGCGGTGGGATCTGTTTGGAGGGACCGTTCACGCGACCTAGTACTCCTGGTGGGCCTCGGCGTTCCAGTGATACAGCGACCGCGCCGAAGCGACCCGCCGGAAGTTCTCGGCATCCGCCTCGATGCCCGACTCGGCCAACAGCCCCCGCAGATTCTCCACATCGGAGGCCTCCAGAGGCTCCTCGCGGGCGTCGGCGCCCAGGCTGTCGATCGCTCCGCCGACATAGAGAACTGCTTCGTAGATCGAATCGCCGAGGTTGGCTCCGGCGTTGCCGCAGACGACCATCGTACCGGCTTGGGCCATGAATGCCGAGAAGTGGCCCACGTCGCCGGCGACCACCACGGTGCCGCCCTTCAGCGAGATGCCGCAGCGGCTCGAGGCGTCTCCGTCGATCACCAGCAGGCCTCCGTGTGCCGACGCGCCGGCCGATTCGCTGGCATGGCCCTGAATTCGCACCTCCCCCGACATCATGTTCTCCGCCACGCTCCAGCCCACGTTGCCATGAACCGTGACCTTCGCCTGCTTGTTCATCCCCGCGATGAAGTAGCCGGCGTGACCGTGGATGTCGACCTCCACCTCGCAGTCCAACCCCACGGCGATGCTGTGCAGGCCGTTGGGGTTCCGGATGCCGACCCGAGTGACATCCGAGCCGGGCAACTCGGTGTGCAGGTACCGGTTCAACTCACGCACGCTGACCCCGGCCAGGTCAAATTCGACGGTGTCGCTCATGACAGGACCGCCGTCGTCTGCGGAGCCCCCGCTTCGACGACCGACCACGAGTAGATCGTTTTTGGCGAGGGTTCATACACGTTCGCGTCGGCGACACCCGGCAGGTGGGCCAGTGCCCGGAACTCCGAACCCACCGCCACGTAGTCATCGGTTTCGGCCACCACCGCCGGCTTGCATGCGAACGCGTCGCGAACCAGCACCATCTTCTCAGCAGTCGCCATCAGGAAGGTGAAGAACCCGTCGAGTACTTCAAACGACGACTCGATCGCCTGCTCCAGGCCCTCCCCCTCACGCATCCGCCACTCCAGGTACCGGCACCCCGCCTCGGTGTCGTTGTCGGTTTCGAACGCGATTCCCCGTCGCTGCAATCGACGCCGCACGCTGTTGGGGTTCGACAACGAACCGTTGTGGACCAGGCAGAAGTCCTGCCCGGCGGTGAAGGGGTGAGCGTGAGCCGGGGAGACCATCGATTCGGTGGCCATCCGCGTGTGACCCACCAGGTGGCTGCCAGTAAGTGACTCGAATCCGTACCGCGCCGCGATCTCGCGAGGGTGCCCCTCGTCCTTGAACAACCGAATACTCTGCCCCACCGACAACAGGTCGACACACGGCCAGTGCTCCTGCAGCCAACTGGGCACCGCCGAGGGCGCCATCGTGCTGTGCAACAGCGCGTTGTCGCCGTTGGCATCCAGAGTCGCATCAGTGCCCAGCACGTCGCGGTGGTGTTCGAGCACCGCGTCCCAATCGGGAACGCCCCCGCGCCAGTACAGGCTGAAACCCAGCCCCGCTGCGTCCTCCCGGCGGTCAAACACCGCCAGCCCGGCCGAATCGGGACCACGGTCGCCCATGCAATCGAGCATCGGCACGGCCAGCCGGCCCAGCGAGTCTCGCAACTCCGCTCGCCTGATCAGCAGTCCGACGATGCCGCACATGTGCCGTTGCTCTTTGCCAAGAAAGGCCGGGAGAAGCCGATGCCCTGTGCAACCAGACTACCAGACGGCCCAAGGGCGAGGAATCATGCCCGGGCCGCAGCCGCAGCGGCAACCGCAGCGGCCCCGGTCAGGGGCCATCCGCCCAATCATCATCGGGCATCATTGGGCATCGTCGGGCCCCTGCAACGCGATCCAGGATCGGTTCTGGTAGCTGCAGCGGCAGCCGGCCGAGGCATCGGGGATGAACACCAGGCCGCCGGCCGGCAGGGCGTTGACCCAGCAACCCGGACGGATCCCTCCGAAGTTCTCGGTCCCCGCCTTGCGGGTAAAATCGAGATAGCCGACCGTTGCCGAACGGAACAGCAACAGGTTCTTCGAACCGACCAGTTGACCGCAGCCGTAGGATCGCTTGAACGTCCACGGCTCGTCCTCGCCGGTCAACAGGTCCAGCCGCGCCGGCTGAGTGATGATCGTGCGGTCGTTGACCAGGGGCCGAGTGATGTAGCTGACCTTCTTGTCCCAGGCCCGGTACCCCTCGCTGGCCCGGAACACCGCCATCCGGCCTCCGACCTCCGAGGGCAACTTGAACCGTGTCGACTGGTAACTCATCAGCAACATGTCGTGCTGCTCGCTGAAGACCAGCACCGTCCCGAAAATGTCCTTCTTGTTCTGCCACGCCGGCTTACCGGTGGCCGCATCCAGGCAGACGAGTTCGCCGGTGGCATGCACCAGCGGCGTGCCTTTCTTGATGCCGCGGCGAGCGGCCTTCTGGTCGAGCAGATCGGCCAGCGCTCGAGGCCGATCGATCAGGAACACCCGCCCGTCACCGATCGCGATCGCGTTGTGGCGGATCGACTGCTTGGCGTCGTATCGCCACTTCAGCTTGCCGGTCTTGGCATCCATCACGAAGAACGTCTTCGATTCGGTGAACAGCCGACTCATGTCCGCCGGCCGCCAGGCGTGACGTACGATGTGCTGTTCGTTGATCAACGAACCGAACAGCAGCCCGTTCTCGCAGGCGATGTGACCCCACAGGGCCTTCTTGCCATCCTTGTGAGCGGGAGTCTCGAAGGTGCCCAGCACCTTGCCGGTGGCCGCGTCGAGCCGATAGCAGACTCCCTTGCGGCGGACATAGACACTGTCGCCGCTGGCACAGTAGTTGCTCCCGGTGCCCGAGACACCCACGATGTGATCGGCGTTGTAGGCATGCAGCACGCCCGGCAAGGCAAACTCCCACAGCGTGCGGCCGTTGTAGGCATCGACTCCCCGCAACGCGTCCATCCCCTCCACAAACAACCGTCCGCGATGGAACAGAGGCGAGGGGGCCCGGCCGTGACGGCTGGGCAGTTCCAGGTCCACGTCGTGGAACCACAACACCCGCAGAGGACCGGTGATCGGATCGGTCGAGCAGAGCGTGTTGGCCGGAGTCGCGTACTGGTGGCTCCAGGTCCCGGCATTGGCCAGTCCTTTGCGGGTGTCAAACTCCAGGTCGTCGCCGGGCCCGGTCGCGACCACGCCGCCCCACGGACGCTGCAACCGTCCCGCCTCGGCGACGATCTGCTTCGTGGCCGCCTTGTCGGTGAGTGCTCGTTGCGAGACCACCAGGTTGGCGATGTACTTGGGGAATTGAGTCGCCTCGAGCTGCCCCTGGTGCACCGTGACGCGGTTTCCCAGCAGCCCCGCTGCAGCCAATCGCTGCCGGGCCCTGGCGACCCGGGCCGGGTCGGGATCGATGGCGAAGACGAACAGGTCGCTGTGCCGGGCCAACCAGCTCGCCAAGCGGCCGTCGCCACAGCCCAGGTCGACGCAGTAGCCCTCACGGATCCGCGACGTTTCCAGGATCTTCTTCCCCGCCGCGACGATAGCCGGGTCGTCGCCCGGGATGTCGGGCTTCGAGGGCGAGTGGTGCACCGGCTTGGTGACGGGACCCTCAGCAAAGCAGTACAGCCGACCGCTGTCGGTGACCACGAACAGCCGGCCGTCGGAAACGGCCAGGTCACCAGGTGTCCCGTCGAGATCGTGTTGCCAGGTCAGCTTGCCGGAGGTCGCATCAATCACCGCAACCGACTTGGCTCCGGCCGAAACGACCGTGGTCCCGGCCACCAGCATGCCCTGGCCGCCGGGGACTTTGGCGATGGAGGTTTTGCGTTTGAGTTCGAGGATCTTGACCGGCTTGCCCTTGCGATCCTTGCCGGCCCGCTCGACCAGTTCCCAGTTCTCCAGGGTGTTGGAGGTGCCTCGCCAGAGTGTCTTGCCGGCCGAAGCTACGCTACCGGCGCCCAGTCCCTTGAGCAGGCCGCCGCTCTGGAGGTCGTAGGCCAGGCCGCCGTTGACGAAGATCCGACCGTGCCCCATCGTCGCGGTGGCACCCCGGTGAGTGTTCTGCTGCAGGCGGTAGAACAGGAACTTGCCGGTCTTGCGATCAAAGACCGCCGGCACGGCCCGGCCGGTGGGCACCAGCAGACGGTCCCCGGTGATCACCAGGTGCCCCTGTGCGGTCACACCACTCTTGGCCATTGCCCCGCCGTGCGGCTGAGCCATCTCGATGCCGCCGGATGAGTCATTGAGCCACACCAGCTTGCCGGTCTCGGCCTGCTGGGCCCGGATGAAAATGCCCTCCGACTGCCAGATCCCCGCCGCCCAGTAGACGATGTCCCCTGAGATGACCACGCCGCCGCGAGCCGGCCACCTCGAAATCACATGGCCGTTGCCCATCACCCGCTGGTCGGTCGGACCACCACGCCATCGCTTCAGCAAGCGACCGTCGGCGGTCGCCAGGCTGTACAGGTAGCCGTCGTCGCTGGTGACAAACACGCGGTCGCGCCACACCGCCGGAGCAAAACGGACCGGGCCGCCGGTGGCAAACGTCCAGCGAGTCTGGCCGGTCTTTGCGTCCAGGCAACGGATGAGGCCGTCGACCGAACTGCCGTAGAACACGCGTCCCTCGGAAACCGCCACGCGGTTGACTCGATCGAACGACATACGGTCGTCGCGAGGCCAGGCGGGGCTGGGTGCATGACGCGCCTGCCGCGACCAGGCCAGGTGCAGGCTCGTCGCCAGAGTCTCATCGGTGTGATGATCCCTTGCCGCGGTGCCGCCAAAACCACTCCAGCCGGCCGCCAGCAGCGGGGACGCAGACAACACAACACTCAGCACGACCGCGATTCGCATCTCTCTGTCTCCTGACTTCGTTTGTCGCACCGATTCTAACCGCGGCCACAGCCCCGCGGCTATGGCCGGGCCGCCAGGCCGCCCGTCAGACGTCGCAGCAACGCCGCCTGGCCGGCGTGGTAGGCCACGTGCTCGACCTGGTGCCACAACACCTCGCGGATCGGCATCGTACGACCGCGGAACTGCCGCTCGTGCTCCCAGTTCCCCGCATCGACCTCTGCCAGGAAACTCCCGCAATGAGCTCGAGTCTCGTTGAGCAGCTCATGAAGCGCCGATCGATCCAGGCCGCCGTCGCGGTCGAACTCCAATTGGCGCTCTCGAATCCACTCGCCACGGCCCAGGCCGTTTTCAAACCAGTCGCGCATCGATCCGGCGACGTGGCAGATGAGGTTGCCCAGCGAGACGACCCCCTCGGCAGGGCGGACCCAGATCGCCTCGTCGGGGAACTCGTCGAGAACTCCGCGGATCTGGTCGAGTTGATTATCGAGAAAACGTAGCGCCGCTTCGGATTCGGGAAAACTGCTGGGCACGGCAAGTGTCTCGTGTTGGGGCAGGGAGTCGGGTTCGGCATGGCTTGGGGTCTGATCCGCCCTAGGCGGACCCGTGGCGGGGCCTGACCCCTTCTTGCAGACACCGTGGCTGGAACCAAGGGGGCAGGCCCCGCCACGGGCGGCGTCAGACCCCGGGCGATAGTGCTCGTGCAAGCATATCCGGTGCCCACTCACAGGTGGTAGACTGTGCACTGATCCCCTCGCGTCCTGCCGGTTCGACATGCTTGCCCGCATCCTTATTATAGTCGTGCTCGCCGTGCAGCCGGCCGCGTCCGCCGAGCGGGTCGACTACGGCAAGGTCAAGGCGATCCTGAAGGCTCACTGTGTCCGCTGCCACGGAGTCCGAAAGCAGGAAGCCGACCTGAGACTCGATACGGCCGCCGCGGCGATCAAGGGGACAAAGGACGGTCCGGTGATCGTCGCCGGCAAGCCACGTGACAGCCGTCTGCTGAAACGGGTGAGCTCCGAGGACAAGGACACGAGGATGCCGCCGGAGGGAGCGGCGCTGTCGGCCCGGGAGATCGCGACACTCACACGATGGATCGAGGCCGGAGCACCGCATCCCGCAGACGAGACTCCCGAATCGGACCCCACCGACCACTGGGCCTACCGCGCCCCGCTGCGACCGCAGGTGCCGAATCCGGCCGGCAGCACGTGGGCCCGCAACCCGATCGATGCCTTCCTGGCCGAAGGACACCGCGGTCGCAAACTGCTGCACGCCGAGCAGGCTGAAGCCGGGGTGCTGCTGCGTCGAGCCACGCTGGACCTGACCGGACTGCCGCCGACTCCCGAGGAAATCCACCAGTTCCTGACCGATACCCGGCCCGATCGCTGGAACCGGACCATCGGACGACTGCTGCAGAATCCTCGATACGGAGAACGCTGGGGCCGGCACTGGATGGACGTCTGGCGCTACAGCGACTGGTACGGATACCAGAAACAACTCCGCAACAGCAGCCGACACATCTGGCGCTGGCGCGACTGGATCGTCGAATCGCTGAATGCCAATCGACCCTACGACGAGATGGTGCGGCAGATGCTGGCGGCTGACGAGTTGCCCGAGGCGACTCCCGAAACGCTCCGGGCCACAGGGTTCCTGGCCCGCAACTACTACCTCTTCAATCGCAACACCTGGCTCGATGCCACCATCGAACACACCGGCAAGGCCTTCCTGGGCCTGACGATCAATTGTGCCCGGTGTCACAACCACATGTACGACCCCGTCGCCCAGAAGGACTACTACCGCTTCCGGGCCATCTTCGAGCCGCACCAGATCCGCACCGACCCGATTGACGGCCGACTCGACGTCGCCAACCACGGCATCTCGCTGGCCTACGACGCAAAGCCCAAGACACCGACCTATCTCTTCGAACGAGGCAACGACAAGCGGCCCGACAAGGACAACCCGCTGACCGCCTCGGTCCCCAGCTTCCTGCCCGGCCAGCAGCTGAAGGTCAGCCCCGTCGAACTCAGCCCGATCATCTTCTATCCCGGTCTCCGCGAGCCGATCCGAGAGGGTCTGCTCGAAACCGCCCGCCGACTCGTCTCGTCGCGAACCGCAGCCGTCACGAAGCTCGAGTCGCCCGCGGACTCCCCGGGGTCCGAAGAGTCCGAACCACGGGAGTTGGCGGTGGCCCGCAAGGAGCTGACCGCGGCCCGTGCGCAGCTCGAGAGCCTGACGGCCCGAGTCACCGCCGATACGGCTCGTTACCACGGCAACGACCCTGTCGCGGCCGCCACCGCCGCGTCGCTGGCCGCTGCCAGGCATCGTCAATCGGACTTGATTGCAGCCGAGGCCGGTGTGCTGCGTGCCGAGTTGTCAAAGGCCCAGGCCAAGGCTGGCAGCGACAAGAAGAAGATCTCCGCAAGCAGCTCGGCACTGGCGGCGGCTCGCAAGAAGCTGAAAGCGGCCACGACCGCTGCCGCCAAGACCGATGCCAACTACCCGCCGTTGACGAAGGTCTATCCCAAAACCAGCACCGGCCGTCGCCTGGCGTTGGCCCGCTGGATCACCGACCGCCGCAACCCTCTGACGGCTCGCGTCTGCGTCAACCACGTCTGGCTGCGTCATTTCGGCAGCCCGCTGGTCCCCTCGGTCTTCGACTTCGGCAACAACGGCCGCCGACCCACCTTCCCCGCCCTGCTCGACTGGCTGGCTGTGGAGTTGATGGACCACGACTGGGACCTGGAACACCTGCACCGGCTGATCCTGACGTCTGCCGCCTACCGGATGTCCTCGGGTGCCACCCCGGCCCACGCCGCAACCCGCAAGCGGGACCCCGACAACCGCTTCCTCTGGCGAATGAACTCGCGACGTCTCGAATCCGAGCTGGTGCGTGATTCCGTGCTCTGGGTCTGCGGCAACCTCGACGCGCGGATGGGCGGCCCCGAACTGGATGCCGGCACCGGGCTCACGACCACCCGACGCAGCATCTACTACCGGCACGCTCCGGAAAAAATGATGGTCTTTCTCGATCTCTTCGACTCGGCGAGCACGCACGAGTGCTACCAGCGCAACGAAACGGTGGTGCCGCAGCAGGCCCTGGCGATGGTCAACAGCCCCCTGGCGATCGAGCAGTCCCGGCGACTGGCTCGCCGGCTCGACATCCAGGTCGGTCTCGAAAACACTCCCGAACACAGCCGCCGCTTCCTCGACACGGTGTTCCTCAGGGTCCTGGGTCGGGGACCGAGTCGCTCGGAGCGGACTGTGTGCCTGGAATTCCTAGCCGGGCAGGCAAGCTTGCTGGGACAATCCGGCAAGCTGACACCCTTTGGCAGCGGCCAGAAGATCCCGATCTCGCCGGCGCAACAGCCCCACCTGCGGGCCCGCGAGAACCTGGTGCTGGTGCTGCTCAATCACAACGAATTCCTGACGATCCGGTGACGCCATGACACGCTCCCGCTCGAGCAACCGCCGCGAGTTCCTGGTCGACACGACCCGAGGCCTGGGCAGCGTGGCCCTGGCCTCGATGCTCGCCGACGACGGCATCACCCGCGCCGGCAGTTCCAGCGACGTCCCCGACGGGCTGGCTCATATCGCCCCGCGTGCCAAGAGCGTGATCTGGCTGTTCATGGTCGGCGGTGCCAGCCACATGGAGACGTTCGATCCCAAGCCGGCGCTGAACAAGTATGCCGGCGTCTCGATCGACAAGACGCCATTTTCCGAGACCCTGAAGAACCCCTTTGTCGACGAAAACGTCCGGGTCGTGGTCCCCGACGACGCCAACGGGCACATCTGGCCCAAGGTCTACCCGCTGCAGGTGGGGTACCGAAAGCGGGGCGAGAGCGGGATCGAGATCTCCAACTGGTGGCCTCACCTGGGCGACCACATCGACGACCTGGCGATCGTCCGATCGATGTGGACGACCGACAACAACCACGGCGCGCAGCTGCAGTTTCACACCGGCCGGCATTCGCTGGACGGGTTCTTCCCCACGGTCGGCTCGTGGATCCACTACGGCCTCGGGTCACTCAACGACGACCTGCCGCAATTTGTCGTGATGGGGACCCCGATCGCGGATTGCTGCGGCGGCCAGGGTGCTCACGGAGCCAATTACCTCGGCCCCGAACACGACGGAGTTCAACTGGACGTCGACCCGGCCCGGCCGCTGCCGTTTGCCACTCCCGGAGGCGCGCTGTACCGCGAAGAACAGCGAGGTCAGTTCGAACTGCTCGACCGGCTCAACCAGCTGACCGCCGCCCTTCACCCCGACGACGCAGTGCTGCGGGCCCGGATCAAGTCTTACCAGCTGGCCTACCGGATGCAGATGGCGGTGCCGGAGGTGATGCAGTTCAAGAGCGAGACCCGGGCCATGCAGTCTGACTACGGACTCGGCAACGGCACCACCCGCACGTTCGGCCAGCAGTGCCTGGCGGCCCGGCGGATGGTCGAGCGGGGCGTGAGGTTCGTGCAGATCTTTCACGGGTCCAACGGGGGAGCCGGACGTTGGGACGGGCACAGCAACCTGAAGACGGGTCATGCGAAAGTCTGCCGCGAGACCGACCAGCCGATCGCCGCTCTGATCGGTGACCTCAAGACACGCGGAATGCTCGATGAGACGCTGGTAGTGTGGGGCACCGAGTTCGGCCGCACGCCGGGGGCTCAGAATTCCAACGGCCGCGACCACCACCCCTACGGCTTCAGCATCTGGATGGCCGGCGGAGGGCTCAAGGGCGGAATCGCTCACGGAGCGACCGACGAGCTGGGCTTCCACGCCGTCGAGAATCGGCACTACATCACAGATGTGCACGCCACGGTG
>CAUZEQ010000050.1:0-21631 GCA_963578885.1 Planctomycetota bacterium
GACCGCCACCTGGCACACTCACTGCGACGCCGAGACCTGGCGCGACGACGTCGTCAAGCAGAAGGTCGATCCCACCAACGGGATGATCCCGGTCCCGGAGCAACCCGGGCTGGGAGTCTCGATCGACCAGGAACAACTCGAACGGCTCAAGAAACAGAAACTCCCCACCCAGGCCAAGTGGATCATCAACACGACCTACAAGAACGGCACGCGGATGTTCAACATCGCCGATCCCGCCGAATCGATCTTCATGGTGCGGCCCGACCGACGCAAACTGCTGCCATTGAGCTACGACGCGCCGCTGTCGACCGAGTGGTGGGACGACGACGGGTCGAAGGCGTACCGTGAGATGTTCGCCAGGATTCAAAAACGCGGGGTCGTGCTGGAAAAGCCCGTCCGGAAAGCAGGTCCGAATGAATGACTGATCCGGTGATCGAGAACTCGGTGAGGCGGCGGGTGGCTGCGGTGGCTGCGGTGGCCGGGTGCTGGTGGCTGCTGGGTTCACCCGGCGAGTTGTCTGCGGCAAAGCGACCCGTCGTGATCGGGCAGCGGGTCCAACTGCTCGTCGACGACCACGTGATCGCTTCACGGAAGGGTCTGACCCGACGCCTGGGCCGGGTGACCAAGGCCAACGGAGGCAAGCCGATCTTCCGCGAGGGCATTTTCTACGGGACGGTGCTTTACGACCAGGGCCGGTTCAAGTTGTGGTGGCGCAAGCGTGGCAAGGCCGGGTACGGTTACTCGGAATCGCGCGACGGGATCCGGTTCACCAAGCGAGGTGATGTGAGCGGGATCAACTTTGCCGGGGACTACACGCTGACGGTGATGATCGATCCTCACGAGACCGATCCGGCTCATCGCTACAAGGCGTCCTACGACGCTCCGGGCATGGCTGCCGGCCTGGCTCATTCGGCCGACGGCATCCGCTTCACCACCTACAACGGCGGCAAGCCGGTCACCACCCGCGCAGCCGACACCTACAACTTCCTGCTGTGGGACGGCGATGCCAAGACCTATCGGCTGTTCACTCGGACCGACTACGCCGGTGCTGGTGGTGCGGGCGAGTGGAGGGGGACTCGGATGATGACCAACCCCGACCCCAAGCGGCACCCGACTCGCTGGAAAACCGTTCGCAACTGGGTGTTTGATCGCGAGGGGAAGGCCGAACGGAAGCGGAGGCAGATCTACGCGGTGACTGACTGGATGCGGCACGGAGTGCACTTTGCGATCCTGAGCGTCTACGAGTGGCCTGGTGATTTCAGCGAGGGTGGCCTGGACAAGCACAAGCGACACGAGCGGGACGTGATGAACTACTACATTGCCACCAGCCGCGACGCCGATTCCTGGGACCTCTCGTGGGTCTACTCGAGTCAGCCGCTGGTGCCTCGCGGACCCGACGGTGCCTTCGACAAGGACCTGATCATCCCCGCATCGACCATCGTCACGCACGCCGGCAAGCACTGGATCTACTACGGGGGTGCCAACGAGCGTCACGGGGGTCCGGGCTTCGTGGTGCAGCGTGACCAGGCCGTGGGTTTGGCCACGATCGGCGAGGACCGCCTGGTGGGGCTCGATGCCAGCAGCCGCGGCACACTGGTGACCCGGCCCTTCCGACTCGACGGAAGCCGCTTGCTGGTCAACACGAAGGTGCGCCAGGGGGGATCGGTCCGGGTCGCGGTGCTCGACCGCAACGGCAAGACACTCGAACAGTTCTCCTCGGACAACTCGAGACCGATCACCGGCGACCAGGCGGCCGCGGTTGTCGGTTGGGCCGGCAAGGCCAAGCTCGAGTCGCTGGCCGGCGAGGTTGTGCAGCTGCGATTTGAGGTCAGCCGGGCGAGTGTCTACAGCTTTCGCATTGTGAAGTGAGTTGCAGACGCTGGGGATGAGCGAGGAATCTCAGGCGGTGTCTGGTCCGGAGGGTTGAGATCCTTCGCTTCGCTCAGGATGACAGTGTGCGACGGTTCAGTCTTTGAAGGTCTCGGCTTCCGGAGACCGGCTGTCCGAGGTAGATTGCGAGTGAGCGGAATACTGTGAGAGACGGGATGTTGAGCCTCGTGCGGACTCGGGTCGTGACCCTGATGTTGCTGGCGGTGTTGTGGCCGTCGGTCTCGGCGAGGGTCGAGGCCCAGATGATCACCAGCGGTGTCTCTCAGCATGGGGTCAGCAGCCGTTTCTACGAACGGTTCGGTGTCGGCTTTGGCTTCGGCATGGGGGGATCGAGCCGCGTGCGGTATGGCGGCAGCTTCGGTTCCTCGCTGGGACTGGCTCCCTTTGGAGGTTCGAGGGGGTGGTCCAGCGGTGGCCTGCGGGCCGGCTGGTCGGTCCGTAGCGGCGGGATGAGCAGTCGCTTCGGCTTCTCGGCCTACCAGGCGTCTCATCGCAGCGTGGTCAGTTCCTCGGCGGTGGTCACCGGGCTGTCCGGTTATCCGATGTCGATCACCGACGTGGTGCAGGTGCCGTTCGTGGTCGGTGTTGTTCCGGTCGGCCCCTATGGCGCGTACATGATCTCGCCTTTCGGCGGGTACGGCGGCTTCGGAGGCTACGGCGGTTACTGGAGCGTTCCGGTGGCGGTTGGCCGGATTCCGTATCGGTCGTGGCGTGATCCGTGGTGGAACGGTTCAGCGGGTGGGAGATTTCCGGACCGGTCGTATCCGGTTGTCGAGCCCCACGAGACTCTCGGCGATCGCTTCCGTGCGTCTCGTCGCCAGGCCGCATCCCGCCCGGTCTCTTCCAGGCGCTCCTCGCCACGTCGTCCGCCGGCGGACACCAGCCCCAAGGGTCTCTCCTCGGCCGCATTTCGCCAACTTGGCGGTCGCAGTTCACGCCCCTGACCGCTCTTGACCCGCCGCTGTGAATTCGGGATAAGGCCTCCGCGCTGGCGTCTCGGCTGCGCGCCCGGTTGCCTTCACCCGGCAATTGAGGGGGCATTAAAGCGAGGCGTTCCAGGGACGACAGACAGAAGACGTCAAGGACGACGGGGATGAGTCGACGAGACACGGCGTGGCTGACGGTTGGCCTGGTGTGGGTTCTGGCCGCTCCTCTGGGCTGTTCGCACCTGCTCGAAACTCGTTCGGTGACCCGATTCACCGGTGCCTTCGAGGACCGGGACATCGCGGCACTCCGCGAGGCCACGACGCCGGAATTTCGGCGGAGGGCGTTGCGGGACAAGTCGGCCGTCGAGGCGATGGAGTTGCTGGGCTTCCCCGCGGGCGAGATGACGGTCACCGAGGTCGAGGAGACATCGGCCGACCGGCGGCGGGTGAAGGTCGAGTTCGAGTCCGCCGGAGGTGTCAAGACCCCTCTGACTCTCGAGTTGTCTCGAGATGGTTCGTCGAGCGGATGGCTCGTCGACGACCTGCTGCTGAAACAGACTCGACGCGGGGCCACGGTCACGCGTTCGGCGACGGAGTTGATAGACCTGCTGTTGAGCGTTCACGAATTTCAACAGGCCTGGCACAGCGGCGACCGCAAGCGATTGCTCGGCTCGACCACCGACGGACTCTCGAAGAAACTCGCCCAGATGCCGCCACCGTACCTGGCCCAGTTGGCCACTCGCGTAGCGGTCCGCGACGGACGCACCTTCAAGAGTCGTCCTCGAGCGAGTCTCGATGGGGACACCGCCCAGGTGAGATACAACGGCCCCGAGGGCGAGACGGTCCTGGCGTTGAAATCCGGGCCGACCGGGTGGCGGGTCGACGACATCGTGTTTTCTTCCGGATCCGCGAAGCGTCAGCCCGAGTCGGTCCGCCTGCTGGCGGGGGTCATCGCTCATACCGCCGGATTCCTCGATGCCTACAAGCAAGCCGATCGAGACCAGCTCAAGGCACACGCCTCGAGTGTGTTCTACTCAAACTGCCTGGCTCGTGCCGATCTCGACCAGGTGAAACTGCCCACGTCCGCGGCGATCGACGCGACGACGGAGGTCCGTTTGCAGAAGACCTTCAGCGACATCGTGATCAAGCAACCCGATCGCCTGGTCCGGCTGTCGTTGGAGCGTGAACCGGCCAGCGACCCCGGCGACACGTCGCTGCGAGGTTTTCGCGTCGCTGAGGTTACTCTGGTCGACTTCGGCTCCTCGCAGGAACGTCGACTCTCGGCCGTCTTCACCGCGCACGCGCGAATGAGGCTCTTCCTGGCGGCCGTCCGCCAACACGACCTCGCGGCCCTGCGTCACAACTCCTCGACCGACTTCAACAACCGGGTTTGGAAACAGCTGGCACCGGGTCTGGTGCCCGAGATCCTGGGGCTGGCCTTCTCACACGAAACGGCCCAGGTGTCCGGTACTGTCTTCCAGGGTGCGATCACCGAGATCACCATCACGCAGGGTGAAAGAGCACTGACGTGTGTGCTCCGCGAACAGAACGGCGTGCTGCTGGTCGACGACATCCTGGTCCCGACCACCAGTCTCCCCGGATCACTCAAGCAACAGTTCGAACGGCTCGTCCCGGTACTCGCCTTCCGCCAGGCGATTGTTTCAGGCAACGCCCAGTCGGCGGCTCGACACTCGTCGTCGGACTTCAACCGGTTGGTCTGGAGCCAGGCGGTTGGCAATTTTCCGGCCCAAGCGGGTCATGCCGCGAGGTTCCTGGTTCCGGCGGTGTCTCGGATGCGAGCGATCGAGGGCGATCGTGAGGAGGTCATCCTCGGCGATCTGCAGTTCGGTGCCCGCGTGGTGCTGGTCACCGAGTCGGGGAGGTTCCGGGTCGACGACATCGAGTTGTTTTCGGGTGAAGCGGCCCCAGAGCGACCGACGATGCTGAAACAGACCCTGCGGCTCGAGATTGCTCGACCTAGAAACCGCCGCTCCGCAGCTCTCAGGAATCCTGCAGCCGCCGTACCCTCTGGGCCAACCGCACGTTGACGCTCGGGTAACCGGTCACCAGGTGTCGGGTGCTTCTATTCGGGTGCTGCGACGTTGATCCGTCGGCCACCACGGTCGAAGAACACCGTGCCTTCGACCAGCGAGAACAGCGTGTAGTCGTTGCCCATGCCGACGTTCTGGCCGGGGTGCCACTTGGTTCCACACTGGCGGATCAGGATGTTCCCGGCGTTGACCGCTTCGCCACCGTACTTCTTGATCCCACGTCGCTGGGCGTTGGAATCGCGTCCGTTACGAACCGACCCCTGTCCCTTTTTGTGTGCCATCGCTGTGACCGTCGCTTACGAGCCTGAAACGCGCTGGTCAGCGGGACCAGCCCCCCGCGGCAGGTGCTGCCGCGAAGCGACCATCCTATCAGTTGCGAGCGGGTCTTGGCGAGTCCGCGCTGGTGGTCTTGGGTGCAGCAGCCGGCTTCGGCTTGCCTGAAGCGGGAGCCGCGTCGGGACGGTAGACCCAGCGGGGATCGAATACCTCGTCGTTGGGTCCCTTCAGAAAGAACTCGGCCTCATCCTGGTTGATCGCGTCACCGGGCCGCCAGTAGCGTTGCACGAGTGTCTTGCGCCAGAGGATGGAGCTGGCGGGAGGGCGGGTGGCATCGGGCTTGACCACGTAGAACCAGTTCCCCGCTTCGATCGCCTGCTTCTTCACCGCGTTGGTCTTGGATGTCTCGAGCAGATCGTGGATGTTGGTCCAGTTCTGAGTGGTGATGCCGTTCCAGACGGCCGTGGCACGCCTCACCCGACCCTCGGCCAGGGCCTGGGTCAGGGTGGTGAAGGGGACCGGCCCGCGGACATAGCGGTAGCCGTTTGAGAACCCCGACATGTAGATGGTGACGAAGTCGGTTCGAGGGTCGACGCCCACCCAGGTCACCACGCCATAAACGGGGCTGATGTCCTGCTTGGCAGCGTAGGGTGTCGCGTCGGGAATCGGACCGACGACCTGGACCGAGTTCTTCAGCTGGGGCAATCGCTCGCGGATGGCAATCGCCGCCTGGGCTTCGGGGAGGATGTTGTCGGAGTAGATCCTCTGTCCGTCGTTGTCGTTGGTCACGAGAGTGAACTCGGGAGCAAACAGTGGCTTGCCGGGAACCGGGTCGAACTGGTTCTGCGGATCGACTCCGTTGGGGTCCCCCTTGGTCGGCAGCGGCCGGTTGACGGCTCGGTACAGCAGGTACCACACCAGCTGCCTGGACTTCTTGCCGGTCTTGGGATCGGTGAGGCCGATCCGGATCAGTCTCAGGGGCTTGAAGCGGACTTCGAGGACCCAGAGATCGGTTTGCTGGTTGCGTTCTTCGCCGGAGGCCTGCGAGGCGACTCGGATCTTGAACCCCCGCAGCGGCTTGACGCTCGCCGGAGCCACCTTGGCCGCCGGAGGCTGAGCTGCGGGTTGCTGCGCGGTGGCGGTTGCCGAGACTCCGGCGGTGGCCAGTGCGGCAAGCAGAATGCGGATCGGAGTGAGTGGGGAGGGACCGGTCATCGGTCGAATTCCCTGCTGGAACTGCTGAAGGGACAAGGCACAAAGCCTAGGCAACTATAGTCTCGCTTTTTTCCGGCGGTCAAGATAGCGGTCTTATCCGGTGCCCTGGAGCAATCGGAGTGTAGGGATCAGTCCGGTTGTGCGGGGTACAGGCGAGGAAGGGGCGGGGGATCAGTGGATGTCCGATTCGGTCAACTCGCGTTCGACCCGGTCGGCCTGCCGAGCCACTTCGTGCACGCTCCGCCTCAATTCCTCGACATCGACGGTCGCGCGCGGGTAGCTGTTGATGACGACAAAATGCGGAGTGTCGTCGATCGAGCGGACGGCGATGCTGCCGTGGTCCATGTGACCGTTGCGTTCCAGTGCTCGACGATCGAAGTCCGATTGTGCCGGGCAACAGGTGCTGTAGATCGACACCAGCGACTCGGGTTCGGACAGCTCGACAAGAACCCTCTGATGCCGCCCGTCCGGCTGCGCCACCTTCAGGGTCCATCTCGAGTCCTGCGGATCGCCCAGCGACTCGACCGCAGCGTCGTCCGCCACTGCCAGCTCGAGCAGTTCCCCCACATCTCGAATCGCTCCGAGCACTGCTTCGAGCAGTGAGACGGCGGCGTCGGCGTCGGAGGGACGAACTTCCGGCGATTTGCTCATCAGGGCCTGGACCGCCGAAGCGACCTCGAGCGGGACCCGGTCGGTTGGGTGTTCGACCGCGGACAGTTCGGAGGTGGTCACCTGGTGCTGGAGGTCTCCGAGAGTGGAACCGGTGAAGGGGAAGCGTCTGCTGATCAGCCGGTAGTAGCAGACTCCCAGTGCGTAAACGTCCGATCCGGTGTGGGCCCCCTGACCGAGAAACAGCTCGGGAGCCATGTAGTGGGGGGTACCACAGAGGCTGGTGTCGGCATGATCGTGGACCAGCTTGGCCAGGCCGAAGTCACCGATCTTGGGCTCGCCTCGCTCGGTCAGCATCACGTTGTCGGGCTTCAGATCGCGGTGGACGATGCCGTGGCGGTGTGCTTCGGCCAGGCCGGCGGCGATGTCCAGGGCCAGCCGGGTGGCAGCGGAGATCGACAGTGTTGAGTCGCTGACCAACAGATGCTGCAGGCTGCCTCCGACGACGAATTCCATTTCCAGGAACCAGAACCCGTCGGCTTCGCCCACCGCGTGCGTGGTGACCACGTTGGGATGGACCAGTGCCGCCGCCGCCTGGCCCTCGGCCTGGAATCGCTCGACATAGTCGACGTCGCTGCGGGCCGGGTGCGGCAGCAGAATCTTCAGGGCACAGTGTCTGAGCAGGTCGCGATGTCGGGCCAGGTAGACGCTGCCCATCCCACCGGTTCCCAGCAACAACTCGATGCTGTAGCGATCGAGATCGGTGCCGACCAGAGACTGAGAATCCTGGGGGCGGTCATCGTCGGTGTCGAAGTCGGCCAGGCCCCCGTTGGGGGTGAAGATCACCGTTCCGCCGCAACCGGGGCAGAGTTTGGAGAGGTTGACCCTGAGATTGCAGCCGACGCAGTAGGCGGTGTCGACCGAGGAGTCCGGTTCGGGAGGGGACGTCATGGGCAGCCTTCGCAGCACCCACCCCGGGCAGGTATAGTCGAATCGGGCAGCGTGGGTGGAATCTTACCCCGAGCCCAACGACGCCGCCAACGCCCCGCCTCCGCAGACCATCCGATGATGTCTTCCGAGACTCCCGACGAGCCGCCGTTCGAGCCGCCGTTCGAGCCGCCGTTCGAGCCGCCGTTCGAGCCGCCGTTCGAGCCGCCGTTCGAGCCGCCGGCCGGGCTGTCCGACGAGCGGATTGGAGATCGTGACGGTTCCGACGAGATGGCTCGTGAGGAGGAGTCGTTGTGGATGGAGGATGGTGAGGTTGAGGAGCCTGGGGCGGAGACGACGGTCCCGGTCCCCGTGAAGATCCCCGGCCCCGGTGTCTTCGAGGCTTTCGGATGGTTGGTGGGCGTGATTGGGGTACACGTGATCGCCTCGGTGATGGTGGTCGTGGTGGTCGCGCTGATGGTGGTCGTACAGAGCGGCGATCAGCAGATGCTCAACAGTCCCGAGCGGCTGCAATTGGCCGTCAAAGAGCACATCGGTTTCGTGTTGGGAGGGGACCAGTTCCTGTTCGTGATCGCGGCTCTGGTGGCCGTCGGACTCCGGCTGGCGATTCCCTCGGACCCCTTCGCCAAGCCATGGCCGCGGCTGGTCAACCGGCTGGGCCGCCAGAGAATCCGCTGGCCGCACCTGCTGGCGATCGTGTTCGTCGTGATTCCGGTATCGATGGCCTGCGGCCAGCTGTTCGTAGTGGCCAACCGGGTCTGGCACGGGATGCTCGAGTCCATGCCCGGTTTGCCCAATGTGCCGACGATCCAGGAGGTCAATATTCTCTCGGACCTGGCCGCGAGCATGCCGTTGCCGGTACTGGTCTTCGTGCTGGCGGTTCTGCCGGCGATCGGCGAAGAGCTGGTGTTTCGGGGGGTGATCGGCCGCGGGCTGGTGGCTCGTTGCGGCGTCGTCCAGGGCATCTTCGTGACATCACTGCTGTTCGCCGTGGCCCACCTGCATCCGGCTCACCAGCTCTCGGTCTTCCCCCTGGGGGTGCTGTTGCACGTCGTCTACCTGGCGACCCGCTCGATCCTCGCACCCATCCTGCTGCATTTCCTGGTCAATGGCTGGGCGGCCGTGCTGGCCAAGCTGAGCGTGGGGATGGGTGAGCGTGATGATGGTGCCGAGTTGTTGGCGGGTGACGAGTTGATCGCCTGGTACGTGCTGGTGCCCGCCGCAGTGGCCTCGCTTTGTGCAGTGGTATACTTCTGGCGGTCGCGGGTTGAGTTTCGGGAGCCGAGCGGGGATTGGTGGTGGCCGGTCTATCGCAGCGTCGAGAGTCCCCCGGGGCCGGCCGAGTCGACTCGGTTGAAGCCGCCGATGGTGCTGGTGGCCGTGTTTTGTGCGGCCCTGGTCTGCTTCTACGCGACGGCCGGATGGGAACTCTCGCAGCTGGCCAATGGAGGATAGAGACGTGTCGGAAACGGTGAGGGGTGAGTCGAAAGGCAACTATGCCTTCGTGAGCCTGGGGTGTCCCAAGAATCTTGTCGACAGCGAGAAGATGCTGGGGACCCTGGCCTTGGACGGGTACACGCTGGTGCCCGAGCCGGAGGGATCCGATTTCGTGATCGTCAACACGTGCGGTTTCATCGAGAGTGCCCGGGCGGAGTCGCGGTCGGTGATCGACGAGATGATCGAGCTGAAACGGTCGGGGCAGACCGGCGGCCTGATCGTGGCCGGATGCCTGCCGGAACGCCTGGGTGGCAGCCTGTTGAAGGAGCGTCCCGAGATTGACCACGTCGTCGGAGTCTTCGGGCGGGACGAGATTCACCGTGTGGCCGATCACCTGATCGGAAACGCTCGGGAGCAGCGCGAACTGTTTCGGCCGGCGCCGATCACGGCACAGCAAGACCGGGGTCGTCTAAGGATCACGCCGAAGCACTTTGCCTACCTGAAGATCTCCGAAGGCTGCGACCGCACCTGCACCTTCTGTGCAATCCCCGGGATGCGGGGCAAGCACGTGACCAAGCCGATCGAGGAGGTGATTTGTGAGGCCCGGGAACTGGTGGGAGACGGGGTCCGCGAACTGGTGCTGGTGGCCCAGGACACCACCTACTACGGCCTCGATCTGTATGGCGAGGTCCGGTTGACAGAACTGTTGAGGCAACTCGAACAGGTCGACGGCCTCGACTGGATCCGCCTGATGTACCTCTACCCGATCCACTTCACCGATGAGCTGATCGGCGTGATCGCCGATTCGAGCAAGATCCTGCCCTACCTCGACCTACCGCTGCAGCACATCAACAGTGCCGTGCTGAAGCGGATGCAGCGGCGGGTGGACCGTGCCGCGACCGAGCGGCTGCTCGAAACGCTCCGCGATCGCGTGGCCAACCTGGTGCTGCGGACCACCTTCATCGCCGGGTTCCCGGGCGAGACCGACGAGCAATTCGAGGAGCTGCGGCAGTTTGTCGACCAGGGCCACTTCCAACGGATGGGCGTCTTCACCTATTCGCTCGAACCGGACACCCCCGCGGTGCGGCTGGAGGGTCACCTGCCCGAGGAGACCAAGGAGGCGCGTCGGGACGAGTTGATGGCGACCCAGCAACGGCACGCGTTTGCGTTCGGAGATTCGGTGGTCGGCTTTGAACTCGACGTGATTCTCGACCAGGCGTCCGAGTCGACGGGGGGCTGGGTGGGGAGGTCGTTTGCCGACGCGCCGGAGATCGACGGAGTGGTCGAGGTCCAGGGCGAGGGTCTGGCGGTGGGACAGCTGGTCCCCGTTGAGATCCTGTCGCGGCAGGGGTACGATCTGGCCGGCACGGCGCTCGAATGAGAGAGCCGGCGGGGAGTCAGTTTCGGATCGTCGCGGGGGCGAATACAGTGTCCGACGAGTCGGCTCGGCCAGGCGACTGGCTGAACATTCCCAACCTGATCACGATCAGCCGGCTGCTGATGGCGGTCGTGCTGTTTGTGCTGATCGAGGCCAACGGCTGGTGGAAGACGGCGACGGCGCTGTTCCTGATCGCCGCCGCCACCGACTTTCTCGACGGCTACATCGCTCGCCGTTATGGCCTGGTGACCCCACTGGGCCGAATTCTCGATCCGTTCGCCGACAAGATCATCATCTGCGGATCGTTCGTCTTCCTGCTCTCCGACGGCGGCACCGATGCGAAATCGGGGGTGACCGCCTGGATCGTGGTGGTGGTGTTGGCTCGAGAGATGTTCGTGACCAGCCTCCGCGGGTTCCTGGAAAAACGAGGCCAGGACTTCTCCGCAGCACTCTCGGGGAAACTCAAGATGTTCCTGCAGTGTGCCGCGGTGTCGTTGTGCCTGCTGTCGATGGATACGGAGATTCGGGAGCGATTCGCGGACCTGGTGCTGATCCGTGACATCACGCTCTGGACGGCCGTGGCGATAACCGTCATCAGCGGGGTGGAGTATTCGATTCGTGCGACGAAGATTCTTCGTCGCGGCGGGTTGTCCGAAACACCCAGCGACGACACAGCAGGTAGTTGAACATCATCCCGGCGACAACTCCGAAGGGGACCGCCAGCACGAGGTGATCTTCAAAGACCGAGAACTGACGGTGCAGCAGCAGGCGGGTGCCCCAGCTGATCAGCGCACCCAGCGAGCAACTGGCACAAAAGCCCAGGTACTGCCGCCAGAATGGGCTCGGAACCGCGTCGGCGAAGGTGACCCGCCGGTTCCAGAAGAAGTTCCAGGTCATCGCCGTGGCGATGCCGATCGCGAAGGCGAGGTTGGGGCGCATCGACTGGCCCGCCAGGTGGGTGGCGGCCGCGTCGACCACGACACCGCTGGCACCCACGGCCCCGAAGCGAGCGAAGCGGGACAGCTCGGGATACCTGGACTCGAGCGTTCGAAATCGCTCGACCAGTCCCGCAAACGGTGAACTCAAGGTTCGCACCCTGTCCCAGGTTCCAATGACCATCCCGGCAACCATCCCGGCAACCATCCCGGCAACCATCCCGGCAACCATCCCGGCAACCATCCCGGCAATCATCCCGGCAATCATCCCGGCAACCGGCTCGGCTACCGGCCGGTTCGGCCAGTTTGAGAGTCCTGTCGAGAAACCGCAAGATGGTCCTTTGCGGGTGCTTCGAGTCGCCGTTGGTGAACCCTGCCCAAGGAGGCCTCGCGTGATAGATTGTCCGAGTTTTCGCTGCTAGGATGAGGCCTTGGTGTCCCAGAGCTTTCTGTAGGGAAACGGAAGGAGGACATCGTTGGACCCGATGGTCGTTGAGACGGTGCGAGCGGAACGGCCTCCGGTGGTGGCGGCGGCCGACGGCGAAACCGTCGCCCGTCGAACATCCCCCTGGCGGCGCTGGCTCTGCCGCCGGTTGCTCCAATCGGCCGGCGATCCGCCGGTGTGCCTGGTGCTGGATGACGGGTCCGAAATCCGCGCCGACGCCGATGAGCGGATGGATTCTCCCGGCGAGGAGATCCGGATCCTGGTCCATGACGGGTGTCCACTGCTGGCCCTGGCCGCCGATCCCATCTTCCAATTCCCTCACCAGTTCTCAAACGGCACGATCGAGGTCGAGGGTGACCTGGTCGAGTTGCTGGGCCTGATCAACGGCGCGAGGCCTCCCGGCCGCCTGCTGGGCCTGATCGGCCGGCTGGTGTCTCGACCCTGGCGAATTCAGAAGGGCACGTCGCTGTGGCGAGCCCGCCAGAACATCTCGCACCACTACGACATCGGCAACGACTTCTACCGCCTGTGGCTCGACCCGCGGATGGTCTACACCTGTGCCTACTACGAGTCACCCGAGTTGACTCTCGAAGAGGCCCAGGTGGCCAAGATGGACCACGTCTGCCGCAAGCTGGAGATCGAGCCGGGCGACACGGTGATCGAGGCGGGCTGTGGCTGGGGAGCTCTGGCGCGTCACATTGCGTCGGTCTACGGAGCCCGAGTCCGCGCATTCAACATCTCTCACGAACAGATCGCCTGGGCTCGGCAGCGGGCCCACGAGGAGGGTCTCTCGGACCGGGTCGAGTTCATCGAGGACGATTGGCGAAACATCGACGGCCGCTGCGACAAGTTCGTCTCGGTGGGAATGCTCGAACACGTCGGCCGTCGCAACTACAGCGAACTGGGTACGCTGATCGATCGAGTTCTCGAGCCCGAAGGTCGCGCGCTGATTCACTCGATCGGACGCAACCAGCCCCGCCACTTCGACGACTGGACCGAGCAGCGGATCTTCCCCGGAGCGTATCCCCCGTCGCCGGCCGAGATGACCAGGATCTTCGAACCTCACCGATTCTCGATCCTCGATGTCGAAAACCTCCGCCTGCACTACGCCCGCACCTGCCGAGACTGGCTCGAACGATTCGACGACTCGGCCGAGGCGGTGCGCGAGATGTTCGACGAGACGTTCGAGCGGACCTGGCGGATGTACCTGGCCGCTTCGGTGAATGCCTTCCAGGTCGGTGGCCTGCAACTGTTCCAGGTATTGATGGCACGCGAACGCGACAACACTGTGCCCTGGACCCGCATGCATCTCTATCGTGGCAGCGACACGAGTCCGGTCTCGGGTTCATGACCTCGGCGATCGGGGGATCGGTGAGCGGCCCTGACCTGACGGACCTGACGGACGTGATGGATGTGATGGTTGTTGGAGGCGGACCGGCCGGCTCGAGCTGTGCTCGGGCGCTGCAGAAGCGTGGGCTGAGGGTCGCCGTACTGGACCGGGCCGAGTTTCCTCGGGACAAGATCTGCGCCGGCTGGGTCACGCCCCAGGTCCTCGAATTGCTTGACATTGATCTCGACGACTACTCCCGTGACGGTCGCGTGTTTCAACCGATCACGGGGTTTCGGACCGGGACGATGAGTGGCCGCGAGGTCGAGACGGACTTCGGGCGGGCGGTCAGTTACGGGATCAGGCGGTGCGAGTTTGACGAGTACCTGTTGAGGCGAACGGGAGCGGAGTTGCTGTTGGGCGAGTCGCTGGAGTCGCTGGAGCGATGCGACTCGGGTTGGCGGATCAACGGCCGTTGTGAGGCCCGGGTGGTCGTGGGAGCCGGAGGCCACTTCTGCCCGGTCGCCCGCCGGCTGGGGGCTCGCAGCGTCGAAGGGGCCAGCGTGGTTCGGGCCCAGGAGGTCGAGTTTGCGATCCCCGCGGGGCAACACGAATCGGTGGCTGTTCGCCCCGAGCGTCCCGAGCTGCATTTCTGTGATGACCTCTCGGGCTACGGCTGGTGTTTTCGCAAGGGAGACTTCCTGAATATCGGCCTCGGTCGGCTCGACCCCGCGGGACTCGCGGATCACGTGGCCGACTACACCCGGCTGCTGGCCGAACGAGGCCGGGTGGGGTGCGAGATCGAGGGCAGGTTCAAGGGCCACGCCTACCAGCTTTATGAACGGGTGGTGCCGCGGCTGGTCGATGACGGCGTGCTGTTGATCGGCGATGCGGCCGGGCTGGCGTATCCCCAGAGTGGTGAGGGGATTCGGCCGGCGGTCGAATCGGGAGTGATCGCCGCGGGGGTGATTGCCGAGGCGCTGTCCGGGCCGGCCGGGGACGTCACGGCCGAGTCACTCAAGCCCTATGCCGAATCGATCGAGGCCCGTTTCGGAAGACCTCGCACGTCATCGATGTCCGGCTGGCTGCCCAACCGGGTTCTCGAAGGACTCGCCGCCCGATTGATGGGTACCGGCTGGTTCAGTCGCAAGGTTGTGATCGAGAACTGGTTCCTGCACTCTGGCGAACCGGTGCTCGAGGCGTAACGGTCGCCGGCCCGCTCTGGACCTGCTACCAAAGTCATTGCCGCATCCCAGGCCCCGGGACTCTCACGGACTCCGAAATCATGGACAATCCCCTGGCCTGGCGACCCTCGGCCATCAATACCGGAAACTGGCTGACCGGCTATTCGCTCAACAGACTGCTGCAGCGGGTCGGCACCGATCGCATCGTGCTGCCGATCTGTTCGCTGGGCACTCCGCTTGCAGATCTGCTTGACCTGGCCCCTCTGGTGCTGCCGCCGCTGTATCACGAAGCACTCGACGACGAGTTGCGGAAGGCGTTGCTGGATCGGATCTGTGACTGTTTTCCGTTCTATCACGAGACATCCCGGGCGGGAGAAGCCCGGATTGATGTGGTCGAGTTGCCGGCGGCTGAGCATCCACCGTGTGGAGCGACCGGTGGCGTGGTGGCGTTCAGCGTCGACACGGCCGTCGAGGAGCATGGTCCGCACCTGCCACTGGCGACCGATACCCTGCAGAGCTACGCGGTGCTCGAGCGGCTGGCGGCTGAGCGAGACGGGGTGGTGATTGCTCCGCCTGTGGATTACGGGCAGCTGACCTGGGGCCTGCCGTTTGGGATGAGTGTCGACATCACCGCTGAGCTGGTGACCCGTTACGTGTGTGGCTACGCCAACGCAATTGCCGACTGGCTGCAGCCCAAAGCGACCTACGTCGTCGACGTGCACGGTTCGATCGTGCATCGCAGAGCGATCCAGGACGGGCTGGCGCAAAGCCGCATCGGTCGCTGGTCGTTCCGCTGGCTGCACGACCCCCTGGTCCCGCTCTCGGGTGACCGTGGCGACCAGCACGCCGGCGGGGTGGAGACGGCGTTGATCGAGTTCATCAACCCGGCGCTGGTCGATTCCGACTGGTTTCCCACGCGGCGGGACGAGTTGTTGGCAGGGCAGATGTCGCTGGAGGATGCCGTCGCGCTGTCGGGGGACATGGGGGCGTTCATCGAGCGGGTCGAGAATGAGGGGCTCAACGGGATCGTCGGCGGGCTCGAGAACTACGACGCGGTCGAGGGGGCAGACCTGATGGAGCGGATTCTCGAGGTGTCTCGAGCCGATCTCGACAGCCTGTTCTCGACAGGTTGATTGCAACAGTGTGGGGATTGGGCCATCCTGTGATCTGGCAGGATTTCAGGACCACAGATGGCCACGTCGATCACTCCATCCCCCAAACCCGACGCTCTGCGGTCGGGTGAAAACCGTACGATCTGGGTCATCTGGCTGGTCTACGGGGCGTTCTACTTCTGCCGCACCAACATCTCGGCTGCCGTACCATTTCTCAGCCAGCCGATCGAAAACGGCGGGTTGAATCTGACCGCCGAGCAGATCGGCTGGATCCTGGCCTCGCTGAAGATCGCCTACGGAGTGGGGCAACTGGTCAACGGGCAGCTTTCCGAGCGAATCGCTCCGCGGATCCTGCTCTCGATCGGCATGTTCTGCTCGGCGCTGCTCAACGTCGCCTTTGGACTGTCGACCGGTTTCTACTTCCTGCTGTTCATCTGGGCGGCCAACGGCTACTGCCAGTCACTGGGTTGGACACCGTGCGTTCGGGTGGTGGGCAACTGGATACCGTTGTCACGTCGAGGCTGGGCACTGGGTGTGATCGGAACGGGGTACCAGATCACTCTGGGGCTGACGTACCTGATCGCCAGCGAGTCGGCGGGTCGCTGGGGCTGGCGCGGTGCGTTGTTCGTGCCATCGATTCTGCTGGCACTTTCGGGTGTGTTCATGCTGGTGTTTCTGCGAGAGACACCTTCCGAAGGCCGGATCCTGGAGCGGTCCGAGGGGCCGGGGGGGCCTGGGGGGTCGTCGGACGGGTTGGCCGAACGACCTGGAGTCCACGAGACCCTGTATCTGACGTTCTACAACCCGACGTTGTGGTTGCTGGGGCTATCGTTGGGCCTGCTCAACGCTTGCCGCTACGGTTTCCTGGACTGGGGGCTGAAGCACCTGATGGATGTGCAGCAGACCACGATTGGCAAGGCCGGCCTGAAGTACTGCGTGATCGCGGTGGGTGCGGCGGCCGGTTCGTTCCTGGCCGGGATCGCCACCGACCGTCTCTTTGGCGGACGTCGGGCTCCGGTGATCGCGATCCTGCTGACGACCCTGGGGGTAGCGACGTTGATGTATGAATCGGTGTCACGAGCCTCGACGGTGGGCACGTTGCTGTTGCTGGTGGTGATCGGTTTCTGCATTTATGGACCCCAGGTCCTGCTGGTGGGTACGGCACCGGCCGACCTGGCTCACCGTGGCACCGCGGCGGCGGCGGCCGGGTTCGTCAACTTCATGGGTTACATGGGTGCGGCGACCGGTGATGTGGTGACCGGGATCTATTCGGGCGGCTCGGAAGACTCGTGGCAGGTGACGATCTACATCTGGGCCGGCTGGGCGTTTGCAGCTGCGTTGACCACCGCGGTGCTCTGGAACACGACCTCGCGCCAGGTGGGCCTGTTGCCGAGGTGGCTGCCGAAGTCGATCACCTGCTTGTCGTTGGGTGTCGCCGGCAGCATGGTCCTGATCGCCGGCGGGCCATTCTGGCTGGTGGCCGGAATCGGCGTGGCCCTGGTGGGGGTGCTGTTGAGCGGATCCGCGAAGTTCCTGTCGCTGTTGGCCGCCGGAATCTCACTGGCCGGTTTGATTCTCCTGTTTATCATCCCCCCCACCGCTGCAGATCTCTCGACCTGGTTCACCGTTGTGCCCCGCGTCCTGTTGGGGCTGGCGGCTCTGACATGCGTGATGGTATTCGTGGAGAGGGACTAGATGACCAAGCGGGCGATCATCATCGGAGCCGGCCGGGGTGCTCGGCTGATGCCGACCACCGCCGATGCCCCCAAGTGCTTCGCCGAAGTCGGCGGGCAACGGATCCTCGACTGGACACTCGACGCGTTGCGGAGTGCGGGGATCGAGCAGATTGCCTTCATCGGGGGATACCGGATCGAGGCGGTCGAGGAGTCCTACCCCGAATTCGAGTTCCGGCACAATGACGATTGGCCCAACAACAACATCCTGGCCTCGCTGTTCTACGCCGAGGACCTGATGGATGAACCGTTTGTCTGCTGCTACTCGGATTGCCTGTTCACCTCCAGCCTCGTCAACGGGATTCTCGAAACTGATGGTGAGAGCGTGCTGGGTGTGGATACGGGGTGGCGTGAGCGGTACGCGGGGCGGACCGAGCATCCTGCCGACGACGCGGAGAAGATCACCGCGGCCGACGGCGTGGTGACTCGGATCGAGCGAGAGATTGGCGAGGACGCGGCGTACGGAGAGTTCACCGGGGTGGCCCGATTCGGGAGTGAAGGAGCGAGGGTGTTGCGAGAGGAGTATCATCGGGCCCGTGACGCTCATGCGGGAGGCCCGTTTCGAGGAGCTCAACTGTTCGAAAAGGCCTACTGGATTCACCTGTTGCAGGAAATGGTCGAGCGGGGAGTCGAATTCCGGCACGCCGATACCGCGGGTGAGTACATCGAGATCGACACTCAGCAGGACTTCGAGTACGCGCGGGGTTGCTGGACGTCGGAGGGGATTGCTCGATGAGTGACTTGCCACTGTTTCCGACGTCGGTGGTGGGTTCGATGCCCCGGCCGGCCTGGGTCCGTCGCTTGATCAGCGACGATCCCTCGATCGACGACGCCGAGAGAACCCGCTGGATGGACTCGGCCATCCGCTCGGTCGTGGCCCTGCAGGAGGCCGCGGGGCTCGACGTGATCAGCGACGGGGAATGGGGCCGCAAGAGCTACATCGGGGTGATCGCCGAGTTGGCCGAGGGGTTCGAATTGAGTACTGCCGCCGACGGGCGGCCCTGGACGGTGGTCACCGGAACGCTGGCACCTCGCCAGCCCGGCTACATCGCCGCCGAAGTGGCTCGGACCAAGCAATTGACCGACCGGGCTATCAAGTCGACTCTGCCGGCTCCGGCCCTGTTGGGAGAACGGATGTGGGACCCGGAGGCCTCGGCTGCGGCCTACCCGACACGAGAGTCGTTTGTCGAGGCCTGCGTTCCGATCCTGCGGCGTGAGGTCGAGTTGCTGCGTGACGAGGGGGTTGCGGTGGTGCAGATCGACGATCCGCACCTGTGCCTGTTCGTCGACCCCGAGGTGCGGGCCGGGTACGACGACCCGGATCGGGCGGCGGAGTTTGCCGTCGAGATGACCAACCGGGTGGTCGAGGGGATCGAGGGTGTGAAGCTGGCGGTGCACCTGTGCCGCCGGGCCGGAGCCCGCGTGCGGGGCGAGTATGCTCACCACGGAGGCTACGGCCCGATTCTCCCGGCACTCAATCGACTCAAAGTGCACCACCTCACGATGGAATTCACCGCGCCGCAGGCCGGTGACATGGAGGTGTTTCGGGCTCTGCGTGAGGACTTTGAGATCGGGCTGGGGTGTGTGGGTTGCCAGCCGGGGCGAGTAGACTCGACCGACGAGATTGTCGAGCGGGTCGAGGCGGCACTGGGGCACATCGACGCGTCCCGGGTGACGTTGAATCCCGATTGCGGGTTCGCACCCGGTTCGGCCGCGGACGTGAGCCTGGACGAGGTTTACACCAAGCTGTGCCACGAGGTCGAGGCAGCCGAGCGGCTGCGGGATCGCCACGGCGGCTAGCCCGCCTGCGGCGGGTTGAAAAACCGGGAGCCGGGGGGTCAGACGCCGCCTGTGGTTCGCCGGAGGCGGACCACAAGCGGGGCCTGAACCCTTCTGCCAGACAGCGTTGCTGGAGAAAAAGGGGTCAGGGCTGGAGAAAAAGGGGTCAGGCCCCCGCGTGCGGGCCGTTGCAGGTGGAGCACGGACCAATTGTGGCGGGCGTCTGACCCCGTCCCGGCATCGAACCTGCGTTCTTCAACAGACTGCTAGCCCGCCTGCGGCGGACTGAATGACCCCTTGATTCCAACCGCCATCGCGGTGCTGGGTCGGGCTTTCCCCTGGGCGTCGGATGTCAGGAAGACCTGCTTGGTGCGGATCGCCGTCCGCGGGACCTGGGCATTGAGCCTGGCCTGCTGGATCAATTCGCGGCTGTCGTCCCGGTGCGCGTACATGGCCTCACCCGGGCTGACGTACTGGTTCCAGTGCTTCTGGAACACCGCGACGGTGTCCTTATGGTCGTCGAGGATGTCGGGCACCGAGTGCAGCATGGCCATGGTGCGTTCGTAGCGGATGAAGAACTTCCCGACGAACTGGGGGAGCAGTCTCGAGAGAAGGTTGTGCTTGGCGATGTCGACGAAGCGGGGAATCACGTACCGGGGTTTGACCAGGGGCCCCATGATCTGTCCGAGTGCCGTGCTGAAGATCTGGGAACTCTGCTCATCGGCATCGTCGAGGAACAGTCGCGTGTAGCCACCGGCACGAGCGTGAGTCGTGATGTCGATGTTGCCGGGCAGGGAAATGAGTTTCAGTTCGGCCAGGGATCGGATCAGGGCCCTGGCAATGGCTTCGGAGAGTGATTCGTTGGTCCAGCCCTGGGCCTTGGTCGTGAATGGCGGAAAGCCCTCGGTGCCTCTCTTGTCCAGCTTGTATTCGAGTGCCGTGACCGGTTCGGGGTGGAAGGGCTCGCCGATCCGCCACAGGGCCCGTGAGCTGGCCCGTTGGCCGGTCCTGGAGATCATCTCTTCATTGAGCGTCCCGACCGCGTCCTCGATTTCCTCGGCCTTCAACTCGGAAAACAGGGCATGGACATGTCCGGCTCCCTTCTCGATGGCTCCATCCTCGCAGACTCCGTAGGTGGTGTTGTGTTTCTTGGTAAACCGCTTGTAGTCGTCGAGGCCCTTGCGGAGTTCCGGTGCCAGGCAGACGACATCCCAGTTGTCGGCCAGCTTCTCGGGCCACTGGGGATCGAGTCGAATCGAGCGACCGCGGAGCTGGTTGACGGTCATCGAGGTGGTGGCGGCGGTGAGATCGATCAGGACATTGATCCGGTTGGCATCCCATCCCTCTCCCAGCAGCCCGCGGGTTCCGACCAGGCATCGCGTGACCCCTTCCTGGAACAGCTCGGTGATCAGGCGGATGTAGAGCCGTGGTCCCCATTTGCCGCCCTTGCCGGCGACCTGCATGAAGTCGCCGTCCCGGGGGGTGAGTTCCAACTCGACATCGGCATCTTCAGCGACCAACCACTGGTTGGCCTTCTCGAGGAAGTATCCGGCGAGGTCGTCGTCGATGAGAACTGTCGAGCCGGTCACGAGAATCGGGTCGAGCAGGTCGGTGTTGGGGTCGGTGAGCAGCAGGCGAAAGGCCTGGATGGCTCCGCCGGATTCCTCGTCGAGCAGGTGAGTGATTTCCTCGCTGACCGCCGAGGTCTTTTCGTAGTCGGCGATCACCACGGCACGGATCGAGTCGCCGAGGACCTGGAATTCGGCATTGAGTATCGGAATGGCGGCCTGGGCCTTGGCCTTCGAGTAGGCCATGATGCGGCCAGCCGGTGAGGCACAGACCTGAGTCGTGGTCTCGGTGACCTGCACGCCGAACATCCGCAGCCGCCTGGTGGCCTGCTCGGCCAGTTCTCGATCGGCCGCCGATTCGCTGCGGCGCAGGGCGTTGCGAATGTAGCGGCCGAGTACCGGGATCAGGATCGACAGGTCGGTGGGAATCTGTGGAGTCTCCCATTCGTAGGGCAGGACGACTTCGGGGACACCCGCGGGCAACGGCCTCTCGGTGGACTGCAGAAAGAACCTCGCCGTGTAGGCAAACTCGGGTTCACGGCGCTCGTACTCGTGCCAGGTTTCGAGTTGAACGAATCCGGCCTTCAATTTCGCCAGCGTCTCGGCCAGCCACTCCGGCAGTGGCAGGGCACGGGGAATGTTGTCGTCGCCGGGAGGCTGCTGGACGCAGAGGTCGTCGATCAACGCGGTCAACTGGTCGTTGATGTTTGCCAGGTATGAGAACTCGTCGTCGGTCGGCCTGACAAAGTAGACCAGGTCCTGGTAGGGAGCCAGGAAGCCGTCCTTGACGACGGCCGGGACCGGTACCTGGAAGTCGA
>CAUZEQ010000051.1:0-21240 GCA_963578885.1 Planctomycetota bacterium
GCCCCGGGCGGAAGTCGGTGAGTTTTCGGCCACGGATGTTGGCTGCGGAGCCATTCGACAGGTGGCACTGGGCACAGATCGACTCGAGTCGTTCGCGCGACAGCGAGCCCGGATGCACGATTGAGGTATCGCCGGAACCATCACTCGAGTCGAGACCCGAGTCGGCTCGCTTCTGCTGGCCTGCCACGTGCTGCGACCCGGCACCGTGACACCGTTCGCATCCGATGGTCTGTTCATGGAATTTCATCTTGTGGAAAGCTCCACCGACGGACTCCGATCGTCCGGTGTGACAGATCAGGCAATCGCTCGGGATAGCACGTTCGAACGAGGGGTGTTGGGGGCGGTCGTAACCGGGGGACAGTCGCCAGCGGTCGTCGGTGGCGTACCAGGTGATGGGGCTCTGGAACAGGAAACCATCCACGTTGACCAGGTAGGTGCGGCCCTGGTGTCCGGTGCCGACAACCATCGAGACGGGATGGTCGGCCAGGACGTGGTCCGTTCCGTCTCCGAGCGAAATCGACTCGCTATGCCTGAGTTGTCCATCACTGCGATAGACACGGTAGTGGCGCCCGGAAGCAGCGTGATCGAACTCGGCGTCTGCCGGTTCTGAATCGAGCGAGACCTGGGTCAGCGCGTTTGCATGCGCGGACGATTTGTAGTGGTCTGCGATCTCGGAGTGACACTCGGCACAGGCCGCCGCACCCACCCACTCGGTGCTCGTGGTATTGGCAAACGGCGTGGCGGCCACCGGTGGCACGGGAGGCGGGGTCGGCTTGGACGGTGGGAGGGGATCGTCGTCACCGGGTCCGAATAGAACAAATCCGAAGACCACCAGTCCCAGCACGCAGAGGGCGGTTCCAGCCTTCCAAGATGGCCACTTGAGGCCTGTGGGTTCGGTCGTCGCGGGCGTTTCGGGCGGGGGATGTGGATCCATGGGAGGCCTGGGTGGAGCTAGTAGTCGGTCTGGGGCAGGCCCGGCTCGGCCTCTGCCTGTGCATCTCGAACCGAGAATCTATGGATGGTGGTCTGGGTGTAGGTGCGGCCGGGCTCGAGCAGCGTGCTGGGGAAATCGGGTTGATTGGGCGAATCGGGGAAGTGCTGGCATTCGAGGCAGAATCCACCGTTCTTGGGGTAGCCTCCGTCTGAGGGTTTCCCATCGAGGAAGTTGCCGGTGTAGAACTGGATGCCGGGTTCGGTGGTGAGGATTTCCATCACGCGTCCGCTGGAGGGGTCGAAGATCTCGGCCACCGATCTCAGCGTGCCGTCGGCCCCGTTGATCACGTAGCAGTGATCGTAGCCCCCGGGGACCATTGCGAGTCTCGAACCGATCGGCTGCGTGCTGGTGAAGTCCATGGGTGTCTTGGCAACCGCGGCACGCTCGCCGGTGGGGATCAGCGTCGCGTCCACCGGCAGGTAGCTGTCGCAGTCGAGGGTGAGCTGGTGTTCGAGAATGGTGCCCTGGCCGGCACCGGCGAGATTCCAGTAGCAGTGGTTGGTCAGGTTGAGCACGGTCGGCTTGTCGGTGGTCGCCTTGTAATCGATTCTCAGCTCGTTGTTTTCGGTCAGCCAGTAGGTGACGTCGACGGTGAGCGTACCGGGGTAGTCTTCCTGGCCGTCGGGGCTGACCAGTCGCAGCCGGACGCCGACAGCTGGTTCCTCCTGGATCGTCTTCCCGGTCCAGGCTCGCCGGTTGAAGCCCTGGTTGCCGCCGTGGAGGTGGTTGGAATCGTTGTTGGTGGCGAGTTGGAATTCCTGGTCACCGATCGAGAAGGCACCCTGGGCGATCCGGTTCGAGTAGCGTCCACAGGTGGCTCCGAAGTAGGGCCCTGGCTCGAAGTAGCTCTCGGTCTGTTCAAACCCCAGCGTGACGTTGTCGAAATGGCCCTGGCGATCGGGCACTCGAATGGCCACCACGGTGGCTCCCCAGCTGATCACATCGACCTGCATGCCGTGGCTGTTCGAGAGTTGGTAGAGGATGACGGGTTGGCCGTCGGGGTCGGTGGCGACCTGCTTCTCGGTGACGGTCAGTTGGGATCCGGTTTTGTCCTGGTCGGTAGCCGGGGCATTCGTGCCGGCTGCACCCTGTGTCGCGGGGGGCGCAGCGTCGTCTTCGCTCTGGCACCCGCAGAGGAATGTTGCGAGGCCAAGCAGCAGAACGAGGCCGAGATGCTGGCGTGCAATTGAGAACATGGTGAGTCGTGACCGATCTAGGTGAGGTGAGGGGTGAGGGGTGCTGGGTACGTGTGAGCCCTGATCTTGTTCAAGCGGAGATGAGCTTTCAAGGGCTCGTCGCGGCTCGTTGAAGCGGTGTGATGCAGGGGTGGGGGGTCGCGGAGGGTGCCTGGAGGGGGTTAGAATCGGGCGGTGTCGCCGTGCTAGTGACAAGCAGGGTCCCTCGGTAGGAAATCGTGTTGCCAGGACCCAACGTCTTGTGCCGTGATCACGTAAAGAGGACCGAACAAGCAAGGCAGGACGTGACTGAGGCGATCAAGACTCAAACCGTCAGCCAGCACGACCCCGAGACCTCGTTGTTGTCGGAGTCGCGGCTGGTCGAGGAATCTCGGCGTGGCAGGACCGCGGCGTACGGGGAATTGGTGCGCCTGTACGAGCGTCGGCTGGTGCGTGTGATTGGGCGGTTCATCAACGACGCCTGGCAGGTGGAGGATTTGGCTCAGGAGACTTTTCTGCGTGCCTACACCCGCTTGGGTCAATTCGACACGTCGCGGCGATTCGGGCCGTGGCTGTTCCGGATCGGAGTCAACCTGACATTGGATCACTTGAGGAAAGTGAAGCGTCGTGGCCGGCCGGCGTTATTCAGCGAGAGTCCTTTCGAGCGGACTCCGGACCCGTCGGTCGAGGATCCTCGCAAAGATCTCGATCTGAAGCAGGAGGTTCGCGAGGTGCTCGAGAGTGTTCCCGAGAAGTACCGCACGGTGCTGGTGCTGCGAGATCTGGAGAACTTTTCGACGGCTGAGATTTCGGGGATCCTGGACCGCAAGGAGGCGACGATTCGCTGGCGGCTGGCCGAGGCACGTCAGCGATTCCAGAAGCTGTGGCACAAGCGTCTCGAGCAGGACGCTTCGGCCTCCGCAGCCGGCTCGAAGGCGATCCGATCCGAGTCTTCCAGCCTGGGGGAGCGGCTGTGAAGATCCCATGTGGCCAGGCACGCGACGAGTTGGCACTGGAGGTCGGCCAGGACCTCGAGACGGGGTTGAGTCCCGAATTGCGGTGTCACCTGTCGGAGTGTCCGGAGTGCTGCCGGGCGTGGCTTGAGTTGCAGGACGCTCATGGACACCTCCAGCACCTGAAACACGATTCTCCGGTGGTCGAGAGTCCGGGTCTGTGGGAGGACGTCGCGATCGCGATCGAGGGTCGCGGCCTGAGGCCTCAGCAGTCGAGTTTTCCCAGCTGGGTGCTGGGCGTGGCGGTGGGTGTGCTGTTCACCGTGTTTGTACTCGACGCGTTCCGGTCTCCGGTTTCCGACGACGAGATGCTGATCCTCGAGATGCCGGTCGGGTCCGAGTCGACTGCGTTCGAGGATCCTTATCGGCCCCAGTGGCCGCCTCTGGTGCTGGTCGAGCCCGAGCGGTTCAACCGGCCGCCTGTCCCGACGGTGTCGAACCCGTCTCCGCGGATACAGCCGTGGCGACGTTCGAGTGGGATTCCGCTCGCGAGGTCGTCTTTCGAAGTACTCAGGGCCAGTGCCGATGCCGATTTTTGAATACCGCTGCGGCGGGTGCGCCGTAGAGTTCGAGTTGCTGGTGCGTCCCTCGACGGTGCTGGCGTGTCCGGAGTGCCAATCGCAGGAGCTGGACAAGTTGCTGAGTGTTCCGGCGGTCCGATCCGGTCATGCACATCATGCACTGCCCTTGGCTTCGGACTGTCCGCCTCCTGAGGCAGGACCCTGCCGGCCGGGTTGCTGCCGCATCTGAGTCCTCGGCGAGCGGCCTCGAGTGGACTCGAGTCATCGACATGTTGTCAACATGTCGTTGGTGAGCGTGCTGGGAAGTTGCGTCGCGTTGGTCGCTTTTCTTGGGGATTGTGGAGGTCGCAATTCGGGGAGTGACGAATTGTGTGATTGTTTCCGATTTGCCATCCGCCAGGTTTGACACTCGAGGGTCGGCCGGTAGGATCGGCGGGACTGATTGAGTGAACGACAGAGCAGGTGTCGGCGGCAGGTCTCTCTTACTCACGCCCGTCTCCGGCAGCTCTTCCAGACCACGTCCCAACGACTCCGCGGACCACGAGAAGTTCCACCGCGCCACGCGCCCAGGCAACGGAGTGCCAGAGACTCTCGCCCGGGGTAGTGCGTCGCTGCCAGGAGCGCGATCCGTACGCGCAGTCGACCCCGGGGGGGTGCATGATGCAGCCCGAAACCAGCACGACACAACCGAGTCGCTCGAGTGAATCCGCCAGGATTCTTGAGCGGCTGGCCGAGCGGGTCAGTGCCAGGAGCTACGAGCACTGGTTCCTGGGTCGTTGCACGGTCGTGGTGGACGGGGACGAGGTGCGATACGGAGTCGGCAGCCCGTTCGTGGTCAGCTTTGTCGGGCGAAAGTTTCGCGAGTCGTTGCAGGGTGCGGCGACCGACGTGCTGGGCCCTTCGGCTCGCATTCAGCTGGAGGTGGATCCGAGCGTGATGCCCGAGGCGGTTGGTGGGGTCGAGTCGCAGACGGAATCGGATCAGGCTGCGGGTCGGGCTGCGGGACGGGCTGCGGGACGGGAGCCGCGTCGGCGATTCGCGGACTTGGGCGACTTCGTGGTCGGCGACAGCAACCGGTTGGCCTGGACGGCGGCATCCCGCATCTGCGATGCCCCCGCCGAGGGACTCAGTCCGCTGTATATTCACGGTCATGTCGGAGTCGGCAAGACTCACCTGCTCGAGGGCATCTACCGTCGCATCCGGAGGATGTATCCTTCGTTGCGGGTGACGTACCTGACGGCCGAGACCTTTACGAACTATTTCACCGCGGCGTTGCGTGAGCGATCGACTCCGGGGTTCCGCCAGAGGTTTCGCAGCATCGACGTGTTGCTGGTCGACGACGTCGATTTCCTGGACGCGAAGAAGGTGGTGCAGGAGGAGTTCCTGCACACGGTCAAGCAGCTCGAGGCTCATGGCAGCCAGGTGGTGCTGACGGCGAACCAGCACCCGAGGCTGTTGCCGAAGTTCAGCGAGGAGTTGAGTTCGCGGCTGATGGCGGGTCTGGTCTGCCGGATCGAGCCACCCGAGTTGGTGACTCGGCGTGAGATCGTGGGTCGACTGGCCGAACGGATGGCGGTGCGGTTTACTCCCGAGGCGCTGGCGGTGGTGGCTCGACGGTTTGTGCACAGTGTCCGCGAGTTGAAGGGTGCGTTGCACTGTCTGCAGAACTGGTCAATCGCCTCGGGCCGCCAGCGGGTCTCGGCTGGGGTCTCCCGCCGGGTGTTGGCCGAATTGGAACGCGACTGCATCCGGATCGTGGCCCTGGGCGATGTGCAGCGGGCGGTCTGTACGCTGTTCGGGGTGCGTGCCGAGGAACTGAAGTCGTCACGCCGGACCCGCAGCCTGACGCAGCCCCGGATGCTGGCGATGTTCCTGTCGCGGAAGCACACCCAGGCGGCCTACAGCGAGATCGGTGAATTCTTCGGAGGCCGCAATCACAGCACGGTGATGTCGGCGGTGTCGAAGGTCGAGGACTGGCTCGCGACTGATACCCCCGTGATGGTCAGCGCGCAGTCCTGGTCGGTGCAGGACGTCGTGGATTCCATCGAGCAGCAGTTGCTGGCCGGCTGAGCCAGGGCGGCCGGCGGCAGGTGGCCGAGGCGGAGGGCTCGATCAGGGACTGGTCCGAGTCGGCCCGATGATCGATCTGTCTGAGGCGGCCGGAGGGTTGAGCCGTCGCCTGAGTGCATCGCGGTCGTTGTCGGAGTTGTTCAGGAGTTCTCTTTCGAACTCGGTGAGCGGATCGATCGCGTTGCCCGAGGCGGCCGGTGGACTCGGGATCGGTGCCAGTGCCGGGGGCCTACTCAGCGGTTGGGCGGGGAAGGAGATTTCATTGGGGGGCACCGTCGCGGTGTTGGCTGCGGTGTTGGCTGCGGTGTTGGCTGCGGTGTGGCCGGGCACTAGCGAGCCGGGTCCGATGCCGAGTCCGAGTCGAGCCGCGCTGAGTGAGAACCCGGGGTTGATCCGTCTGGAGGGTCTCGTGGCCGCGGCCGGGGTGATCGGTCCGGAGTCGCCTTCGAGCGGATGGGACGATGAATTCCAGGGGATCGGCCGCGACGGCAGGTCCGCGGCCGCCGGTGCCGGAATCAACTCGCGTGCCGTGTTGGAGGCTGTGAGCGGATTGGGTGCGGCGGTCGACGTGGACGGGGCCGGCGACTGGCCGAAGGCCGAGGGGACCAATGGCACATCGGGGAGGGTCGCGGCTGTGGAGGCGTCCTGGATTTCTCTTTGAGGCGGCAATCCGTTTCCGGTCAACTCGGGCAGCGACCGGGGTGAGTCGGCTGTGATCGGGGGGGCTGCGGTGTTGGCTGCGGTGTCGTTGATCGCGGGTCGACCCTTGGGGAAGAGTTGAGCGATCTTGGCCTGGGCTTCGGATTCGGAGCCGGCTTGTCTCAGCGCATCGAGTGCATCGTCGTAACGTCCCTGTCGTGCGAGGACGGTGCCGAGGTTATTGAGAGCGAAGGAGTTGCGGGGTTCGATCTTCAGAGCCCGTCTCAGCAGAGACTCGGCGGTCTGGAGGTCGAAGCGATTGAGTTTCAGGTAGCCATAGTCGCTGAGCAGGTTGGCATTTTCTGGTTCAGCGGCGATGGCGGTTTCGAAATGTTGATCGCTGGCGGTGTAGTCGCGTTGTCGGCCGGTGATGATGGCCATCAGGTGGTGGGCTTCGACGTGCTGGGGCTGTTTCTTGAGGACGGCCTGGAGGTGACTGGCGGCGGCGGTGTGTCGCGACTGTGAGAAGGCGTCACGTCCGGCCGCGAGGTGTGCTTCGAGAGAATCCGGCCCAGGCGGCTGATCGGTGGTGGCTTTGACCTGGGCGCGTCCGGTGTCGGGACCGTCGAGGGAATCGGGGGGGTTGGGCACCTGGGTGGTTCCGCCGAACAAGGCGGGCAGGTGGAAGCGAGATCCGAGGTCGGGATTGAAGATGGACGACTGGCAACCGGCCAGCGCCATCAGCCACAGCATCATCAATCCCCCGGTGCAGCACGTGGCACGGTTCATCGGAAACACCCTGGATCGGTCTGGGGACGGGACGACACGCTGGAGAACACCGAGACACGTGTCGCTTCGAACCGCGGGTTTATAGGACAGCCGGTGCAGGGCTGTCGAGGCCCAATCGGGGTGTAGAGCGGGAGCCGGGGGGCGAGGGATCTCAACCGCCAGGTGTTGCCGTGGTGTTCGAGTTGCCCGCCGGTTGGGTCGAGCGAGCCTTACTGCCACGGGTGGCGAGGATGAGTCCCTGGAGCAGGAGGAACAGCACCAGCGGTGCGATCCAGGCGATGCGGGCGGTTTTCAGCAGGGTCCGGGTCCATCCCGCGGGTGGTGAATCGATGACGACCCGTCCGGGTGCGACCCGGATTCCCCGACGATCGAGTTCTGCTTCGACCTCGTCGCGCCGTTGGTCATCGAGCGGCGAGTCTTTGGAGGCGGCGACGACGACGGGCACCTGGACGTGTTCGATGCGTCCGGCGATCAGGTCCAGTTGCTTTGTCCCGTTAGGGGAGAGACTTGGGGAGCGGGCCTGGAAGTCGTCGTCTTCGAGCAGAAACCCGACCCGATCGGCACGTCCGCTGCGGGTGTTGGTGGGGTCCAGCAGTGCTCCCAGCAGCAGCAGGGCCACGAGTCCCAGCAGGGTCAGCAGCAAGAGCAGGCAGCCGACCGCGGCCATCTGGCTCTTGAAGACGGTTCGTTCGGACGTCGGTTCGTGGTGCAGGTCGATGGCTCGTCGCCGCCGGACGGATTCCTGGATCGCCGCGTAGGTCTCGACCACGTCGAGGAGTTCATCGAGTTCGAGATGACTGGCGTGGTTGTCCTGGTTGGCAACTTCGGTCCACGCGGTTTCGGGACCGGTTGGGGCAGGGGCAGGGGCAGGGGCGTCGAGTTCCAGTGGTGTATCACCCAGCAGCAGGTGTGCGGTATTGGGACCGGAGGTGGGTCTGAGCGTCCAGGTGGCGACGGTTCCGTTGTCCGAGCTGAGGGTAACGGTGGCTGCGGTTTCGAGCGTGGCGGTGACCTGGTCGAAGGGTCCGGCGAGTCGGATGAGTCGAGCGAGGTCATCGAAGAGCAGGCTCAGGGCGGGCCGATTGTCGGCTCGATCAAGTCTCAGCGTGATCACGGTCTCCTTCGAGAGTTCGGTGCGCTTGAGGCCTCTGACGGCAGGCAGCCAGCAGAGGAGGGTTGATTCGGAATTGGCGGCGACGAGTGCCAGGCGGTGCAGCACCGCGGGGCCCAGGTGCTCTCCGGCGACGATCACCAGCGGCCGATCGCTTTCGATCAGCGAGAGTGCCACGGCGAGGTCCTGCTCTTCGGCTCCGGCCAGGACCACCAGGTCCGGCAGCGGGGCGTCTTCGAGTTGGATCCGGCTGTGCGGGTCGTGGTCGAGTTCTTCGCGCAGCCGGGCAGCGTGGGGCGAATCGCCGATGACCAGGACACTGCGGAGGGTCATCGTCGGCCTCCGTCGAGACAAAGCACCTGTGCGATCCGAGCAGTGGAGACCGGCTGGATCACGCCGTGCTCGGTCACCAGCGCGGTGATCAGTCGTGCGGGGGTGACATCGAAGGCGGGGTTCCAGGTATCGACTCCATCGGGAGCGGTTTGGCGTCCGAAGCCGTGGGTGATCTCTGCCCCGTCCCGTTCCTCGATCGGGATCTCATCACCGCTTTCGATCGAGAGATCAAACGTACTTTGTGGTGCGGCGACGAAGAACGGCACGTCGTGTTCTCTGGCGAGCACGGCGAGGGAGTAGGTGCCGATCTTGTTGGCGACATCGCCGTTGGCGGCGATCCGGTCGGCTCCGGTGATCACCGCTTCGACGCGTCCCTGCTGCATGGCCCAGGCGGCCATCGAGTCACAGATCAGGGTGTTGGGGATGCCGTATCGGGTGAGTTCCCAGGTGGTCAAGCGGGCCCCCTGCAGCAGCGGCCGGGTTTCATCGACGTAGACCCTGAGTTCCGCTCCGAGATCTGCGGCGGCAAACAGGACTGCCAGCGCGGTCCCCGATCCGGCGGTGGCCAGTCCACCGGCGTTGCAGTGAGTCAGCACGCCGGTGCGGTTGGCCAGCAATGCGGCTCCGTGCCGACCGATGTCTTCGCACGTCTGCCGGTCCTCGTCCATGATCGCGGCGGCTTCCAGCAGCAGCCGGTCGTGAACGTCGGGGGCAGGCAGTTCGGGGTGGTCCCGGGCAGTCTGGGCCAGCCGCGTGAGTGCCCAGACCAGGTTGACTGCCGTGGGTCGGCTGGCGGCCAGGATCGAGCGGACCTCCTCCAGCCGTTCATCGAATTCTCTCCGCGAAGCGTCTCGAGCCGTCTGCAACCCGATCACGACTCCGTAGGCCGCGGCGACTCCGATCGCCGGAGCGCCTCGAACCCTCAGGCTCTGAATGGCTTCGACCACGTCCTCGAGTTGCCGGCAGACGCATTGCGTGACGTCCAGGGGCAATCGGGTCTGATCGAGCAGCACCAGGTGGCCGGTGGCCGCGTCGCCGGTCCAGGCGAGGGTCGGAGGTGCCATCGGGGGTCACTTGAAGGGCGAGTAGTCGGTGGGGTTGAGGAATCTCGAGACGACCCGGGTGACGATCGGCCCGTTCTTCCTCGATTCGGCAAACGCCTTCTTCCATTGGGGATCCTTGCGGAACGCATCCCAGCTCTTGGCAGCCGCCTTGCGGTTCTTGTGAGCGAGCACGTAGACGAGGGTATTGGTCTTGAGCTTGGGGTCATCGGGAGTCCAGTAGACGACGTTCTTCATGCCGTGCCGGGCGAAGATCTTCATCGTGTGATCGGCGAACCGCTTGTGGAGGTCGTCGAGTTTCCCGGGGGCGGTGGTGTAGGTTCTCAGTTCGAACACCCGAGGACTCTTGCGGTCGGTCTCCTCGGCTTCAGCACCAGGTCCATTGCCAAAGAGCAGGGCTCCGGCGGCCAGCCCGAGCAGTCCGGCAAGCGCGAGTGAGGGAAAACGGGGGCCGTTTTGGGAGTGGGTCATGGGAGTTTTCCTGATGAGTCCTGATGAGTCCTGATGAGTCCTGATGAGTCCTGATGAGTCCTGATGAGTCCTGATGAGTCCTGATGAGTCCGGTGGTGGGGGATGATCAGAGTGTCGCGGGTTGGAAGGGGTTGCGGCTGGCCATGTACTGGCAGAGCCAGATGCCCAGTTCGTAGAGCAGGACCAGCGGGAGCATCATCAGGATCATGCTGGCCGGGTCGGCGGGTGTGAGCATCATCGAGATGATCGAGATGACGAGGATGGCGACACGCCGCTTGGCGCGGTAGGTCGCGGCGTCGAAGATCGAGAGCCGGTCGAGGAAGAGCATCACGAGTGGGAGCTGGAAGCTGACTCCAAATAGCAGCGGCAGCAGCACGGCGAAGGAGATCCATTCGGAGAGTCGGATCTGGGGCGTGACTCCGAGCCACTCGTTGAATCCGAGCAGGAACGTGAGCACGAAGGGGAAGACGAGGAAGAAGCAGAAGGCGATTCCTCCGAAGAACAGCAGCAGCGAGAAGGGCAGGAAGACGTAGACGTAGCGTTGTTCGTTGGGGTAGAGCCCGGCGGCGACGAACAGCCAGACCTGGTAGAAGATCCACGGACTGGTCAGCACGATGCCTCCGATCAGCGCGACCTTGAGGTAGGTCATGAAGGCTTCCTGCACATTGAGCGTGATCGGCCGGTTCAGGCGATCGGTGGTGGTGCGGAACATGGCGAACTCTTCGGCAACCAGCTGCAGCGGCACAGGTCTCTCGTTGGGCACCGCAACGGGTTTCTCGAACCGTTGAGGATTGGACCGGTGCAGGACTTCGGCGATCTGAGTCGGCTGGACGTAGGCGATGATGCTCGACTGCTCGCTGACCGAGACGAACGCTTCGCGGCCGGTCTGGCTGGCGGTCTTGGCATCGACGTTGAGGTTGAGGATTTCGAGGGACTTGAGACCTCCCAGCGAGCTGAGGCCGGAGTCGGTGATCCTCGTGCCGGCCAATTCGAGTCTCACCAGTTTGGGGCACGCCGTGACGATCGTCGCCAGTCCCACGTCGGTGATTCCTCCGCCGGCGATTGCCAGGGAGGTGAGCGATTTGAGTTGTTCCAGGTGCTTGAGTCCCGCGTCGGTGATCGAGGCTCCCACGAGGTTGAGTTCTTCGAGCTGGTTGAAACTGCAGATGGTCTGCAGCCCGTCATCGGTCACCGAGGGGCTGGTGACGAGCAGGGTCCTGAGTTGTTTGAGCGCGGTGAGGGTCTGGATCCCGTCGTCGGTGACTTCGGTGCCGGTGAGGTTGAGTCGTTGGAGCTGCTTGAGCCGGATGACGTATTCGAGTCCGTCGTCGGTGATGCTGGCGTCTCGGAGGTCCAGTGCGATGACGTCCTTGAGTCGAACGGGATCGAGTCTCAGCAGGTGTTCGTCATTGATCTCGGGTCCGGCGAGCCCGACGGAGGTGACCCGGTGCTGTTCGTCGAGCTGGCAGCGGACTCCGAACTCGACGAGATCAGCGAGCCCGGCGACGGCGACGGCATTGGCCTGGATCAGCAGCTCGGGGCGTGCCGCATCGAGGTTCTGCAGGTCGGCTGTGGCGGCCCTGGTGCCGGAGAGGTCGACTTCCTTGAGCGAGGGAAACGTGGCCAGCACCCTGACGCCCTCACCGGTGATCCCGGATTTCCCGTCGTAGAGTTCGGTTCCTGTGACCCACGCCTTCAGTTGGTCCCAGAGGTTGAAGCCGGTGATATCGTCCTGGCTGGTGATCCCCTGGGCCCGCAACGCGTCGTCGAGCGGTGAGCGGATGACTGCGACCAGCCGGTCGCCGAAGACCAGCGTCAAAATCACTCCGATGAACAGCCCGATCAGCGCCTTGAAGAGGTGGATTCTGAGGACTTCGAGGTGGTCCCCGAAGCTCATCGTGCTTTCGTCGAAGAGATCCTTGGAGTTCCTGCCGACCATGGTGCCATCGTGAGTGGGGTGGGAGTTGTGAGTGGTGTGAGTGGTGTGCGTGGTGTTGGCAGGAGTCGTCGGGCATCGGGGCGACGTCGTCTGCGAGTCGTCCGGGTCCCCGGCATGGGGTTCGAACCGACGGCGGCCAGCCGGGCCACCTGGGCAGGCCGCGTACGTCGCCCGACGTGAGAGGTGTCAGGCTGTCGACGCGGCTCGATCTCCAATTGTAGATCGTCGCGGGGGGGTGTCAACGGTCGCGGTCTGCCGCCGGATTGCCAGGTCCTATTCGCGGTCGAGATCGCCTCGGAAGACCACCAGCGTGCTGGCGGCCATATCGTGCAGGGCCTGTTTCCTGGGTGTGAACCCGGCGATGAAGGAGGCGGGAAAGAGGATGAGTTTCATGAGGGCGCGGAAGGCCGACTTCTTGAACGTCAGTCTCTCACCGTTGGGCCCGGTGACGATGATCCCGACGGCTTCCTTACCGAGGGTCGCCTGTTCCTTGGAAGCTTCGGAACGGGCGAAGTAGCTGAAGCCGCAGACCGGGAGCAGTGCGAGGTAGCCGAGTACGAGTCCCAGGGCGAAGCCGAATTTCGTGACGAAGAAGACGGCGAGTCCGCCGATCAACAGCGACACCAGCTTGCCCTTTTCGTTCATCTTCCACAGCTCGATCGGCTCGAAGATCCACCCCACCACGGCGATGATCAGGCAGTCGACCAGCACGGCGATGTAGCGGGCCCAGAATCCCGCGATGTCACCGGGTCGGGTCCGCTGGACCAGCCCGAGCCGTTGCTGGAAGTAGTAGGCATAAAGACCCACGGCTCTCATCCAGAAGATCATCGCATAGGCTGCGACCAGGGTCCCGATGATGACCGTGCCGACGTACCCCCCGACTCCCTTCCAGGGAAATACGATGTCGACGACGACTCCTTCGGAGGCGCCTCCGAAGCCGGCGAGTTTCGTCCACGCCAGCAGGTGCGGTGGGCCGAATTGTTCCTTGAGCACGAATTGCACGAGTGCAAAGCCGCCCCCAAAGACTGCCACAGGCAGGATGATCGCCACCAGGCCAATCAGCGCCAGGTAGAGCGTGGGTGCGATGTTGCGGAGGGCTGTCATGGCCATCAGCGGAAACGACCAGGCCTTGTAGGTGTGATTCTGCGCCATGTGAGCCAGGGCTGAGGGGATGGTCAGGAGGATCATGAGGTTGACGACTCCGCCGATGATCAGCACCGGGACGGCCATGAATGCGGCGGCCTGGGGGGCATCGCTAGCCTGGAGTGCCGCGGCTCCTACGGCCATCAGCACCATCACCGGCGCGGCGAAGATCATCACCGGCAGTGGGAAGATGAACCCCCAGAAATACATCTTGAACCCGTTGGCGAGCGAGTCGACGAACTGGAACGAGAGTCGCTTGGCCTGGGTCTTGCGGGCCATCGTGGTGCGGGTGATCTGCACCGCCATCGTCCAGATCCAGCCGATGATGATCATGTAGACAAACACCGTCAGTCCGCTCATGATCTGGAACCCGTCCTTGAGCAGCAGTTCCGAGAGCAGCGGGACCTGGTAGGGTTCGTCTTCCTTCTCCTCGTTCCCCATTTGCATCTGCTGGAGTTCGTCGGGGACGTCTGGCAGGAAGGTGACCACGATCCAGAAGCTGACGAACACCATGCCGGTCTGCATCAGGACCACGATGATATTGACGATCCAGGTCTGGATGGCCAAACGCTGGTTGGAGAGCATGAATCTCCAGCTGTCACCCCACGCGGCCTTGTAGAACAGCGTGGGATTGGGTCCCTTGCGCTTGAGCCGTTTCTGCATCCGCGAGCTGACGACTCCGGTCTGCAGGTCGACGTGGCAATAGGGGCACGTCTTTTCGTCGGTGCTGACTTCCGAGGCGCACTTGGGGCAGAGCCGGGCGGTCTTGTCTTCGGCCTGGCTGAGATCCAGAGACGAGAACACGGTTTCGTCTTCGGACCCGGCTGCCGAGCCTGTTTTGGCCGTTGGTTTCCGTTTGTCTCCCGGCACCTTGACCGGCTCACGGCATTCGGGGCAGCGAATGGCCTTACCCCGTGCCCGGTCGGGCGCGGCGAAGACCTTTTCGCACTTGCGACAGCGGACTTTGACCGGCATGAGCCCAATGTAGCAGGTTCGGATCAAATACAAGTCCGATGCCCGGGGGCCGCCTGACCCGCCTGCGGCGGGTTGAAGAACGCATACTCGGAGACGGGACGGGGTCTGATCCGCCTTCGGCGGACCCACAGAAAGTCCCGCTCCACCCAGAACGGCACGCAGGCGGGGCCTGACCCCTTTTCAACCAGCACTTGTTGCAACTCGAAGAAGGGGTCAGGCCCCGCCTGTGAAACGCGACAGGTGGAGCAAACCCCGTTGTGGGCGGCGTCTGACCCCAGGGTCCGAGTTCTTCAATCCGCCGCAGGCGGGCTAACCCATGGCCTGCAGCGAGTCTTCGATGGCCGAGAGTGCCTGGTGGATGTCCTTCAGCGAGTGGGCCAGCGAGTAGCCGTGGTGGCACGGGCTTCCGCCGTAGTCGTGAAAGTAGACCCCGCGCCGGGTCGTCTGGCGGCAGAACTCGAGCATCGTTTCGGGGTTGTGCACCAGTGCCTGCTGGTAGTTGGTGACCGGTTCGCGGGTGCCGAAGATGATCCCGAATCGGCTGCCGTGGTGTTGAAACACGACCGGCACCCGGCTGCGGGCGGCGATCTGCTGGAGTTCCCCGAACAGGACTTCTCCCAGCCCGTTGATAGTCTTCCAGAAACCGGGTCGCTTGATGTGGTCGACGAAGGCCAGGCCCGAGAGGATCGAGGTGAGCGGTGCGTTGAACGTGCCCGAGTGTGCGACGGGTCCGCAGGGGGCGTAGAGTTCCATCAGGTCGGCTCGGCCGGCGATGGCCGAGAGCGGCAGGCCGCCGCCCAGCGACTTCCCGATCGTGCAGATGTCGGGCGTGACCCCGAAATCCTGCTGGGCTCCACCGGGGCTGGCCTTGGCGAACGACTGCACCTCGTCGAAGAACAGCACCAGGTCGTAGCGGTCGGCCAGTTCGCGAGCGGCCTCGAGAAACCCCGCTGCCGGCGTGATGCAGCCGCAGTTGTAGACGACCGGCTCGATCAGCAGCGTCCCGGCTTCCCCGGCGTGGGCCGAGACGACCTCTTCGAGGAGATCGATGTCGTTGTATTGGAGCGGGATGATCAACTCGGCCATCGACTCGGGAATCCCGGCACTCTCGCGGTAGGGCGGCCTGGCATCGAGCTGGTCGGCGGGGGGGTGTCCGGCGATGTAGGTGAATTCGTGGTAGCCGTGGAAGTGACCGAAGAAGCGGATGATCTTATCGCGTCCACTGGCGGCCCGGCACAGCCGCAGCGCGTGCAGGGTGGCTTCGGAGCCCGAGTTGGTGAAGCGGACCCGCTCGGCACAGGGGATGATCCCGCAGAGTTCTTCGGCGAGATCGACGTGGAAGGGGGTGTCCATGCTGCAGAGCACGCCGTGGTCCCAGGCGGTCTGCATGGCCTGCTTGAGGCACTGGGGGTTGTGCCCCAGGAGCGTCGCTCCGTGGCTCATCGAGAAGTCCAGGAACTCGCGGCCGGCGACATCCCAGAAGCGGCTGCCGTCGGCTTTCTGTGCGTAAACCGGCGAGTCCCACGCCTGGTTCCTCCGAGTGCTCGAACAGACTCCACCGGGGATCACCGCTTCACCTCGCTGAAAGAGCGCGGCGACGGCTGCGTCATCGGAGGGAACTTGCATCTGGAACATGGCAGTCTCGGAACCCAACACACCGGTGCAATCGCAGGCGGTCATCATGTGAGCGACGTGTGGGCGTGTCAAACAAGGTCCAGTTCGGGGGCTGGCGGCCGTTGACCGTTTCGGGGCCGACCAGAATAATGGCAGCTTGCCGGTTTCCCAGTTGCGGGGCTCCCGATGACGTCCGCCACCAGCCACGTGCCCGACGAATTCGGTCGGTTCGGCCCGTTCGGTCGTCGCTTCGTGCCCGAAACGCTGATGCGGGCGCTCGAGGAGCTGACCGACGAGTACCTGAAGGCGAAGCACGACCCGGAGTTTTGTGCCGAGTTCGAGCAGTTGCTGGGCAGTTACGTCGGTCGTCCGAGCCCGTTGTATTTTGCCGAGAGGTTGACGGCCCAGGTGGGTGGGGCCCGGATCTATCTGAAACGCGAGGATCTGAATCACACCGGCGCCCACAAGATCAACAACACGATCGGCCAGTTGCTGCTGACCAGGCGGATGGGCAAGACGCGGGTGATTGCCGAGACCGGAGCGGGCCAGCACGGGGTGGCCACCGCGACCGCCTGTGCCCGCTTCGGGTTGGAATGCGTCGTCTACATGGGCACCGAGGACATGCGTCGTCAGCAGCCCAACGTGCACAACATGCGGATGCTCGGTGCACAGCTGCGGGGCGTCTCGAGCGGCTCGTGCACGCTGCGGGACGCGATCAACGAGGCGATGAGAGACTGGATGGGCAGTGTCGAGACGACTCACTACGTCATCGGCAGCGTTGTCGGGCCTCATCCGTTCCCGATGATGGTCCGCGACTTCCAGTCGGTGATCGGCCGCGAGACCAGGGCCCAGTGCCTGGAAACGCTCGGGCGGTTGCCCGAGGTGGTGGTGGCCTGCGTCGGGGGCGGTTCCAACGCCGCGGGAATGTTTCACCCGTTGATCGATGACGCGGGGGTGCGGTTGGAGGGTGTCGAGGCGGGCGGGGTGGGTCCGGGCGCCGGTGAGCATGCCAGCCCCTTGAGTTTCGGGCAGCCGGGCATCCTGCACGGGAGTCTCAGCTACGTGCTGCAGGATGACGACGGCCAGACCCAGGACGTGCACAGCGTCTCGGCCGGACTCGATTACCCCGGGGTCGGCCCCGAGCACAGTTACTGGAAGGAGACCGGGCGGGTGCACTATTGCAGCGTTGAGGATCCTCTGGCGCTGGAAGCCTTCGGTCAGCTGGTGCGCACCGAGGGGATCATCCCCGCGGTCGAGAGTGCTCACGCGGTGGCTCACGCCTGCCGGGTCGCCGGGGGGATGGAATCCGACGAAGCGGTCGTTGTCTGCCTGTCGGGGCGTGGTGACAAGGACGTGGCGGAGGTGTCCCGGTTGCTCGATGTGTCCGATGTGTCCGCGGCGGATGCCGCTGACGGGGAGTCGGCATCAGCATGAGCGGTTCGAGCCGGATTGCCGAGCGGTTTGCGGTGTTGGGAGAGGCGGGCCAGATGGCGTTCATGCCGTTCGTCACTGCCGGAGACCCGGACCTGGACACCACGCTGGCGGTGGTTGGTGAGCTGTCTCGTCGCGGAGTGGACCTGGTGGAGGTGGGTTTTCCCTACAGCGACCCGATCGCCGATGGACCGGTGATCCAGGCGTCCTACCAGCGTGCTCTTGAGGGTGGTCTGCGGGTCGAGGAGATCTTCGAGCGGTTCGGTGAGCTCGATCCCGAGTCGACTCCGCCTCTGGTCGCGATGGTCTCCTATGCCATCATCTACCGGCGTGGTCCGGCCCAGTTCGTTGCCAGAGCGGCGGAGTCGGGATTCAGCGGGATGATCGTGCCGGACCTGCCTGGCGAGGAGTCGAGCGAGTTGGCCGAGGTGGCCTCCGGCGGAGGTCTCGACCTGGTCCAGCTGGTGTCTCCGACCACGCCCTCCTCGCGGCTGGACGCGATCCTCTCGGCGGCCAGTGGGTTCCTGTATTGCATCTCGGTCGCCGGCACCACCGGTGCCCGCGAGTCGGTGCCCATTGAGTTGTCGGCCCAGTTGGCGGACCTGCAAAGTCGCACCGAGCTGCCTCTGGCGGTGGGTTTCGGGATCAGCCAGGCCGAGCACATCCGGAGTTTGCGGGGGATCGCCCAGGGCGCGATCGTCGGTTCGGCGCTGGTGTCTCGGCTGGAACCGATCGCTGTGGACGGCGAGGACCGCGGTGTGGTTCTGGATCGGGTCGGGGACTGGATCGAGGGCCTGGTCGAGGCGGCTCATTGCTGAGTCTCCGAGGTGGCCGCGGGGGCTCGCTGTCGGATCGGCCCCTCGATACGCTTGGTGGCCCGATCACCTGCTCCCCATTTCTGCCTGCCGTGTCCCAGAGAGCCGAGATCCACCGTGCACACCAGCCTGAGTTGTTCGGCCTGCGGCGCCGACCATGCGATCGAGTTGTTACAGAACCTGTGCACAAGCTGCGGCAAGCCGTTGCTGGTGGGCTACGATCTCGAGCGTCTGGCCGGTTCGTTCACTCCCGAAGCCGTCCGCGGCCGATCGACTCGTTCGATGTGGAGATTCCTCGAGGTGCTGCCGGCCGCGGATGCTCAGGAGGTGGTCTCCCTGGGCGAGGGTCAGACTCCGTTGTTGCGGTGTCGTGCCGAGGGTGTGTTTGAGGGGTTCAGCAACCTGTGGGTCAAGGACGAGTCGTTCAACCCGACCGGCAGTTTCAAGGCGCGGGGGATGTCGGCGGCGGTGACTCGAGCCAAGTCGTTGGGAGTCACCTCGATCGCACTTCCCTCGGCGGGCAACGCCGCGGGCGCTGCGACCTATTACGCTGCGGCGGCGGGGATGGACTGCGTGCTGTTCATGCCCGAGGACACTCCACCGTCGAACATCATCGAGTCGGCCGTGGGGGGTGCGCGGGTGCACCTGGTCAACGGCCTGATCGGTGACTGCGGCAAGCTGGTCGGCGCCGGCAGCGAGCGGTTCGGCTGGTTCGATCTCTCGACGCTCAAGGAGCCGTTCCGGATCGAGGGCAAGAAGACGATGGGTTACGAGCTGGCCTTCGACCTGGCCGCCGCTGCCGGTGAAGAGGCGTTGCAGTTGCCCGATGTGATCTTCTACCCCACCGGAGGCGGCACGGGGCTGATCGGGATGTGGAAGGCGTTCGACGAGATGCAGCGATTGGGCTGGATCGGCAAGGCTCGGCCCCGGATGGTGGTGGTGCAGGCGGAGCATTGTGCTCCGGTGGTCCGTGCCTTCGAGTCGGGAGCGGACTCGGCCGAGCCATTCGAGAACGCCAGCACGGTGGCCTCGGGACTGCGTGTCCCCTCGGCGATCGGAGACTTCCTGATGCTGGAGGTGCTGGCCCAGAGCGGCGGGACGGCGATTTCGATCAGCGACGAGGCGTTGCTCGAGGCCGTCTCGGAAATGGCGGCCGGGCAGGGGATGTTTGTCTGCCCCGAGGCCGGGGCGGTCTGGGCAGCGGCCAAGCAGTTGCGTGAGAGCGGTTGGCTGGGTGCCGATGAGCGGATCGTGCTGTTCAACACCGGCAGCGGCCTGAAGTACAACCACCTGTTTCCGCCGGGCGACTTGCCGAGGCTGGATCACACCGATCCGGATTGCCTCGACATTCTGGCCCCAGGCCCGGGGTCTGGTCCGCCTTTGGCGGATCGTGGCGGGGCCTGACCCCTTTTGCGGGACTCAAGGCGTCTTCGACTCGGCCACGAACTCGTGGATGGCGGCCTGCTTGCCGACGACCAGGATCGAGTCTCCCTGGCTCATCAGGTCACCGCCTCCCACCGGCATCTGCCGTGATCCATCGGCGTGCCTGATGGCGATCACCATCAGTTCCCGCTCCGGCAATGGGCTCTGGCTGACTACCAGCCCGGCCAGCGGTCCGCCGTCGTCGACGGGCAACTCGGCCAGTTCCAGGTCGGCGTGGTGTCCGTCAACGATTTCCATCAGGTTTTCGAATCCCGAGTGGAGCATCAGTCGCGCGATGCGGATCGCTCCAGCCCGGTACGGGTTGATCACGTGTCGGGCTCCGGCCTGCTTGAGCTTTCGAGCGGCGGACTCCTCGGCCGCCCGTGCCACGATGGTCAGCGGCTGGTTGTCCATACTAGCCGTGAGTACGACGTAGAGGTTATCGGCGTCGGAGGAGAGGACCGCGGCGAGTCCACCGGCTCGAAGCAGCCCGGCCCGTTCGAGCATCCCGTCGTCGGTGGCGTCCCCGTGCAGGTAGGTCCAGCCCTCGGGGACGCACACCTCCTGGATCCGCTCGATGCTGTTCTCGATGACGACGAACTCGCATTTCTGGTTGGCCAGCTGCCGGCAGATGATCTCACCCATCTGTCCGCAGCCGCACACGATCAGGTGCTCGGACATCTTGTTGATGTTCTGTTGCATTCTTCTTTGCTCCAGCGCGTGTCGAACTTGATCCGAGACGATCCAGCGTCCGATCGAGGTGATCAGGTACATGAAGGTGCTGGCTCCGCACAGCAGGTAGACGATGACGAAGACCATGCCCGCTTCGCCGATCGGTTCCGGTTCGCGGTAGCCGACGGTCATCAGTGTGATCACCGACAGGTAGAGGCATTCGATCGGTCCCCGGCCGGTGATCGCGGAGAATCCGACGGTGCCGACGACCAGCAGCAGAGTAATCAGGGAGATGACCGGGAAGATCCGTTTCATGGTGACCGGTCCATCGTGTGGGTCCCGAGGTGCCGCGTCCAGTCGCCGAACGGAAAGGGGGTGCCCGCTGGAGGTGGGAACGGCTTAGACTGGGAGCGGGTTGGTGAGGCACGGGGGCCATGGGGGGTTCCCGATGCGAGGTGTGTTGCAGCGGTCCGCGGCGGGTCTTGCGGTTCTTTCGAGTGCGGCAAGTCTGCTGGGGGACCTGGTCTATCCCCGCCATTGCCCGTTGTGCGGAATCGGTGGCGGACGGGGTTTGTGCCCTGGGTGTTGTCACGAGGTGGGAGTCGATTTGCGGAATCGCTGTGGTCGCTGCGGCCAGGGGGCGGGGCCTCACGTGGATGCCGACCGGGTGGTTGGGTGCTGGCATTGCCGGCGGCGGGTGTTGTCATTCGAGGGAGTCGAGCGACTGGGCTTGTACGAGGGACTGTTGCGGGTGGCATGCATCCGGGGCAAGTCGGGGGTGGCCCGGCCGCTGGTCTGGGCCATGGGCGAGTGGTTCTATGAGTGTCGTGGCGAGGCGTTGTCGGGGCTGGGTGTCGACGTGGTGGTGCCGGTGCCTCAGCACTGGACCAAACGGATCTCACAGCCGCACAACCAGGCGGAAACGCTGGCGGCGGTACTGGGTCGCTGCTTGCGTGTGCCGATGGGCAGGCATATACTCCGCAAGGTGCGTCGGACGCCCGACCAGTCGAGCCTGCCGGCCGTCAGCCGCCGAGCGAATCTCAGAGATGCGT
>CAUZEQ010000052.1:0-21191 GCA_963578885.1 Planctomycetota bacterium
TTGCCCTGCCAGGTCTGAACACCCGACTTGGAACCCGGCTTCCAACTCTGCCAGGTCAACGGCTTGCCCTCGACACGCTCCAATTGCACCCAGCCCTGGGAACCCCAGATCTTGATATGAGTGTGATAGCCGCGGTCGAGGTAATAGCCCGACGTCAACGTGCCCAGCGTGCCGTTGGCGTACCTCAAAGCGACCGCCGCGGAATCCTCGACATCCAGCGGCTGCCCGCCCACGTTGGCCGAGAAACCGGTGACATGAGTCGCATGCGTTCCGGTCAGGTAGGTCGCCAGGTCCAGCCAGTGAATCCCCAGCCACGCCAGGTGACCGCCGCCGGCTCGTGCCTTCTGGGCATACCAGCGCTTCTGGTACGCCGGGCTCTTCAATCGTGTCTGGTCCGCGATGATGTGCAATTCGATTCCGTACACCTTGCCGATCTCACCACCGGTGACCAGCTTCCGAGCCACCTGGGTCTCGGGATTGGTACGGTTGGCCAAGGCCAGCATCAGGTGCAGGTGCTTGCTGTCGGCCAGCTTGACCAGCTCGGAAAAATCCTCGGCCTTCACACACGCCGGCTTCTCGGCAAACACGTGGCAGCCTGCTTTCAGGGCCTGGCGGATCACGGCCGGAGCCGACCGGGACTCGAGCGAGACCAGCGCCAGGGCCGGCTTCTCCGCCGCCAGCAACTCGGCATGGCTGCGGTACACCTTGGCGAGCTTCTCACCCAGGCCCCGCTTTGCGCCCGCGACCGCCTGACCGCTGGGATCACCCAGCACAACCCGCGTCGCCTCGGGACTCGCCGCCAACGCGGGGAAGTAGGCTCCCAGGTGGGCGCCGGTTTCGTTGGTCAAAACGGCCGCGGTGATTGTCTTGGGCATTTTGAAGCTCGTCGAGCCGGAAGAGGAGCGAATTTGACTGAACAGGGACTGAACAGGACTGAACAGGACTGAACAGGACCAAGGATACCGGGCACCGTTGGTGAAGCAACGACGCAGGACTACTCGAGGTTGGTGTGCCGCGAGAACATCGTCTCGGAACCCTCGCCACGTCGCTCCATCAACGCCAGCACCACCGCGTCCAGCACCACCAGCAGGCTCTGCTCGAACAACGAACCCATCGGCTGAATCGACTCGGCCTCGCTCGGACCTTCCAGCTTCGGTGTCGGAGCCGGCACAAACAGCTCGACGTCGGCCAATTCCCCGATCACAGACCCGTTCCGGATCGTCACCAACGCCACCCGGCCACCCGCCTCGACAGCACGCCGGGCAATCGTCACCAGCGATCCGGTCGAACCGGATCCCGAGCCGACCAGCAGCAGGTCGCCGGGACCCAATGCCCCCGTGGTCGTCTCACCCACCACGTGAGCCGCGATGCCCAGGTGCAACAACCGGATGGCAAACGACTCGACCGACCGCCTCGATCGACCGGCTCCGGCCACGAACACCCGCCCCGCCCCGTCGATCGCATCGACCAGCTCCGCCGCCCGGTCATCGTCGATCCGGCCAACCGACGCTCCGATTTCCTCGGCGATCCGCACCGCCCGGTCCCGGACACTCACGGCACCCGTTCCCCCATCAACAACTCGTTCATCTCGATCGCCGCCTCCCGCGGCCGACTGTGATCGGCCAGGTAGCTGCCCACGATAACGATCCGGGGTGCGAGTTCGCGCACCTGAGGCAGAGTCTCGGGCCGGATCCCCCCGGCCACCGCCGCACGGTCCGAGGGGGTCACTTCGAGCAACTGGGAGAGTTCATCGAGTGGATGGGCACCGGAGGGTTGGCGATCAAACGCCGTGTGCACGCAGATCACGTCGGCTCCCAATCGCAGCAGATCCGCCGCTCGGCCCGGTATGTCGGGGCAGCCGATCAGGTCGACCATCACCCGGCCGCCGGCATCACCGGCCGCCTCGATCACTCCCCGCACCGTGACGTCGGCGGCCACGCCCAGCACGCTGACCCAGTCGGCACCCGCACGGAACGCCAGTGATGCCTCGAGACGTCCGGCGTCCATCACCTTCAGATCCGCCAGGACCTCCACACCGGGACACGCCTCACGGATCCGACGTACCGATTCCATGCCGTACTCGATCACCAGCGGCGTGCCCACCTCGATGATCTCGACCAGGTCGATCAACTCGCGACCGCGAGTCACAGCGACTTCGAGATCGGGCTCGTCCAGTGCCAACTGCAACTGCGTCATCGTTTCTTCACCACCTGCTTAGTTGCCTGCTTGGACGAGGAGGTCAGCACGAACTTCTGAGCCCGCTTGCCGTTGATGTCGCCGCAGTACAGGTTGCCCGCCTTGTCGACCGCGATCGAGTGCACCCAGTTCAACTCGCCGGGCCGCTCCTTTCCATCCTCCCCCTTGGGGATGATGACGTATTCGAGCACCTTGCCTGCGGTCGAGAACTTCACCAGCACCTGGTTGGCCGGCGGCACGCCCAGCACCACGTCGTCCTTGCGCCATCCCATCGGCCCGGATCCGCAGACCCAGATCTCATCAGACGCCGTCACGCACAGCCCCCACGGCACCACGATGTGCCGCCACTGGTCCAGGAACTTGCCGGCCTGGTTGAAGACCTGTACCCGAGCGTTGTTGCGGTCGGCGACATAGAGCCGGCCCTTGGAATCCATCACGATCGCGTGCGGCAGGCTGAACTCCCCGGGTCGCACTCCCAGCTTGCCCCACATCTTCACAAACCGGCCACGCTTGTCGAAATGAAGCACGCGACTGTTGGCGTAGCCGTCCGAGACAAACACGTCGCCGGTGGGCGACACGACCATGTCGGTCGGGTTATTCATGTGCAGCCGGTCATCGCCCGACTCGCCACGTGTGCCCAGCACCAGCAGCGTCTTGCCCGATGGGGTCATCTTCAACACGCAGTGGTTCCCCTGGTCGGCCACCCATACGTTGCCCTCGTGATCGAGCTTGATCTGGTGAGGACGACCAAACAGATCCGTGCCCCACGAACGGACGTGGCGGCCCGAGGTGGTGAAGATCTGCACCGACGGGTTGGTGCGGGTGAAAATCCACACCTGCTGACTGCTGTCGACAAAGACGCCCGGCACGTGGTCCCACTCGAGTCCGTCGGGACGCTGGGGCCAGGCGGGGTCCACCCGGTAGGTCCTCGAGGTGTTCAGCCGCGGGTAGTCCGGCAGTTCGGTCTTCTGAGCCCGGGCGACCGAGCTGAGATCTGCCAGGAACAAGGCCGCAACCACCGTCACCTGCATCACCAGTCGCCGACTCATCACAAGACACTCCCCGGGACTCGATCCCGTCACAGGTTCAGATCAGCCGATCATTCTTGACCACCGCCGATACGAAAGTAAAGCGGCGACTGCGGTGAGCACGTTGCCGAGCACCGGGGGGCTGGGATATGTTGAGTCGTCACGCGGCACCCACATTTCACCCACAGAGGATCCTCCGGCAGATGTCCCGGCTGTTCTCCAAGGACCGCATTGTCGCCGGACCCGGCTTCAACCGCTGGCTGGTTCCTCCCGCCTCGGTCGCCATCCACCTGTGCATCGGGTCGGTCTACGCCTGGAGCATCTTCAACCCACCTCTGGAACGGGTCCAGGGCGTGGTGGGCCCGGCCGCCGCCGACTGGTCGCTGAGCAGCGTGGTCTGGATCTTCACCGTCGCCATCGTCTTCCTGGGCCTCTCGGCCGCGGTGGCCGGCAAGTGGCTCGAAAAAGTCGGGCCGAGGGTGGTGGGCACGGTGGCGGCGACGTGCTGGGGCGGAGGCTTCCTGGTCGGGGCCGCCGGCATCTGGACTCACCAGCTCTGGCTGGTCTACCTCGGCTACGGAGCCCTCGGTGGCTGCGGACTGGGGCTGGGGTACGTCTCACCGGTCAGCACCCTGATCCGCTGGTTCCCCGACCGACGCGGCATGGCAGCCGGGATGGCGATCATGGGTTTCGGCGGAGGAGCCATGATCGGAGCACCGCTCAAGAAATGGCTGCTGGAACTCTTCTACGTCGCTCCCGAGAAACTCGACACGGGGGTCCAGGTGGTCACCCGCGGTGCTCGACGAGTCGCCGAAGTGGCCGGTGAACTGCGAGACGTGGTCGTGGTGACCGAGAACGGGGTGGATGTCGCCTACCTAGTCGGCACCGGCAGCGTGGGAGTCGCCGAGACCTTCCTGGTACTGGGCATCGGGTACTTCCTGGTCATGCTGGTCGCGTCGTTCTGTTACCGGATCCCGGCCGAGGGCTGGGTGCCCCAGGGATGGACGCCTCCGACCGAAGACGCGGCCCAGAAAAAAATGATCAGCGGACACGATGTGAGCATCGATCGTGCGGTTCGGACCCCGCAGTTCTATCTGATCTGGATCGTCCTGTGCTTCAACGTCACCGCCGGCATCGGCGTACTGGGCGTGGCCAAGACGATGATGACCGAGATCTTCGGCACGACACTGCCCGACCTGGTCGACGAGGGATTCGCCACGACCTACGTGCTGATGATCAGCGTCTTCAACATGCTCGGCCGCTTCTTCTGGGCCAGCGTCTCGGACCGTATCGGACGCAAGCCCACCTACACGCTGTTCTTCGTGCTCGGCATCGCGCTGTACCTCTCGATCCCGTTTGCCGCCGCCGGCGTCAGTGCCGACCCGACCGCCGTCTGGCTGGTCTACTTCTATGCCGCCACGATGATCATCTTCACGATGTACGGAGGCGGATTCGCCACGATCCCCGCCTACCTCTCCGACCTGTTCGGCAGCCGGTTTGTCGGTGGCATCCACGGGCGACTGCTGACGGCCTGGAGCACCGCGGGGGTGCTGGGACCCCTGGCCATCACATCGCTTCGCGAGCACAAAAGGCTGGCGGCGATCCGAGACCTCGCGGCCCGAGTCGACTCCAATGCCTTCCGAGCGAAGTTCGACGCCGGCAAAGAACAGCTCGACGCACTGGTCGCCACCAAGACTGTCGATATCGGCAACCTGCTGGCACTGTTGCCCGATGGCACCGCCGACCCGCGGGCTACTCTGTACAACTCGACCATGTACCTGATGGCCGCACTGCTGGGCATCGCGCTGGTGGCCAACTGGTTCATCAAACCCGTCGACAAACGACACCACCTGGGAGCCGACCATGACCGACCAGACCACCAAACGCCGTGACTTCCTGTTGGCGGCCGGACTGCTCACCGCCGGTTCACTCGTCTCACCTCAACCCACTACCGCCGCCGCCGCTAGGCCACGCACGCCGATCGATGAATACGACCCCCAAAACGTCAAGCTGGCCCGCCGGGTGCCCGGGTCGCTCAGCGACGACGACATGACCTTTCTGCAGCAGGTGGGGCTGAGATCGGTTCGAGTCGACCTGACCCGACAACAGGCCAACCTGGCCTTCCTGGGTGAGCTGCAGAAGCGGTTTGCCAGGCATGACATCCAGATCTACTCGGCCGTCCACCCGGTCCAGGGCTCGCTCAATATCGGCCTGGGACGACCAAAACGCGACGCCGAGATCCGCGAGTACCAGGACTTTCTCAAGGCCCTGGGACGACTCAAAATCCCCGTGGCCGGCTATGCGTTTCACCCGGGCAATACGTACAGCACCGGTCGAGTGGTCCATCGAGGCTACTCGGTGCGGGTGTTCGACCTCGACGTGTTCCGCAAGTCGGTCGAGAAGCAGAAGTTCGGCCGCGAGTACTCTGCCGAGGAGATGTGGGACAACTACGAGTACTTCATCAAGCGGGTGCTGCCGGTCGCTGAAGACTCGGATGTACGGATGGCATTGCACCCCGACGATCCTCCCGTGGCGATGATGAACGGAGTCGCCAAGCTGTTCACTCACTTCGACGGCTACCGCCGAGCCGACGAGATCGCCGGGCACAGCAAGTACTGGGGAGTGCTGTTGTGCATCGGGACCTGGTCCGAGGGGGGCAAGAAGATGGGCAAGGACGTCTTCGAGATGATCCGCTACTGGGGCAAGCGAAAGCAGCTGTTCGCGATCCACTTCCGCAACGTCAGCGGCACGCTGCCACGGTTCTTCGAGACGTTCCCCGACGACGGGTACCAGGACATGCCGAAGGTGATGCGAACCCTGCGCGAGGTCGGCTTCAACGGCTCGGCGATCGGCGACCACATCCCGCAAATGATCAACGACAGCGGCCTGCAACAGGCCGGAGCGTCGTACTGCGTGGCCTACATGCGGGCCCTGCTGCGGCAGGCCAATCGCGACGTGGGGTAGCCGACGCCTGAAACGGTCAGGTGGCAGCAATGTGACCCGCTTTCCAAGTACGCTATCTCTGGAATCTGCAGCGTTGTGTCCACATGAAAAAAACGCCCGCTTTCTGATGCATCGAGTGAACTTATACGCCCTGTTCTCCGTTGATCGTCTGCAGAGACCTTCCCCCGTTGTCATACGCCGAGCGTCTCGGTGAAGTTCTTTCAGATCTACCAGTACGTCGTCCCGTCGATCCTGTTTCCCCTGAGTTACTGGCTGTGGTGGACCCGCTACGACCACGACCATCGGATGACGCTGCTCGCCCTGGTGCCGGTGGTGCTGTTCGCCTACGTGGTACCCGGAATCGGGACCAACGTGCTGAGACTCTGGGAGTTCAACACCAGGCTCCGCATCGGACGCTTTCGACCTCAGCACGGATTCGTCTTCGGCACCGCCACCAGCCTGCTCACGTTGGCCTGCCTGCCGTTCCCCGCCGCCGAAACTGGTCCGTGGGGTTGGGCCCGGGCGGCACTGGTCGTCGGTTCGGTGCTCGCCTTCTGGAACTGGCTCTACGACCAGCACGCCATCCGCAGCGGGTTCCTGGTCGTCTACAACCGGGCATTTTCCGAGAATCGTGGTCCCGAAGCGATCGCCGCGGAGTACTGTCCTTCGTTCTTTGCCGCGACCGGTGCCGTCTACGGGCTGGTGATCCGTGTCTCGGAATACGTCGTCATCACGCTCGAGAGTCCCGAACACTTCTGGATTCTGCTCGTGGGAGCCACCGCCGCCCTGCTGGTGATCCCCGCAGCCGTGTTCGTCGCCAGCAATCACCTGGCGCACGGCCAATCCGGGCTGACCAGCTACGCCCCCCACATCACTCCGTCCTCGACCGGCTCGACCGGCTCACCTGACACGGCCGACTCATGAAGATCACTTTCATCCGTCCCAACATGTTTGCCGGTCGCGCCGCCGACGCGATGACGCCCTTGTCGTTTGCGATCCTCAAGAGCCTCACGCCCGACGACATCGAGACGGCCTTCTACGACGAACGACTCGAGACACTCCCCGTCGATGAACCCACCGACCTGGTGGCCATGACGGTCGAAACCTACACGGCACGTCGGTCGTATCAACTCGCAGAACAGTTTCGCAGCCGGGGAGTGCCGGTCGTGATGGGCGGGTACCACCCGACCTTCCTCCCCGACGAAGCCCTCCAGTACTGCGATGCCGTTGTCGTTGGCGACGCCGAGGGTGTCTGGCAACAGGTGGTCGAAGATTTCCGCAACGGTGATCTGCAACCGATCTACCGGCAGGACGAGTTCCCCGACCTCGCCGGTTCCAGGCCCGACCGCAGCATTTTTCGCGGCAAGAAGTACGCGCCCATCGACCTGGTGCAGTACGGGCGAGGCTGCAAGTACCGCTGCGACTTCTGCTCGATTCGAGCCTTCTACGGGTCCGTCACCCGCCAAAGGCCCGTTGGCGAAGTGGTCGACGAGATCCGCAGCCTGAAGCGAAAGCACATTTTCCTGGTCGACGACAACATCTTCGTCGACCTCGACAAGGCCCGCGAACTGTTCGAGGCCCTGGTGCCGCTCAAGATCCACTGGTCGTGCCAGGTCTCGATCGACGTCGTCCAGGACCACGACCTGGTCGAGCTGATGCGACGCAGCGGCTGCCTGACCGCACTGGTCGGTTTCGAATCGCTCAACCCCGACAACCTCAAGCAGATGAAGAAAGGCTGGAACCTGCGCTACGGCAGCTACGACGACGCGGTGGGAGTCCTGCAACAGGCCGCCATCATGATCTACGGCACCTTCGTCTTCGGCTACGACCAGGACACCGTCGACTCGTTCGATGCCTCCGTCGACTTCGCCATCCGACACAAGTTCTACCTGGCCAACTTCAACCCGCTGACCCCCACCCCCGGCGCCGATCTCTACGATCGCCTCGAATCCGAAGGCCGGTTGATCTTCGACCGCTGGTGGCTCGACCCCGACTTCCGCTACGGACACGCCACCTTCCACCCGTCACGGATGACCGCAGAGGAGCTGACCGACGGCTGCCTGAGGGCCCGGCTGAAATTCAATACCCTCGGGTCGCTGCTCGCACGAAGCCTCGCTCCACGAACCAACCTCCGCTCACCCTACCGCTCGGCCATCTACCTGCTCTCCAACCTCATCTCCCGCCGAGAAATCCTCTCGAAACAGGGCCAGCAACTCGGCGAGCCCGGAATCCTGCCCAGCCCGACCGAACCGCTCCGCGTGACTCCCCTGGCTCTGCCCGGAGGCGTCTCGTGAAAGTCACCCTGGTCTTCCCCAACATCGGTCAGCCCGACCACTCGAGATACATCGACGAGGGCCGCATGGAGCCTCTGCCACTGGGCGTGCTCGCGGCACTCACGCCCGACGACGTCGAAATCTCGATGTACGACGACCGGATGGAGGACATCGACTTCGACGAACCGACCGACCTGGTCGCTCTGAGTATCGAGATCTACACCGCCCGGCGGTCGTATGAAATCGCCGCCCGGTTCCGCGAACGCGGGATCCCGGTGATCGCCGGCGGCATGCACACCACGCTGTTCCCCGACGAGGCAAGGCCCTACGTCGATTCGGTCTTCATTGGTGACGCCGAGGATGGATGGGACCGGGTCATCGAGGACGCTCGGAATGGGGACCTGCAGCCGGAATACCGAGGCCGAGTGGGACCCGCACAGGTCGGGGGAGTGATGCCGCGACGAGACCTGTACGGGCCTCGAGGCTACCTGCCGCTGTCGCTGCTTCAGTTCAGCCGCGGCTGCCGCTTCGCCTGCGACTTCTGCGCGGTCAGCTCGTACTTCAACCGTATCAATTTCACCCGGCCCGTTGACGAGGTGCTCGAGGAGATCAGGAGACAGGATCGGAAGTTCCTCTTCTTCGTCGATGACAACTTCCTCTCCAATCACGACGCCGCCAAGGAATTTCTCAGGCGACTGATCCCGATGAAGATCCGCTGGGTCTCGCAGGCCTCGCTCGACATGACCAATGACCTGGAACTCATGGACCTGCTGGCCCGCAGCGGATGCCTGGGCAACGTGGTGGGGTTCGAGTCGATCAGCCCCGAGAGTGTGAAGTTGATGAAGAAGGCACCCAACCTCGTCGGTCGCCCCAGTTGGGACCTCTATGAAGAACAGGTGCAGGTGCTCCGAGACCACCACCTGCAGACCTGGGCCACGTTCACCTTTGGCCACGATCACGACACGCTCGAGTCGATCGACGCGACTCACGACTTCGCCATCCGACACAAGTTCTGCTTCGCCGCCTACAACATCCTGATGCCCTATCCCGGCACACCGCTCTACGATCGGCTGCGTGACCAGGGACGGCTGCTCTACGGAGGCAAGTGGTGGCTGCATCCCGACTACCGCTACAACCACGCCGCCTTCCGCCCCAAGCACATGTCGCCGGATGAACTGACCGATGCGGTCTGGACCAACCGCGATCGCTGGAACAGCCCCGGCTCGATCTTCCGGCGACTCTGGGACTTCAAGACCCACCTCAGCTCCTTCACACGCCTGGGTCTCTACCTGGCCTACAACCCGCTGTACGCCAAGGAATCACTCAAGAAGCAAGGCATGCTCTTCGGCAACGTCGATGCCGGTCGACGATCCACTCACCCCGTCGACGTCCGCCGTGACTGGGACCCGCTCTCACCCACCTGCACCGATACCCGGCAGGCCCGGCCGCCGGAACTCGTCCCCGTGATTGCCACCGAACCGGTCCCGCTGGGCGAAGAGGTGCATTCGTGATCGCACACCGCCCGATTCGCATCGTGCTGATCTCGCCCAAGGGACCGCTGTACCGTCACAGGGGCGGCATCTTCGGCCGCTCGCTCCGCTACATGCCGCTGACGCTGCCCACCCTCGTCTCGCTGGTCCCCGAGGAGATTCCCTGCGAGATCACCTGCGTGGACGAGGGGATCGAGGATGTCGATCTCGACATCGAGGCCGACCTGGTCGGCCTGACGTTGATCACCGGCACCGCCACGCGGGGCTACGAACTGGCCGCCCATTTCCGCGGTCGCGGCATCCCCGTCGTACTCGGCGGACCACACGTCACGCTGGTCCCCGACGACGCGCAGCCTCACGCCGACGCGATCGTCGTCGGGTACGCCGAAAAGGAGTGGCCCCGTCTGCTCCGCGATTTCGTCGACGAGCGAATGCGCGATCGCTACACCCAGTCAGACGACTTTGACCTCACCGGTCTCCCGCCGGTCCGTCGCGACATCCTGCCCCGCAGCCGCTACCTCACATCCAACGTGTTCGAAGCCACGCGAGGCTGTGTCCACAACTGCTCGTTCTGTGTCGTCCCCTCGGCCTGGGGACGGCGGCCGTGGCAGAAACCGGTCGAGGACGTTGTGGCCGATATCCGGAGGCAGAAGGCCAAACGGGCGATCTTCCTCGACCTCAACCTGATCGCCGACCGCGGCTACGCCGAACGACTCTTCGAAGCACTCGTCCCGCTGGGTATCTCGTGGTACGGACTCTCGACCACACTGTTGTGCGAGGACACCCCGCTGCTGGACCTGGCAGCCCGATCGGGATGCCGCGGCCTGTTGATGGGGCTCGAGTCGATTTCCGACACCGCACTGCAGCAAACCCATAAGGCTTTCAACCGACCCGATCGCTACGCGCACGTCGTCGAAGAACTGCACCGCCGCGGCATCGCCCTGCAAGGCTGCTTCGTCTTCGGCCTCGACGCGGACACTCCCGACGTGTTCCTCGAAACTGCTCGCCTGGCCGTCGAGATCGGCATCGACCTGCCCCGCTTCGCCATCATCACACCGTTTCCCGGCACACCGCTGTACCGGGAGTTCGACGAGGCCGGCCGGATCCTCACCCGACACTGGGAACTCTACGACGGACAACATGCCGTCTTCCAACCCAACCTGATGACGCCCGTGGAACTGGAGGAAGGGAACCAGGTCGCCTGGAAATACGCCTACAGCTGGCGAAATGTCGCACGGCGGGTCTGGCGGGCAAAACGTCAACGGCACGTTGCCCTGATCGCAAACCTCGGTTACCGCTTCTACGCGCACCGACTCCATCGCTTCTACAACTGCGACTGGCCCACCCTGCCCAACCTCCCCGTACTCAATCCCACCACACCAGGTCTGCAAACTGACCCCGCATGTCATTCCGAGCCTCGCGAGGAATCTCAGAGCGTCCAACAGGCGATCGGCGGAGATCCCTCGCTCCGCTCGGGATGACATGAAACACAGACACCTCAGCTCATGATCCGTTCACAACCGTTCCGTCTGACGATCGTCCACCCCTGCGTGGGTCGGCACGAGGGCATGACGTCCTACATCCGCACGTGGCTGATGGAGCCGATCCCCGCAGCGATGCTCGCCGGATTGGCTCCCGACGACGTCGAAGTCCAGTTCTACGACGATCGGCTTGAAGAGATCCCGTTTGACCAGCCAACCGACCTGGTCGCCATCAGCGTCGAAACCTACACCGCGAGACGTGCCTACGAGATCGCCACCGAGTATCGGCAACGGGGTGTGCCGGTGGTGATGGGAGGATTCCACGCCACGTTGTGTCCCGAGGAGGTGGGTCGCTATTGCGAATCGCTCGTGATCGGTGAGGCCGAGGACCTGTTCCCCGAGGTGATCGACGACTACCGGCATGGGACACCTCGAAGCGTCTACAAGGGCAGCGGCCGAGCCTCGTACATGGCCACCCCAGACCGGTCGATCTTCTCGGGCAAGAAGTATCTGCCGATCCGGTTGATCGAGTTTGCTCGAGGATGTCGCTTCCGCTGCGACTTCTGTGCGATCCAGAGTTTCTACGAGGGCAGCCACGAACACCGGCCGATCGACCGCGTGGTCGAGGAGATCCAGAGAGTTCGGCGGCCGGGCCAGATGTTCTTCTTCATCGACGACAACATCACCTCGAGCCTCGAGGACGCCAAGGAACTGATGCGGGCGCTGATCCCGCTGAAGATCCGCTGGGTCAGCCAATCGGCGATTAACGTCGCCTTCGACGACGAGGCACTGGCGTTGATGAAGCGAAGCGGCTGCGTGGGCATCCTGGTCGGGATCGAATCACTCGACCCCCAGTCGCTGAAGCAGATGAACAAGGGCTTCAACCTGATGCAGGGCGGACCGGCGGTGGCCATGGCCAACTTCCGCCGCCACGGGATCTGCGTCTACGGCACCTTCATCTTCGGCTACGACCACGACACGCCCGAGACGTTTTCTCGGATCCTGGATTTTTCGCAGGACGAGGGCCTGTTCATAGCTGCCTTCAACCACGTGACCCCCTTCCCCGGCACTCCGCTGTACCAGCGAATGGTCGCCGAGGACCGGCTGCTCTACGACGCCTGGTGGCTCGACCAATCCTACCGCTACAACATGATCCCCTTTTCACCGGTCGGGATGACGCCCGAGGAACTGGCCGATCGCTGCGTCGAGGCGCGGCGGAGTTTCTACAGCTGGGGGAGTATCGCTCGAAGAGCCAGAAACCGAGTCAACATCCGCAACCCCTACGTGCTGGTCAACTACCTGGTCATCAATGCCATGCACCAGCGCGACATCGACGGCCGCAACGGACTGCCGATGGGCGACCGTAACTGGCACGGCCAACTGTTGCCCAGCCAAACGGCTCACGAACAACCCAGGCTGATCACCGTCCCCAGTTGAGTGTCTCCAACACCCCCGCCTCGCATGTCTCGTTACCAGTTCGAATTGTCACGGCCTCAGGACGATGAGGATCTGAAGAGGCTCTACGCCGCGACACCCATGGACGGTGACGTCCGAGTGCGACTCGAACACGACCCCGCCGTGCTCCGCCAGGCCAACTCGCTCGACGACCTGCACCAGACGATCGTCTGCCGAGACCGGCTCGATGGTCGAATCATCGGAGCCGGCAGCCGCCACGTCAGTACCCGTTACGTCAACGGCCAACCCCAACCCGTCGGCTACTTAGGCGGGCTCCGCTGCCTGCCCGAACACCGCAGTCGAGGCCTGGTCGCCCGAGGCTACTCCTTCCTCAAGGAACTCCACCAGGACCAGCGGACCGACTTCTACCTGACCACCATCGCAGCCGATAACGACTCGGCACAACAGGTCCTGCTCGGTGGTCGGGCCGGGCTGCCGCACTACACCCGCATCGGACAGCTGTGCACCCTGCTGTGCCCGTCACGTGCCGGCGGAGGTCGCCGGGCCGATGATGGCCTGGCCATCCGGTCGGCCCGGGCCGATGACCTGCCCGGGATCACCGAACTCATCCGCCAGTCCGGCCCCGATCGGCAGTTCTTCCCCGAATACCACGCCGACGACTTCCAGGACCGCCAGGGAACACTCCACGGATTGGAGCTCGAGAAGATCCTCGTCGCACACCGCGACGGACAACTCGCCGGCCTGCTGGCCATCTGGGACCAGTCGGAGTTTCGGCGTGCCGTGATCGATGGATACTCGGCACGCTGGAGCTGGCTGCGACCGGCCTTCAATGCCTGGGCATTCCTGCGAGGTCAACCGCGGCTCCCCGCCGCCGGAGAAGCACTGGGCTACCTCACAGCCGCCTGCCCCCTGGTCGCCGGCTCACAACCGGATGTCTTCGCCAAGCTGCTCGATTCCGCGCTCGAACGTACCAAGACACCTCGCCGCACCGCGCTGGCGCTGGGCCTGACCAACGATGACCCGCTGCTGGAAGTGGCCCGAGCCAGGCGCTGGCGCGAATACATCACCAACATCTTCCTGGTCCGGTGGTCCGACACCCCGCCTTCGCTGGACGACCGACCGCTGTACCTGGAACTGGGATGCCTCTGACACACCCCGTGACCGCCGCAATGAATCGACGTAACAACAACGAGACCCACCATGGAACTCCAGGCCCAGATCATCAGCAGCGATCAACTCAACCACGAAGACCGACAGGCGATGTTCGAACTGATGGACCGGCACTACGAACACGTCATGCCACACGTGTTTGCAGAGGACCTCGAACAAAAGCAGTGGGTGCTGCGGCTCGTCGAACCCGATACCGGTCGCCTGGCAGGATTCTCGACCCAGCAATTGATCCCCATCAATGCAGGGGGCCGCGAACGCCTGGTGCTGTTCTCAGGCGACACCATCATCGATTCCTCCGCCTGGGGGCGGCCGGAACTCTTTAACGCCTCCACCGCACTCGTCTCCAGGCTGCTCGCCGCCCACCCCAACGCCGACATGTACTGGTACCTGATCTCCAAGGGACACCGCACCTACCGCTTCCTGCCGGTCCTGTTTCGAGACTTCTTCCCCCGCCGCGATGTACCCATCCCGCCACTCGTCCAAGCCATCCTCGATACCCTCGGCCAGTCGCGCTACCCGGGTCTCTACGAGCCGGAAACCGGGATCATCCGGGCCGACGAGAACGCCTACTGGCTTCGGGAAGACCTGGTGACGATCGGTAAAGGACGTGCTCACGATCGACACGTCAGCTTTTTCCTGGACCAGAACCCCGGATACCTGCACGGAGACGAACTCTGCTGCCTGGCACCTCTGAGAATGGACAACTTCACGGCCGTGACCCGACGACTCATTCAACAGGAACAGGAAGGTTCCCGTGACGCTCGCACGCTGGTGCAACCGGGCCTGGATCTGGAGTTGCAAGAGCGAAGCGCGACGGTTTGACGCCTCGCTCGGACAACTCCAACACGCCCAGAACGAACTGCTCAACGACATCCTCAACGCCAACGCGGCGTGTGAGTTTGGTCGGCGGTACCGCTTTGGGCAAATCGGGGACATTGATGAGTTCCGTGCCAGGGTTCCGCTGCTGGACCCTGACCAAATGCGGGAGCACGTGACCCGAATCGCCGATGGGGATCCCGGCGTATTGACCACCGAGCCGGTCCAGCTGCTCGAACCAACCAGCGGCTCGACAGGCCCCAACCGCTTGGTGCCCTACACCGCGACACTGAGACGGCAGTTCCAGCGTGCCGTCAAGGCGTGGGTCTGGCACACCGCCGACGAATTCCCCGCCGCATTCTCCGGACGCAGCTACTGGTCGATCTCACCACCGGGGCAACAACCTGCCAGCACGCCCGCGGGAATCCCAATCGGCTTCGACGACGATGCCGCCTACCTGGCCCGCCACCAACGCTGGCTGCTCGACCGACTGCTGGTGCGGCCACCCCCACAGGCACTGCGGCCCTCCCCCGACCGATCGCTCGACAATTTCCGGTTCGCCACCCTGCTGTGCCTGGTCGCCGCCGAAGACCTCTCGCTGATCTCGGTCTGGAGCCCGACATTTCTGCTGGGGCTGGTCGAAGCGATGGAGCAATGGAGAGAACTGGTCTGCACGAGCCTGGCGACCGGCCGGGTGCAACTGCCGGGTCCGCCCGACCGCGTGCTCATCGAGAGCCTGCAGCGGCAGATCGGACGTCAACCGCACAGGGCGGCTGAATGCATCAGGCTCGCTGGAGAGCCATTTGAACAACTCTGGCCTCGGCTGGGTCTGGTCAGCTGCTGGGGCGATGGAGCCTCGGCCCGCTTCCTGCCGGAACTCGTACAGCAATTCCCCACCACGCCGGTGCAGCCCAAGGGGCTGTTGGCCACCGAGGGAGTCGTGACAATCCCTCGGGCCGGTGACGACGGATCAGTACTTGCCATGAGATCGCACGTCTTCGAATTCCTCCCGGTTTCGCGTTCCAGCACCACCAGCGAAGACTTAACCCGCCTGCCCCGGGAATTGACCACCGGCGAACTGTACGAGGTGGTGATCACTACCGGCGGAGGACTGTACCGCTACCGGCTCGGTGACACGGTCGAAGTGGTGGGCTGGGAACGCGAAACGCCCCGGCTGCGATTCGTGGCCAGACGCGGCACCGTCTCGGACATCGTCGGCGAGAAGCTCAATGAATACCACGTGCAGTCCACTCTCGACTCGGCCATCTCCACCACCGGCCTCGATGCCAACCTCGCCCTGCTGACACCCGTCCGCGCCGATCGGCCCGGCTATCGACTGTTTCTGCAGACCAATTCGCGCTTCACCGCCAACCAGCTCAAGGGAGTCGCCGGACTGGTCGAATCGGGTCTGTGCGACAATCCGAACTACGACCTCGCTCGACGACTCGGCCAACTGCAACCGCTGTGCATCAGCGGGTGGCGAGGCACCGACGGGTGGCAACGGGTGGAACGAGCGGCGATGGACCGCGGTAGGGCGCTCGGAGACATCAAGCCGGCCAGCCTCGATACCTGGGACGGCTGGGACGAGGTGCTTGGAGACCTGGTCCAACTGCAGGTGGCAGCGGAATCCCGCTAGGAGACACGACAGAATGTTCGGGTTGTTTCGACGAGGTGAACGTTTGGGGACTCGCGAGAGCCTCGGACAACTCGTCCAGCAGTTCTCTCAACAATCGACCAACGCCTACTGCACGCGGTGCGGGTTGTTCGTCCCCGCCGTGCGGCCTCGGACCAGTCGAGCCAGGAACATCCTGCTGACGGTGGTCACCGGAGGCATCTGGGCGATCGCGTGGCTGGTCGAAGCGTACCGTTACCCCGGCTGGCGATGCCCCGACTGCCACGACCCGGTTCACTGAGTGCCCACGACATGCCGCTCGACACCCATCTCTTCCCCCGGCTGGCTGACCGACGGCTCGACCTCCTCGGTCCGCCGTGGACCGGTCCACTGTCGCCAGTACTGCGCCAAGTAGCCGGGCCGGGGATCGTCGTGCGAGGAAATCCGCGGCAGGTAGATCCAAGGCACCTCGGGTCGACGGTGATGCGTCAGGTCCCACTCGCCAAAGAGCAGCAGCCGAGACATCAGCCAGTTGTGCTCGAGATTCAACGCCCCGTCAATGATGTCCCGCTTGGTGAAAGCGTGGCCAATGTACTGCCGAGTCGACCAGTTGAAACTGGCACATCCGTACAACACCAGCCAATGCCACCAGGCCAACCCGAACCCAACGTGCAGGCCCGCCACCACCGCAGCCAACACGCACAGCTCGAAACGCATCCCCCACACGTCGCGGGAACCCAGGTCACCCAGGTTGGCGTTGCCCAGAGGGGGACGAGTGAACAACCGCGAGCGGACGGCTCCGGGACAGACCGAAATCAACACCGCACTGATCGGGATCAACGGCCAGAAGAACCCCGCCAGAGTGCCGTACCACTGCGCCGTCTTCAGCAACCGGCTGTCGGTGTCGGTGTAGAGATCGAAGATCTCCGGGTCGGTCCGGTTCCGGCTGTGGTGGCCCTGGTGCGTGACGCGAATCATCGAGAACGGACTGCCGAAGATCAGGCCGGTGATCATGCCCAGGCAGGTGTTCAGTCGCGGGTGGCTGTTGAGGTTTCCGTGAGAGCCCTCGTGCAGCAACGCATAGACGGTCAGGAACAGGTAGCTGAACACGATCCCCACGCCCAGCACCGCCAGCGGGTGACCCACCCGGCTCGCCGCCCACAACAACCCGATCCAGCCCGCCACCGACAGCAGCACCAGCGAGGTGTTGAGCAGGTTGGGCACCGGCGTCTCGACGGGCCGCTCGATCCGACCGGCAACAATGTCCGACGCCGACAGTGGCGAAGCAGCCACCCGGGCCAACACCTCGTCGGTCGGAAATGTCGTTCGTGGCAGAGTCATCAGGTACCTCTCGATTCACAGGATTCTAACCGAGGAAGTTGCCAAGTCGAACGGCTCGGCAACCCGTCTACCTCTTTGACCGATTTCAAAGGAAATACCCCATGCACCCAACACTGACGATTCTGCCAACCCTCTCGCTGCTCACACTGATGGCCTTGGCTCCCGCCCGGGCCCTGGCACACGATCCGCCGACCGCGGAATCCGAGACCGAAACCCACGAACAGCTCCGTGAACTGAGAACCGGGTTGTTCGACGCCTTCAACAAAAGCGACGTCGATTCGCTGTTGACCTTCTGCCACGCCGATATCGTCGTCGTCTGGCAGGACGGGACCATCTCCGAAGGTCACAAGGGCGTCCGCGCCAAGTTCAAGGAACTCGACGGGTTCCTCGACTCGATGAACTGCAATCCCACCTCCGAACACCTCTCGATTATCTACGACGGCGATGTGGCCATCGCTCGAGGAAGACTCAATGACACCTATCACCTCAAAAACCACGGCGCAGACGTGAGCCTCGACAGCATCTGGTCGGCCACGCTCGTGAAACACGATGGTCGATGGCTGATGTCCAGCTTCAGCACCTCGACCAGCCTCTACGACAACCCCGTTGTCCACCTGTTCGTCAAACAGGCCCGGATGACCACCGCCATCTGGGCCACGCTACTGGGACTGGTCATCGGAGCTGGTGGCTGCCTGCTGAAGTTCCGCAAAACCAACCAGGCCAAAACCGCCGTCGCACCCGCCGACACTCCGGCTCCCGATGGAAACCAACAGGAATAGACGCCTGCCGAGACACACCGCTGAACACGTCGCCGACTTCGCAGGAACCTGGACACCTGCCTCAACCCAGTTCCTCAACCCGGGTCATGCGTTCCACTCGGTCGAACAGGCAGCGGCTGCCAAGAAACCCCACGGCGGCACCGGTGACCACGTCCACCAGGTAGTGCTGGTGAGTCAACATCGTCGAAACCGCCACTCCCACAGCCCAGCACCGCATCAACACCCGCGCCACGGGCCGGCCGCGACGACAGGACAACTCGGCGATCACCACCGCCCACGCCACGTGCAGCGACGGGCAGTAGTTGTGACGCAGGTTGATCGTGTCGGCCATGCGATACAGCATCCGCCAGGGACCCAGTTGAGCGTCAGTCGGTGTCGTCCAGGCCGCCTGGCCAGGACAGACCAGGAACACCACGCCTCCCACCGCAGTCACCCCAACCAGGGTCCATGCCGTCGCACTTAATTCCCTTCGTGTCCGGATCATCAACGGCAACAACACACAGGCCGGGTACAGTGACGTGTAGAACAGGATCATCACCGGGACCAGGGGCACCCGCACCTCCCAGTCCATATGCAAACGCACCCGGTACTCGTGCAGGCCCGTCACGAAGTCGGCGCCGCCGTAGATCGCGAAGAAGGCCAGGGTCAACAGCGGCGTCAGCACACCATAGGCGTAAACTGCCACCTCGCGGCCAGGCCAGGCCAGAAATCTTTCTTGCGACAAGCCGCTGTCCTCGATCGACCTTCGCCCACCTCCTGTCCGGGATTCGACCCGCGAGGGCGATTCCCGGACACGGGTGCAACTGACAACTCCACGGCAGCCTGATCAACCTATCAGCCCGGCCCGCAACATTCCGACCGAACCCGGCGAAAACCACAACCGCTCAAGCACACCATGCCCAAGAGCTGCTACTCGTGCCCGCAGTACTGGGACCTCGCGTTCCGTGACGAAACGCGTCTCGAAGCCGACTTTGTCGATGCCGTGGCCGCGAAGTACTGCACGTTTCCCGTCAAAGGAGTGCTCGAACCCGGATGTGGTGGAGGACGACTGGTGGTCGAGTTGGCCTCGCGAGGCTACCGGGTCACCGGGTTCGATCTCAGCCTGCCGTCCATCAACTACCTGGGACGACGGCTGAAACGTCGTGGTCTGAAGGCCAGGGTGTTCCACGGCGACATGATCACCCAGCGGCTCGACACTCCCGTCGACCTGGCCATCTGCCCGATGAACACGTTCCGACACTTGCTGACCGAGGGCGATGCGAGGAATCATCTCGAGTCGATCGCCGGCAGCCTGCGGCGCGGTGGCATCTACGTGCTCGGCCTTCACCTGCTGCCGCCGGACATCGATCCCGAGTCGACCGAGCGATGGTCGGCTCGCCACGCAAGTACCCGCGTCACGTTCTCACTGAAGGTGCTCGACTCGAACCGGAGAAAACGGATCGAGACGATCCGATTCCGGCTCAGCGTCACCACCGGCGACCCTCCGCAGCGACGGATACGCTACGAGGACGACTTCCCGCTGAGGATGTACACCGCGGCACAGTTCCGCCGCCTGCTGAAGTCGGTCCCCGCGTTCCAACTGCTCGACGTCTACGACTTCTGGTACGACATCGACGACCCGCTGAAACTCGACAACCAGATCACCGACACGGTGTTCGTGCTGCAGAAGCGGTGAGATGGTCCGCCGGACTGGCCTTCGACACCCCCCGGCCCGGCAGACTATACTGTCTGTGACCCGTGACCGGCCCCAGCACATCACCGCCTGACGCCGCCGCCCTGCCCGGCAGCCAGCCTCTCGATTGGCGCGCCGACGGGGCGATCGTGCTCATCTCGTGCTACGAACTCGGGCACCAGCCCATCGGCGTGGCACTGCCCATGGGGTTCCTCGGCCGAGCCGGATTCGCCGCTCGTGCCCTGGATATCGCCGTTTCGGAATTCGACGACAATCGAGTCAACTCGGCTCGCTTCGTCGGCATCTCGGTGCCCATGCACACGGCACTGCGGCTGGGCGTGCGGGTGATGCAACGGATTCGCGAGATCAACCCCGACTGCCACATCTGCTTCTACGGACTCTACGCCGCACTCAACTCCGACTTCCTGCTCGAGCAGGGCGCCGACAGCTGCCTGGGGGGTGAGTACGACGCACCGCTGGTCTCGCTCGTGGAAGCACTCGAGTCGGGACACTCTGCCGACCCGCTGCCCGGAGTCATCCGCCGCGACCAGCCCGCCACGCCGTACCTGGAACGGCTCGAGTTCGCCGTGCCCTCTCGCGAGGACCTGCCGCCGCTCACCGAATACGCTCAACTGCTCCACGAAGGCGACTGCCACACGGCCGGTTACACCGAGGCCAGCCGAGGCTGCCTGCACCTGTGCACCCACTGCCCGATCCCGCCGGTCTACGGAGGCCGCTTCTTCGTGGTGCCGACCGAGGTGGTGGTCGAGGACATCGCGCGGCAGGTCGAGGCCGGTGCCACCCACATCACGTTCGGTGATCCCGATTTCCTCAACGGACCCCGGCACTCGATCGAGGTCGTGCGGGAAATGCACCAGCGGTTCCCGACGCTGACGTTTGACTTCACCGCCAAGATCGAACACCTGCTCTCGCGAGGCGACGACCTGCCCGAGTTCGGCCGACTCGGCTGCCTG
>CAUZEQ010000053.1:0-20732 GCA_963578885.1 Planctomycetota bacterium
GATGATAGGCTCGGTGACGTTGGTGATGTCGTCGTCATTGATCGCGGAGTCGCTGGCCGCGTCCAGGTCCAGAGCGTCCGGAGCGTCCGGAGCGGTGGTGTCGATGGTGATAGATAACCCGGGTGACGCAGCGCTTTCACCACCTCCATCATTTGCCGTGGCCGTGATCACGTAAGAACCGTCGACGAGGGCCGACGACGAGACAATGTAGATTCCCGACTCTGCTGTTGCCGTACCCACCTCGACGCCGTCAGCAAACAACCTAACCAGGTCCCCAGTCGTAGCGCTACCAATAAATGCTGGTGTTTGATTGCTGGTGTTGTTGTCAGAATTCGAGATCCCGGTGTCGTGGGGAGCGATCAGATCTGGGGCCGACGGAATCGCTGAAAGCAGCGTTCGGTCTTCCAAGAGTTCGGCAACGGACCCAAGAGTATCATGGGTCCGTAGACTCCCTAGGGCTCCCTGGCGTCGAAAGGAACGCCGCTTCAACATCAAGCGGTTATCGCGGAAAGACCTAAGCCAGTGCCTGAACAACATTCTGTTTTCCTTGGTCTCGTGGCCACATTACCAGTGGCCTGAACACGGGAATTTGAATAACGGCCAATCGCACCTGGCGAAGAACCAAGTGACCAGTTCCGAATCGAGTCCGTGACATACTACGGAAATCAACAAGCGGGCAGCAAGCCACGCACAGTTCGCGCCAATTAGGCAAGAATTGTCCCAAGAGTGCAAGCTACCGAGGGTCCGTATTGCTCGCAAGTTACCAAAAGTCCGTAAACGGTAACCGGAGTGGATTCGTCCTGATCCCCCCGATCTCGCTCTTCCTGAGCCGTTCCCAATCGAGTTCGACCCCGTGTCCGGGCCGATCGGGGACCAATGCCTGGCCGTCTGAAATCACCAGCGGGTTGGCGATAAAGCGTTCGAGACCGAAGCCGTGGACCTCGAGAAAGCTGGCGTGGTCGATGGCGGCCAGCAGGTGGACGTGCAGGTCGTGGACGCCGTGCGTGGTGATCGGCAGGTCGTGCTCGGCTGACAGCCGGGCGACCTCAAGCCAGGGGGTGATGCCGCCGAGGGTCGCCACGTCGGGCTCGGGGTAGGAGACTCCACCCCGGTTGATCAACTCGCGGAACTCGGCCACCGAGTGCAGGTTCTCGCCGGCGGCGATCGGCAGACCGCCCTCGTCGGCGATCCTCGCGTGGCCGTCCCAGTCCTCGGGCGACGTCGGCTCTTCGAGCCAGACCAGGCCCAGGCCATCGAGCGCCCGGGCCGCGGTGATCGCCTCGTCGACCGACCACCGCATATTCGCGTCGACCATCAGCGGGATCTCCGGGCCCAGCAGTCTGCGCATCGCCGTCACCCGCTCGACGTCCTCGGCCAGTTGCGGACGACCGACCTTCATCTTGATTGCCCGGAAGCCCGAGTCGAGTCGACCCCGGGTCCGTTCCAACAGCAGCTCGATAGGATCCTCGAGATCGATGCCGCCGGCGTAGGGGGTGACGATTGGAGGAGAATCGGCCCCGGTGAGCCACCCGACCGTCTCTCGCAGATGCTGCCACAACGGTCGCCCGGCTCGGCGAGCCTGCAGGTCCCACAACGCGATGTCGACGGCCGCCATGGCAAAACTGGCGACTCCGCCCCGGCCCACCCAGTGCAGCCGCCACCACATCTGCTGCCACCGCTCGCCGATCCCGTCGGCCGGTTGGCCTACCAGCCAGTCAGCCAGGTCGTCCTGCAGCAGGGCCAGCACCGCCGTGCCACCCCGACCCAGCGTGAACGTGTAGCCCAGTCCCGTGGCCCCCTCGGAGTCGATGACACGGGCGGTGATCAACTGGAAAGCCACCATCGTCCCGTGCGTCGAATCGGTGACGGCCATCGGCAGCGGGATGTGGAAACAGTCGGCCCGGACAGACTGTATCCAGGTCACCAGGTCACCGGATCGACACCTGCACGAAATGGCGATCGAGTTCGATTGGTCGATCGAGGATCTGTCGCTTGGCCCGTTCGAGGATCTGCTTCAGCCGGGCGCGGGTCACGTCGTTGGCCGGGTAGATGATCGGGATCGACTTCCTGCGACCCTTGTCCACGAACCGCCACCCCGGCACCACCCACGCTCCATCGCCATCGGGCGAGAGAGGCATCAGGCAACTGTCGTTGGCCTGCAGCGTGGCGATCACCTCCTCGAGGTTCGTGACCGTGATCACCTCGGATGGCGGTTCGAGGCGATCGGCTGCATAGACTCGGACCACTTCAACCGAATCGGCACCTTCGGCTGGCCGGGCTTCGATGATCAGACGTGCGTCGAGGATCTGCGAGACATTCAGTACGGCCGGATTGGACGTCAATGCCGCCATCAGGGCCAGTGAAATCCACCATGCCAGGGCCACTCCGAAGACCGACGTCAGGGTGACGCGAGACGGTAAGGCCGGCATCAGGGGCCCTGATGAGAGAACGCCGGTGACGTGTCGATCTCGTACTCGAGATCAAATGCACGCTCGAACGAATACACCTCGGCGAAGTCGCTGAGCTGGTCGTGATCGGTCTTGTACATCTCACCCCGATCAATCAACTCGAACACCATCCGGCCCCAGTCCTCGGTGTTACCAATCCCCCAGTGATCGAACACCCGCATCGTCATCAGGCCGAACTGGTCCAACGCGTAAAGACGGATCCCCTCGAGCAACTCCTGCCCGGTCACATGCTGCGACTCGTCGGGCATCCCCGGTTCCGGTTCCGGTTCCGGTTCTGGTTCTGGTTCTGGTTCTGGTTCAGACTGCTGCTGCGGGCCGCTGCTGGTCAAGCGTGGCGTGTGGTGCACCGTGAAGCGCAACGCAACCTTCAGGAATTCGTACGCGTCCGGATGAAACAGCGGACGCAGCGAAATGTCACGAAGCGGTCGGTTCATCCCAAACTCACAGACATCTCCAGGACTCCGATTCCCGACGCTCCCCCTGGACGAATCCACACGTCCCGATCGAGAATTCCGGCACCCGTGCCGGTTGACTCCGATTATACACCCCGACGGGTCCAGCCTGAAGTATCAGTTTTGCTCGGTCGACTCATCCGACGGCGCCGCACCCGTCTCCCCGTCGCTCTCATCGGATGCCGATTCCGGCGACGGACCCGATTCGGTGCTCTCGGCTGACTCGCTCGACCCGGTCAACTCGGCCGACTCGACACTTGGGGACCCGGCTTGTGAGGCCTGGTCCTCTGCCGGCTGTTCGGCCGAGGCTTCACTGTCTGAGGACTCTGCCCCTTCAGCCTCCGGAGGACTCTCGGGTCGTTTCTGTCGAGTGTCGGGTTGAGCATCGGGTTTGCCACCGGGCTGCCGAGGGGATCCGCCCTTTGCGTCTCCTCCCCCACCCCCCTTCGAGACGACCATGACGATTTCGGAGAGGTCGACGATGGCGGTCCGCTTGTCTTCGAAGGCGACGACGACTTTTTTCGCAAGGATTTCCTGTGCGACCACTCGGCCCTGCCCGCTGCGGGTGATCACCGTCGCTCCGACCCGAGGCAACTCGCGGCGATACTCCTCGTACGTATCAAACTCGTATCTCAGGCAACACTTCAGCCGCCCACAGCGGCCGGAGATCTTGTTGGGGTCGAGCGTGGCCTTTTGCAGCTTGGCCATCTTCATCGACACCGGTGGCATCGATTTCAGGTGAGTGTTGCAGCAGACCGGCTTGCCGCAATCGCCGTAATCAGCCAGCAGTTTCGCCTCGTCGCGGACTCCGATCTGACGCATCTCGATCCGCGTCTTGTATCTCTGGGCCAGCGACTTGACCAGCTCGCGGAAGTCGACCCGTTGCTCGGCGAGGTAATAGAAGATGATCCGTTCACCGCCGAAGAGGTGTTCGACATCGACCAATTGCATCTGCAGCTTGCGTTCGCGGATCAGGTCGTTGCACCCATCGAACTCGACACGTTCGCGTCGCCTGACGTCGTCGAGGTGACGGAAGTCGTCGTCGGAGGCCTTTCTGAGTATGCGGCCTCGCGACTCGCGGTGCCCCATGACCTTGCGGGCCCGATCCGATGACTCGCCCAAGACCTCGCCCCACTCCATCCCCCGGTCGCTCTTGATCACCACCTGGGTGGATCTCTGGTGAGCCTTCCCGTCGTGGACGGTGAACTCCGCCACGGTGCGGTTTGAGCCGAATCGGACGATGTAACGGTTGCTCATGGCAGTCGAGTCACCAACGGGGTAGTCGCGGAGAGTATACCATTGCCGTATCAGGGCGTGCCAATACGCGACCTGCGGGCGAGTTCATCGATGAAGGCTTCGAGGGCCAACGGCAGCATCACGTTGGCCATCGGGTCGCGTTCGGCATCGAGGCAGCGGTCGAGCATCGAGGCGACTCGATCGATCGCCGCCGTATCACCTTGGGCCAGTGTCTCGCACAACTTCGCAACCTCGGGGATCGCCGGAGTGTCATCGGCACCGGCCAGGACTCGCAGCACCGACCGATAGAACTCGATCGCAAACCGGGCCACCCACGTGGCGTTGACCCGCTTGGAGTGCGAATCGCTGCCCAACGCCTCCCAGTCGGCCACCACCTCCTCGGTCATCGGCAACGGGTCCAACGGCATCCGGGACAGGTGGCGATAAAGCGTCTCCCGCAGAGATCTCATCTCCGGGTTCACCATCAACGCAGCGGTCACCATGCTGCCATCGGCCAATCCGGCGGCCAATTCGGCCTCGTCCCTGTCCGCGGCCACCTGGGTGTCGACCAGCAACTCGGCCACATCCGACTGTCTGAGTGCCGAAAACCTTACCAGCTGGCATCTCGAGCGAATCGTGTCCCGGATCTCGGTTTCGGATCCGGCGATGAGCAAGAGGACCGAGTGAGCGGGGGGTTCTTCGAGCGTCTTGAGCAGTGCGCTGTAGCCGTCGCGTTCGAGGTGATCGGCGTCGTCGAGAATTGCCACACGACGGGTGTGCACCATCGGCGACAGCGACAGGTCGTAACACAATCCGGCCCGTCCGCGTGACTCTCGATCACCGACCAGCAGGCTGATCGGCACCACGTTCTTCCCCTCGGGCAGCCCCACCTCGAGCAGGTCGGGGTGCGATCCGGCGGCGATCTGCTTGCACGAGCGGCACCCGCCACACGCTTCGAGCACCGCGGGATCGGTATCCGGGCAGAGCAGGCAGGCGGCCAGGCAGAGCGCAAATCGCTTCTTGCCAATCCCCTCGGGTCCGACCAGCAGGTAGGCGTGTCCGAGTCGTCCGGCAGCGAGGATCGCCTCGAAGTGCTCACGCTGCGCCCGGTGGCCACGCAATTGAGACCAGCTCGAGGCCTGCTCGACGCTCACGTCACCGGCCCCGTTTCCGATTCGGTGTCCCTGTCGAAGTCCGTGTCCGTGGCAATAAGGCCCAGGATGTCGCCCACCGCGACCGTGGTGTCCAGCGGCTTGTCGATTCGCGTCAGACGACCGGACAGCGGAGCGGACACATCGAACGTCGATCCCGCCGTGACCAGCTCGACCACCCGGTCACCTCGATCAACCAGCTCACCGATATCAACCAGCCAGCAGCTGACCGTGAGCGAAGCGTGTCCGGCTCCGATTTCAGGCAACCTGATCGGCGCGCCCATCAGTGGGTCTCACCGGACACCTCGCGTGCCAGGCCATCTGCCCACTCGCTGGCCATTTCACCGGCGTGGTAACTGGAACGCACAAACGGCCCGCTGGCGACCATGCCGAATCCCAGCTTCCGCACCAGTCTCCCGATCTCGTCGAATTCCTCCGGCGGCACGAATCGTTCCACCGGCAGGTGTTCGGGCGAGGGCTGCAGGTACTGGCCGATGGTGATCATCTGGCATCCGACCGCTCTGAGGTCGGCGCAGACCTCGAGGACTTCCTCGAGCGTTTCACCGAGTCCGAGCATCAGGCCGCTCTTGGTCGGGATTTCCGGTCGCCGGTCCCTGACTCGAGCGAGCAGATCGAGAGTTCTCTGGTACTCGGCGTTGCGGCGGACCCGGTGGTAGAGTCTCGGCACGGTCTCGGTGTTGTGGTTGAAGACATCGGGGCTGGCTTGCAGCACGCGGTCGATGGCCGCGTTGTTGCCCAGGAAGTCCGGCGTGAGCACTTCGACGGCGGCTCCGGTGAGTTCCCGGACGGCCAGCACGCAGTGGTAAAAGTGATCGGCTCCCCCATCGGGCAGGTCGTCTCGAGTGACGGAGGTGATGACGACGTGCGAGAGTCCCAATCGTCTTGCCGCTTCGGCAAGCCGTTGGGGTTCGTCGGATTCAACCGTTTCGGTTTTCCCCTTCGGCACGCTGCAGAAACCGCAGGGCCGCGTGCAGACGTTGCCCAGGATCATGAAGGTCGCCGTCTGCTGGCTCCAGCACTCGGTCCGATTCGGGCAGCGAGCACTCTCGCAGACCGTCTGCAGCCGCAGGTCCGTCAGGATCCCCTCGGTCAGCAGCATGCCCGGTTCGGGCATCGGTCGCTTCAGCCACCGCGGCAGCCGCCGCTTCGGGCGTTCGAGAACCGGCGGAAGCTCAGGCGGGGACATGGACCGCTTTCCTGGTGCGTTTGAGCAATGGGTGAGAGGTATAGAGGTGCCAGCGGTCGTAGCCCAGTTGTGCTGCGAGGTGTCGCACGATGTGTTCGCGGGTTGAGTGCATCGAGACGGGCCGCGATCTCTGGGCGGACAGAGACGTCGCAGCGGGCTGCCCGGGAGCAGCGGACACCAGCCTCATCAGGTGCATCGCCGGTGCGACGTTGAGGAACAGGCCCTGGTGAGTGACCCAGTTGCGGACGCCCGAGGCGACAAAGCCCAGTTGACCGGTGCGGCAGAAGACCCCCGGCACGTCCGGATCCCGGGTCGCCTCGACCCTCAACTCGGCACACACCTCGATCACAGCCTGTTCGAGTGCCGCGCGGTAGTCGGCGAGTCCTAGCCCGAGCCGGTCGAGCGGGACGACAGGGTAGGCGGCCAACTGGCCGGGTGCATGCACCAGGGCTCCCCCGCCGCGGTTGATCCAGTGCAGTTCCATCAGCCGAGACCGGAGTTCCCGGTCGTCGACCTGCAACTGCGATCGATTTCCCTCGCGACCGATCGCCACCACCGGAGGATGTTCGCACAGGAACAGTGCTCCCAATCGATCGGTTCGTCCGGAAAGCTCGTAGGCCCAGCGGTTCTGCAGCTCGACCGCCGAATCGAAATCCACTCGACCCAACAGGTAGACCTCGAGCGTGTCGAACACGCCGGTCCGGGGACTCCAGTCGATCGCTGCCGGGTGACTCACGTGGGCATCGGGTAAGAGGAAACGGGTCTGAGGTACCTGATTCTACCAGTGGCCCAACTTCGAGGGGAGAGTGCAACTGAGAAAGAGCCGCAGCCCGACAGCGCAGAATCGGCGCGGTCGCAGCTTGACTCCGGGATCCTCACGAAGTCGACGACACCACCGGCACGGCTCCGAAGGCGTTGAACCGCGTGTATTCCCAGTGGCGGTACAGGTCGCTGCTGCGGACCAGGTCCTCGTGCCGCCCGGTTTCAGCCACCTGTCCCTCGTGCACCAGGACCACTCGGTCGGCTCGGCGGACCGTCGAGAGCCGGGTGGGCAGAAAGATGACTGTACGGCCGGCAATCAGTCGGTCGTAGGTGTCTCCCAGCAGCGACTTCGTATCTTCATCGAGAGCGGTGCCGGGTTCCTCGATCACCAGCAGGGCCGGGTCACGAGCCAGGGCTCGGGCCAGGCCGATGCGGTACGCCTGCCCGGCATCCAGTACGACGTTGTCCTCGCCCAACCAGGTCTCGTAGCCCTGGGGCAGTTTGGAGATGAAGTGGTGAGCGTGCACGGCCTTGGCGGCTTCGGTTGCCCGGCTGAGTCCTCCCTCGGGTCGACCACAGCAGATATTATCCAGCACGGTGCCCTGGAAGCAGCCGCCGTCGCCGGCCACCACCAGCACTTCGGCCCGCAACGACTCGAGCGTACCGGTGGCGATGTCCTGTCCGTCGATCAGGACTCGACCGCCGTGTGGATCGATGAACCTGGCCAGCAGCCAGGCCACCACTCGAGCCTCACGCGGATCGACCGACAGCAGCGCCGTGGTTTCTCCTGCGGGAATCGCCAGGTCCAGGCCCTTCATGGCGGGGACGTCGTCGGTGGGTTGCCAGATCACCGCTTCGAAACGAACCTCGTCGGCCAGCGGCTGCAGGAACTTGGCACCGACCGCCTGCGAGACTGGGGGGACACGATCGAGGTACTCGTAGATCCGCGCGGCGGCCAGGCTGGCCCGTTCGGCAATCACCGGCAGTTCTGTGCGTCGGTCCAGAGCCCGCAGCAGTCCGGCGATGCTGGCCAGCAGGACGAAGGCCGAGGGCAGATCCAGGGGGGCGGAGGTCGTATCGAGCAGGACTTGACGGCTGACCAGGAACAGGATCACCGAGGCGGTGATCGCCGTCAGCCCCTGGCGGATCGTCCGTCCCAGCGCGTGACGTCGGTGGCGGCTGGTTGTCAATTGCGTGCTGTGGGCCTGGGCGGCGGAAAATTGGTCTCCGGCCAGGCCTTCGGCTCCGTAACCACTGGCCAGCCGGACGTGTGCCAGAGATTCGGCAATCTCGTTGTCGGCCAGTTCGGTTTCGTCAGCCAGTGCCTGCAGGTGACGTTGACGTGCCGTGCGATCGCGAACCACCAGCCATGCCAGCAGAGCCGCCGGCAGCAGCAGGCACTGCAGAGCGAGCACTCCATCGACCAGCAAGGCCAGCACCAGGCAGAGGGTCGCGGCCAGCGTATCGCGGCCGAGTCGAATCAGGGTGTCGGCGGTCGCCGCCGACACCCGGGCAACGTCGTCGGTCGTTCGCTCGTAGATCGAGGTGGTGCTGCGGGCGTCGACGTCGCCGGGCCCGATTCTCAGGTGCTGTCGAAACAACGCACTGCGAAATCGATCGCCGATGCCGCGAGCGACTCTGTGAGCGGAACTCTCGGCCAGGTGGGCGGTGAAGCGGTACAGGACCCACAGCAGCGTCCCGACGAGCAGCAATGACACGCTGCGAGGCAGGAATTCGGATTCGGTTCCGCTGCCGCTGAACAGGACGATGGTCTGTCGAATCGTTGACTGCTCGAAGCCGCCAGCGTGGCCGAGCCAGGTCTCAAGCAGTGCCGCAACATTCAACAGCGTTACGCCTCCCAGCAGCACCGAGGCGGCTGAGAGCAGATGACAGGTGATCGCGGGACCCCACAGCAGATCACGCCGCGAGACCGCCCGTCGAAACGCCTCGTCAGGTCGAACAGACACGAGTGCCTCTCTTGCCCCCGCCCACCGGTTTCATGCTAACCGGGCCGGCAGACCTCTTTCCAGACCAAGTCCCGGCAAGACGCTTCAATGGCCCGCGAACTGGGTCAGCGGTGTCTCGAAGAAGGAGACAGGCAGCTCCGCTCGCGGCGGAAGCCAGTCCCCGGTGTGGCGGATCAGGTGAGGTCGCGATCTTCGAAGAGGATGAACGCGAGCAGGATCGCCATCGTCGAGTAGCACATGCAGTACACCACGGCAGTGCCCAGGTAGACCGGTGCCACGATTGTGTCGGTCGAGACCGCCGTCTGCGTGTTGAAGAACTCGAGACCCGGTAAGGCAATTGCGATCAGGTTGGCCACGAAGCGGACCGGCTCGAGGCCTCCGGATTCCTGCTGAACCAGGACCGGTGCGATGTGAGCGATGACAAAGATCGAGAAGCTGCTGGTCATGTTGATCACCAGGGGGGCTCGAGTCGAAATCGCCACGCTGACGGCCGCCATCACCGCGATCTCGCACAGAACCAGAAACATCGGCGGAATCGCCTGTAGCACCGGCAGCAGACGGTCCATGTTCGGACGCATGTTCTCGAGATCGAAGAACTCGGGGATCTCACGAGACTGCTCGCGGGCGTCGTAGCCGACCTTGTAGTAGATCAACGCACAGAAGGTGATCGTCAGAGGCAGGATCAGCAACAGCACCGCCTGCAGGATGCCCAGGTACTTGCCGACGACGAACTGGCGGCGGTTGACCGGCTTGGACAGCAAGGTCATCGCTGTGCGACCCTCGATCTCCTGAGAAATACTCGTGCTGGCCGTCCAGACCGCCAGCAGGATGCCCGAGATCAGGATGGTGGCCAGCCCGCCGTCCTTGAACATCTTGATGTCCTCGCCGAACGTCAGGTACGGCAGGAACGCCAGGATCAGCATCAGGATGATCGCCAGGACCATCAGCAGGAGGAACAGAGGTTGCCGCGTCGCTTCCATTGTGGTCGAGCGAGCGATGATGCCGGTGCGGGTGAAATAGCTGACCGAGAGCAACACACCCAGCAGCACGGTCGCAACGCCCAGCACCAGGCCCCACTCGTAATTGGCCGCCAGCATGGCCTGAGGCGGAGGGGCGGCCACCGGCGGTGCGCCCTGGGCGAGCAGAGATGTGAATGAAAGGAGATTGCCCATCACGGTGGTCTCGTCGGCTGACCCTTCTCACAGGTACCCAGGTGGCTGAATCGGGATCGGCCGATCCAACCGGACCTCTCTACGAATCGGCCGGCCGATCCGTTGGTCCTGTTGTGGCTGCTTCGATCGTGTCCCGTTGACTCTGGACTACTCTAGGTCTCGCACCGACCCAGGGAAAGACGATCGAGGCCGGTTCCCGGCAGTCGGGATCACCCGAGAAAGCTGTGATCGGCATGATCGGCTCGATCGGCACAACCCACCGCGATCGGTGCCGTGGGAGGCTTCAGAAGCGGATCGAGAAGTCCGAGAGCGGTTCGTCGCCCGGTGGCAGCTCGTCGGTCGAACTGATGTGACCGTCGAATCTCTCGGCGAGCTCGTCAAGGAACCCGGCCAGCTCGGCCGCTTCCGCCTCGACTAGCAACTCGACCGTACCCCCCGGCAGGTTCTTGACCCACCCGGAGACCGGATGTCGGCGAGCGATCGAGCGGGTGGTGTAACGGAACCCGACACCCTGGACGCGTCCGTGAAAGACCAACCGCCGACGCATCACTTGCTCTTGGCCTTCGGGTCGGCCGGACGGGTGATGCGAACGGCGAAGCGGAGTGGCCGAGACGCCTGGCGGCCCTCCTGCCTCGAGACGGCGTGGATCAGACGCTGCGTCTCCGGGACCCAGTCGGCGGCGGTGATGAAGATCTGTCGCTGCGTCTCCTTGGCTCGAACGAGGATTCCCGAGAGTCCGATGTTGTCGACGATGATACCGTGCGGCAGGTTCTCGATGTCGAATCTCAGGTCGCCGTCGTAACCGTTCCGCTTCACCCGCAGCATCGCCGTGATCGTCTCACCCGGAGCAATCTCCAGCACCCCGTCCCCGGCCTGATCTCCGGCCTGGTCCTGCTTGTCCAGCAGCAGCGAGACGAGGGCCTTGGGAGCCTTGCCGATTTTCAGCGTGCCGAGGTTTCCGATCGGCTTGCGGATCGGCTTGCCCAGTACGTCGGCCTCGGCCACCACCTGGACCTTCTCCCACGCCTCCTTCGCCGGCGCCTTGGTCCCCGGGGCAACATTGAATACGCCCTGTGCCGAGAGGTGTCCGGCTTCGACGACGACCGGAGACGTGGCCGCAAAACCCTCGGGGAGATTCTCGATCACCACCTTCACGGGCCCGGTGAACCCGTCGATCCGATCCACTTTGACTGTGAATCTCTGACCACTGCCCTCGGGGATCGTCGCATCGCGACCTCCGATGCTCGCCGTGAACCCCGGCCTCGGCTGGCGGATGGTCAGCTTGTACTTGTACCCGTCACCCCCGAAGCCTCTCACGTCGGTTACCCTCACCAGGTAGTCCCCGTCATCGGGTGCCGTGAAGGTGACTCGCGAGTCGCTGCCCAGCTTGCGGCGTCCGTCGTCGTCGTTGGCGAAGTACAGCGGAAAGATCGGCAGTCCGTTGTCGGGCAACCGGCTGCCGGGGGTGTGCGGTTCGACGACGTAGACCCTGCTGTCGAGTGCATGGGCGGTGGCACTGGTGTCGAAGTAGCAGTGTCGTTGTCCGTCGATGGTGTAGAACTGCATCGCCGAATCGGGGCCCTGCGGCATGCGGTAGTTCTTGACCACCTCGCCACTCATGTAGACGAACTGGTTGAGTCCCATTTCTTCCCAGTTCTCGAGCCGGGCCTGGTTGCTGCGGGAATCGATCGGGCGGAAGGTGATCGCCGAATCTCTGACGGCTCGCAACAGCAGCCGGAGCACCGGGCGGCCATCCTCATGCAGCACCTCGATGCGAGTATCCGCCGGCGACTTGTCGCGGCGGGCTCGGGTCTCGATCACCCAGTTCTCGTTCTTGCGACTTCGGAAGCGAAAGAGATCGGCGTCGGTGGTGGGTCCGCCGGCCAGGACACCGCTGGCGATGCCCGGTGCCGAGACGGCGGTGGCCTGCTTGGGAGTGTTGTTCGGTTCGATCTCGGCCTGTTCGGGCAGCTTCTCGACCGGTTTCCCGTCTCGAGGCCGAGGCACCGGGACACTGGCGAGCGGCACCGGTCGGGCCGCGGCGGCGTTGGCGTCGGCCAGGGACAGGACGGAAATGCTGCCGTCGAGCCGACCCACCAGCAGGCTGCGGCCGTCGCGGGTCACCGCGAGCGTGGCGGGCCAGTCGGGCTGATCGGGTTTATCCGGAAAATGCCGAGCCTGGCTGAAGTCGGACGTCGTCCAGGTCTTGATCGAAAGGTCCTCGCTGGAACTGACCAACAGGCGTCCGTCGGCTGAAAAGACCAGGTCCAGCAGAGGTGCCTGGTGCGCGAACCGGGAGTAGCGGATCGGGTTGGTTCCCTCGCGGCCGTCGCCGGTGATCTCCCAGGCCCGGATGCGGTTGTCGATGCCTCCGGCGACAACAAAGCGGCCGTCGGGTGACACCGCCACGGTGTTCTGGCCCTTGGTCGGTTCGTTGAACGTGTCGAGTCGCTTGCCGGTCTTGAGATTCCAGAGCTTGACGGTGCGGTCGCCGCTGGCGGAGGCGAGGAAGCGGTTCTTCGGGTCAAACGCCACGTCGAAGACCGGCCCGTTGTGACCGGTCATCTCCACCCGCCGCTTGCCGGTGGCCGTCTCCCAGACAACGATCGTGCGGTCATACGACGCGGTGGCCAGCAGGGTGCCGTCGGCCGAGAGTGCCACGCTGTTGAGGCTGTCGGAGTGGCCGCGGATGGTGCGGACCAGCTTGGCCACCTGTTCGGGCTTCGCCTTGCCGACGTGCTTGGCGATCTCATAGACCCGCGCTTCACCGTAGAGCCCCGCTACGCCGGCGGCGGTGACCAGGTGGCGGCCATCGGCGGAGAGTGCCAGGTCGCTGACCTGGCCGGGGAGTCCCGTCAGAGTCGCCAGCGGCTTGGACTTGGGGTTTGCCGGCAAAGACATCAGGTCCACTCGACCGGTCCGAGCGGCGGCGTACCAGCTGCCATCGGGAGCCACGACCAGGGCGTTGACCGGCTGGCGGACCGGGCCGCGAGTCTTCACTCGAGGCACCGTCAGCGAGATCGGCCCCACCAAGGGCGGGAACGGCTTGGCGCCGGCGGCGATCCAGGCCTTGAGCGCCGCGATCTCGCGGCGTTGAGGGCTGCGTCTGCCCTTGGGTGGCATGAACGGCTTTTCCCGATGCTCGATCAACTTCACCAGCAGGCTGGCTGAGACCTTGCCCGGTACCACCGCCGGTCCGTTCTCGCCGCCGGTAATCACCGCCGCATGAGTCGCCAGGACCAGGCCGCCCTCGGCGTCTTTCGCGTTGTGACAACCAATGCAGTACTTCTTGAGAATCGCGCGGGCGGCGATCGCCGGGTCGGCCGATCGCGCCGCGGACGGACCGGCCACGAGCACGGCGGCCAACAGGCCGACGGCGACGAGCGATGTCTGCGGTGCATGCGGTTTACGGGTCATCAGAAAGCCTCGACCGGCTGAGCGAGGGCCTAGTGGTTGAACAGGAATTCCCTGGTGCTGATCACACTCCACAACACGTCTTCGACCAACTCACGTCGCTGCTTTTCCGGGGTCGCGGCAAAGATCTTTAACGTCTCGGACATCTCGCGGTTGGTCGGATACCTCGACAGCGACGCCAGGTAGATCGACTCGACGATCCGGTAATCGGGCATGCCGGAGGAGAGCCAGCGGCCGATGCGGTTGGTTTTCGACTGGAGTTTATCGTTGAGCGTGTTGCCGTTGACGATGTGCAGCACCTGCACCATGCTCGGCTCGTCGGACCGTTCGCACTCGCAGGTGATCACCCGGTCGGGTCGCCCGAAGGTGCTCAGGAACCTCGAGGCGATGTTGCTGTCGGGCAGCTGCAGCGACCGGGTACCGGCCGGGTAGTCCTTGAAGGTGGTGGGCTGCCCGGTGGCCGCCGAGATCGCATCGAGCAGCACCTCGGCCTTCAGGCGGCGGGGATAGTATCGGGCATAAAACCTGCGGTCCGCCTCGTTCCCCGCCGTGATCCGCGAGGTCCTCTGGTAGGTCTGCGAGTTCATGATCAGGCGGATCAGGGCCTTGAGGTCATAGCGGTTCTGGACGAGGAACTGGCTGAGTTTGCTGAGCAGTTGCTCGTTGCTGGGCGGGTTGGTCAGCCTGAGGTCGTCGACGTTTTCGACGATCCCGGTCCCCAGGAAGTTGGCCCAGACCCGATTGACGATGGCTCGAGTGAAGTAGGGGTTTTCTGGCGAGACGAGCCAGTTGGCGAGGTGATTGCGGCGGTCGCCCTGGGCGTTGAAGGGGATGGTCTGGCCGTCGAGCGGCTTGGGGAGTTGCGGTTTGCCGGTCCGCGGCTGGATCAGTTCCCCGGAGGTGGTGGTGAAGATCGACTGGTTGCCGTCACCTCCCTCGGGGGCGGTCTTGAACCGGACACGAGAGAAGAGGTTGGCCATGCCGTAGAACTCGTCGTTGGTCCACTTCTCCAGCGGATGGTCGTGACATTTTGCGCACTGGATCGACATTCCCAGGAACGCCATCGAGACGGTCTCGGCCATGTCGGCGGGGTCTCGGTGCAGCACGAAGAAGTTGGCGGCTCCGTTGGTGTGAGTGGTTCCGCGGGCGGTGACGAGGTCACGAGCGAACTCGTTCCACGGCGTGTTGGCCGACACGTGGTCTCGGATCCACTTCGAGTACGACTTCATCGAGGTGGGCTTGAGAGTCGAGCTGGAGACCAGCAGCAGGTCGGACCACTTGTGGGTCCAGTAGTCGACGTACTCGGGTCGAGCCAGCAGCCTCTCGATCAGCCGCACCCGCCGGTCGGTGGCGGTGTCTTCGAGGAAGGCTCGAGCTGCTGCAGGGGTCGGCAGGACGCCGAGCGCATCGAGGGTGGCTCGGCGAAGGAACTCCGAATCACCGGTCCGTGGCGAGGGGGGCAGGCTGAGTCCCTTGAGTTTGTCGAGGACGACGTCGTCGATGAAGTTGCTGCGAGGTGCCTTGTCGAAGGTGTCGCTGGTCACCGAGTTGGCATACGGGACACTGAGTGATGCCACGACGTTTCTGCTGAGGTACCAGGCCACGATCGCCGTCTCGCCGTGGCCGATCACCGACACCGTGCCGACTTGTGTGGTGTGCCCATCGGGTCCGCTGCCGCCGGTATCGTCTACCTCGGCGACGGTGGTGTTGTTGGATGTGAACTTGGCCCAGCGGGTGACGTCCTCGCTGTGACCGTCGCTGAAGTGAGCCCGTACGACGAGCTGTTGGCTCGAGCCGGGTTGCAGTACGGCGTCATGCGGGAGGATTTCGAGTCGAGAGATGCGGGGGCCGTCGTCCCGGGGTGCCGGATGCCCCGCGGCAATCCACTCCGAAACCACCCGGTACTCCCTCGAATCCTCCTCGAACCTCACGCCGCCCTTGTGAGGCACCGCACCGGTCGGCTTGGTCAGCAGCAGGCTGCGGCCGGGGTCGTTGGGGATCACCCGGCGGCCACGGTTCTGCCGGGTGATGGTGCGGACGTCGGCGATCGGGTCGTAGCCGCGGAGCGAGAGTTTGAAGCCGTTCTTGCCGGCCAGGGCTCCGTGGCAGGCTCCTCCGTTGCAGCCGGACTTGGTCAGGACCGACTGGACGTGGATCCGGAAGTCCCACGCCACCGGCCTCTCGAAATCGGTGACGGTGACCTGGGCGGTGGCCGAGAGTGTCTTGTGGCGGACGGTGATCGTGGCCTGGCCATTGCCGACCGGCCGAGCCGTCTGGTCGCTGATCGTGACGACCTTGGGGTTCGACGAAGACCACTCGAGCTTGCCGGTGGGTGTGCCGGTGAAGCGGCCGTCTCGGACCAGACCGGGCAGCAGCCTCTGAAACGTCTCGGACCCCTGCAGAGTGAACTCACCGGGCAGGATCACCAGCTTGCCGGTAGCAGCCTTCTTGTCGGCGGGCTTGTCGGCGGGCTTGTCGGCGGCGAGGGCGTTGGTGGAGCCGAGTGCGGAGGTGAGCAGCAGGAGCGTTGCGAGTGTGCGGAAAAAGCGGAATGGGCCCGGGGATGGCTGGGTGCACTTCATGGTGACGGCCCGCTCTAGAACAGCTCGTTGATCGCCTCGGTCCCCTGATCGACCAGCGGGTAGGGGCGTCCGGAGGGTCCTGGGAGTTCGGTTTCGAGTTCGTAACCGAGGCTCTTGTAGATGGTGGCCACCACGTTATTGGGCCCCACGGGATTCTCGGCCGGGTACGCTCCGATCGGGTCACTCTTGCCCACCACCCGGCCCCCCTGCACACCACCTCCGGCAAAGTAGACGCTCCAGCACTGAGGCCAGTGGTCGCGGCCTCCGGCGGGGTTGACCCGCGGCGTGCGGCCGAATTCCGAGAGGTTGCAGACGAGAGTGTCCTCGAGCAGACCTCGCTGGGACAGGTCTTCGAGCAGTGCGCTGTAGGCCTGGTCGTACATCGGCGCCACGATGTCCCGCATGCCCTCGATCGAGGTGAACGGCTTGGTGCCGTGGATGTCCCAGGTGATCTCGTTGAACACGGTCAGGAAGGTGTTGACCGTGACGCAGCGGACGCCGGCTTCGATCAGCCGCCGGGCCATCAGGCAGCACTGCCCGAAGCGGGTCATGCCGTAGCGGTCGCGGACTTTCCTGGGTTCCTTGGCGAGATCGAAGGCGGCGCGAGCTTTTTCGGAGGTGATGATCCGGAAGGCGGCCTTGAAGCTGCTGTCGAGCAGCTTGGCGTTCTCACTCGCCTCAAAATCCTTGACCGTGCTGTCGACGATCTGCCGCAGCTTGCGACGGCGATCCAGCCGAGCCTCGCCGATCGACTTGGGCGGCAACAGGTCCGGGACCCGGAAGTTCTTCTTCGATGGGTCCGCCATCAGCACGAAGGGATCGTGGGCCTTTCCGAGGAACCCGGCGTCCTGGCCGTGAGGCAGGTTGCCGCCGGTGGATCCCATCGGTTCGGGGAGCACCACGTGGGCAGGCAGGTCGGTGCGACGGCCCTGCAGGTAGGCGGCGACGCAGCCGGCGTGAGGCGTGTTGACTCCACCGGTGAACAGCCGGCCGGTCTGCATCATCTGGTGACCGGTGTCGTGGACCGCCGCCGCGGTGTGGTGGCAGCTGCGGACGACCGAGAACTTCTCACCGTGCTCGGCGTGACGAGGCAGGATCTCGCAGATCGAAAAGCCGCCGCCGGCGACCGAGATCGGTTTGAACGGACCCCGGATCTCAGCGGGTGACTCGGGCTTGGGATCGAACGTCTCGAACTGGCTGGGTGCGCCGAGATTGAAGATCATGATCACCGACCGGCGGTCGCCCTCCGGTCGAATCTTCCCCTCGGCACGTGCCCGCTCGAGCTCGGAGAGCGTGATCCCCGCAGCGCCCAGGGTGCCGACCTGGAGGAAGTCGCGACGCGAGACGCCGTCGCAGGTGTGAGCGGTGCCCTGGCCGGTGATGTTGAGCATCGTGTCGGTCTCCGCAGATCCTGGGTGTCGTCGGAAATCAGCCGCAGCAGGGACTTCAACCCAGATTCTACGTCTCTCGGCACATCGTCACAACAGGGAGAGGGGTGGGGCATAGGCCCCAGGCCTCACGAATGTGCGCACCGCCAGCCCGATTCAGACGTTGGTCAACTCGGCCGGCTCCGGCTCCGCAGACGACTCCGCAGTCTCGACCGGTACCTCGATGCACAGCTCCTCACGGACAATGTTCAACTCGCGAGGCGCGTCGATTCCCAGTCGAACCGAATTGGGGCCGATCCGTACGATCGTCACGCTGACGTTGTCGCCGATCAGAATTCGCTCACCTGGCTTCCTTGATAGCACGAGCATCGCGTCACTCCTTTTTCTTCGCGGTCCGTCTTTCGAGCTCGAAGCCCGCTTCGCACCAGGCCGAACTGCCTGTTCCAGCAGCAGTCATGCCACCATTGAAGGCGGCAACCAGCAGCCCCTCGAATGACCTTCAGGTGTCGTCAATTCGATGGTGTGGTCATAAAGATAACAGGCCACTGCGCCGCGCCTAGCCCAATCAGGGGCCGGGGGCTGAAATACTGGTGGCCGGGGAAGGACTGCGGTCGCTGCGGTGAGTGCGAATTGGTGAACTTGAGGTTCTGGCGGGTGCTGACGGCGGCTTGACGTTGGAGTGGGGGGGCAGGATGCTTGGTTTGGCTGAAAGTGCCTGAGTCTGAACGTCTCTGAAAAACATCGGCGGCGAGGCCGGGTGCGGTCCACGGAAACCGATGGGGGCGTCACGATCGGAATCGGCCGGTTTTCGCGGCAACTGCGGCTGAGTTGAGGAGAGCGAGAGCGATGGTGAGGATTGGGATCATCGGTTTGGGTTTCATGGGGATGACTCATTTCGAGGGTGCGATGCGGATGACCGATCCGGATGATTCGAATCGTCGCGGCATCGAGGGGCCTCGAATCACCGGCGGCCAGATCACCGCTTTCGCGACTCGAAATCCGGACAAGCGATCCGGCGACTGGACATCGATCCAGGGCAACTTCGGTCCTCCCGGCACCCTGATGGATCTCGGGGACGTCACCGCCTACTCCGATTACCACGATTTGCTCGCGGATCCGGACATCGACCTGGTGGACATCTGTCTGCCGACGGACCAGCACGAGCCGGTCACGATCGAGGCTCTGGCGGCTGGGAAGCACGTGCTGGTCGAGAAGCCGATCGCGGTTGATCTGGAGTCAGCCCGTCGGATGGTCGCCGCGGCCACGCAAGCCAACCGACTGCTGATGGTGGCCCAGGTGTTGCCGTTTTTTCCCGAGTTCGCCTATGTCCGCAGCCTGGCCGAGTCGGGAGCTCACGGTCGGCTGCTGGCGGCTCATTTCCGTCGCGTGATCACTCCGCCGGACTGGTCCGACGACATGTCGGACTTCCGCAACCTCGGAGGTTGGGGTATCGACCTGCACATCCACGACAACCACTACATCGGCCTGTTGTGCGGGGTCCCCTCCGGCGTGATGGCACAGGGTCTGTTGCAGGAGGGCCTGGTCAACCACGTGCACTCGCAGTACATCTACGAGTCCGCCGACGGTTCATCCGGCCCGGCGGTCAGTTGTGTCAGTGGCGGAATCGCCGCCGCTGGTCTCGCGTTTGCTCATGGTTTCGAGGTCTACTTCGAGCGGGCGACGGTGGAGTATTCGGCGGGGACCTACGGGGGCGAGTGGGTTGCGAGTCGGCCGTTGAGCCTGGTGAGCGAGGACGGGAGCGTGAGCGAGCCGGAGTTGCCTGGTGGGGGCGAGTGGTACAGTGCGTTCACCGACGAGTTGCAGGCGGCCGTCGACGGTGTCGACGCCGGCGAGTCGCCTCGAGTCATCTCGAGTGAACTCGCACTGGGCGCCCTGGCGGTGTGTTACGCGGAGGCCGAGAGCATTGCCCAGGGGCGAGCGGTCTCGCTCGACTGACCAAGATGATCGACAACCTCCCTCTCCGCACCCACGTGCACCGCGGCCTGACCATCGAGGGCTATTCGCGTGCGGCTGTGCAGTCGTACTGGCGGATCCCCGAGTTGAAGCTGGGCTTCGACATGGGGGGCAGCCCGTGGTCGTTCATGGGCACCAACACCTTTTTCATTTCCCACGGCCATCTCGACCACATGGCCGCGCTGCCGGTCTTCGTCGCCCGGCGACGGATGATGAAAATGGAGCCACCGACGGTCTACGTGCCCGCGGCGATCCACGACCAGGTCTGGAAGATGCTCAACGCCTGGCGGCAACTGGACCGTGGCCGCATGATCTGCAACCTGGTGCCGGTCGCTGCCGGAGACGAATTCGAGTTGTCTCGCGAACGGGTTGTGACGGTCTTCGACACCGTACACACCGTGCCCTCGGTCGGGTACGTCGTCTGGGACCGTCGCCGCAAGCTGAAGGACGAGCTGGTGGGGACCGACGAGGAGGAGATTCGTCGCAGGCGATTGGGTGGTGAGGAGGTGACCCGTGAGGTGCGGGTGCCATTGGTCTGCTACTGCGGCGACACGGCTCCGGCTGGCCTGGACAACTACGAACCCGTCTACCAGTCGCGGGTGCTGATCACCGAGATGACGTTCTACCGCCCCGATCACCGCAAGGAGAAGATCCACAAGTTCGGGCACACCCACCTCGACGACATCATCGAGCGGGCCGAGCGGTTCGAGAACGAGTTGATCATCCTGGCTCACTTCAGCACCCGTTACCAGGAGGACCAGATACGTCGTGAGGTGCAGAAGCGGTTGCCTGAGAGCCTGCGTGAGCGGGTGGAGTTGTGGGTCTAGCCCGCCTGCGGCGGGTTGAAAAACACAAGTTTGGGGACGGGACGGGGTCAGACGCCGCCCACAGAAAGTCCCGCTCCACCCAGAACGGCACGCAGGCGGGGCCTGACCCCTTTTCAACCAGCACTCGTTGCA
>CAUZEQ010000054.1:0-20219 GCA_963578885.1 Planctomycetota bacterium
CGTCTTCAGCTCCCCCGTCAATCAGGTCATCGCCCTTGCCGCCGTGGAGCGTGTCGTTGCCGTTGCCGCCCGCAAGCCAGTCGTCGCCCTTGGAACCGTTGATCCAGTCGTCGCCATTGGCTCCGGTAATCGTGTCGTTGCCCGAGTCGCCCGTGAGACGGTCGTTGCCCAGTTCACCCTCGATGTTGTCATCTCCGTTGCCGCCAAATATCGTGTCGCTGCCGTCGCTTCCATTGAGGCTGTCGTTGCCTGATTCGCCCCGGATGACATCGCTGCCGTCCTGGCCCAGCAACGTGTCATCTCCGGATCGCCCCTCGATGGTGTCGTTCCCCTCGCCACCGGTGATCAGGTCGTTGCCGGCACTGCCGATGATCGAGTCGTCTCCGGTGCCACCGTCGATGATCAACAGGACACATTCGATGTCGGCGCCCTGCGCGTGGATCGTGTCCTTGCCGCTCCCGCCGTTGATGCGCAATTCGATGCTACTCACGGTGCTCAGAGTGTTGATCACCACGCGGTCATTGCCGGCCCCGGCATTCACTTCGGCCCGTTCGACCGTGCCGCCGGTCAGATCGATGTTGTGGGTCCCGTCGCTGATCCTCATGTCACCACCGCTTTGGCCGATGGTGAAGGTGTCCTTGGTCGAGAGTCCGTTGATCTGGACGGTGTCGTCGGCGTCGCCGCCGTCCATCTGGTCGGAGCCGTCACCGGCGTTCCAGATCAGGAGGTCGTTGCCGCCTCCGCCCCGCAGCGTATCGATGCCGCCCTGGCCCCTCAGTTCGTCCGAGTCGGCTCCGCCGGAGATGAGGTCTTTGCCGCCGCCGCCGTAGAGCGTATCGCTGCCGACGTTGCCGTCCATCGTGTCGTTGCCGGCTCCGCCGTTGAGATAATCGCTGCCGGCGGCGAGCGAGAGTGGATCGGCGTCGTCGCCGTTGAGCACGTCGTTGCCGGTACCGCCGTAGAGCGTGTCGTTGCCGTAGGAACCCTCGATCGTGTCCGAGCCGTCCTGGCCCTTGAGACTGTCGTCCTGGCGTCCGCCCAGCAGCAGGTCGTTGCCGCCGCCACCATACAGCGAGTCGTTGCCGTCGCCGCCCTCGAGCGTGTCGTCACCAGCGGATCCGGTCAGCTTGTCGGGACCGTCCTGGCCGGAGATCGAGTCGTCACCGGTGCCGCCGTCGATGAAGTCGCCGTCTGCACCTCCGAGCATCACGTCGTCGCCGTTGTTGCCCCGCAGGACGTCCGCACCACTGCCGCCGTCGAACAGGTCGTTGCCGCTGCCGCCGAGCATCGAGTCCGAACCGCTCCCGCCGTACAACTCGTCGTGGCCCGCGTTGCCGTTGATCGTGTCCTGGCCACCACCTCCATAGATCGTGTCATGACCGTGGTTGCCGACGATCGAATCGCTGCCGATGTCGGTCGTGCCGATCGCGTCACCGTAGATCAAGTCGTTGCCGTGACCACCGTCGATCGTGTCGTCGCCGTCGCCACCCTCGATCAGGTCGTTCCCGTGACCACCGTCGATCAGGTCGTCACCGTCGCTGTTGAGAATTACGTCGTCACCGTGGCTGCCGTCGATGATGTCGTCACCACCACCACCGTCGATCGTGTCGTGACCGTGGTCGCCGTAGATCGTGTTCGCTCCGGCATCGCCCGTGATCTGGTCGTTGCCGTGACCACCGTCGATGACGTCGTCAGCGTCGGCACTGCCGAAAATCGTGTCGTGGCCGTTGCCTCCCTCGACGTAGATCGCCAGGTCGGGATGGCTGTAAACCGACGTGGTGACGCCCGAGAGATTGATCAGGTTGCTGCTGGCATTGCCCTTGACAAAGATCCGCTCAACCTGTGACGCCGGCCTCGCACCCAGGCTGCTGACCAACTCGCCGTTGGCCATGACCTGTACATTGCCACTCGCGTCGGCACCCACCACGATCATGTCCGCACCGTTGTCATCGGCCGATTTGATCTGGAGCAGGCCGTTGGAAAACAGGGCGGTGACCGAGAGCAATGTCCGGTCTTCCAGCTTCTCGAGACTACCGATCGACTGACGCGATCGACGTCGGCGATGACCCAAAACGGATCGAGAAATGCGGTGACGTATCGAATCCAGCCATGAGTTGAAAAACATGCTTCCCATCCCTGGGCGTAGTCATCTCTATAGACCGCAACACCCGGATATCCCGAGCGATCGGACTAATCCTGCTTATCGACGCAAATCCCTCCACCGCTCGTGGCAATTCCTACCTGCCGCAAGAAGAACCCAGATTACCCAAGTTCCAGAACGTTCCGTCGCTGCGAACCGAGTCGCCGTCGAATCTGAAAATCTGGGGAGTCTGCGTTGTCCAGGGACTGGCTCATCCCGAGGCGCCAGCCGAGGAGGGTGCCTGTCCCGGTCGGGAACGGCTCTCAGTGTCCGGGACAGGCACCGGCGCCCCGCCACGGGCGCGGCTCTGGAGCCAGTCCCCGGTTGAGGTTCACACCGAGTCGATCCAGCTCCCGGTCAGTCGGAACTGCTCATCGATTTCATCGGCCGCACCGATGAGCACATCGGTTCCCTGGTTTCCGGCGATGGTATCTCGGGATCCGCCCTGTCCATTGACGTAATCGTCTCCGTCCCCGCCGAGTACGACATCATTGCCGCTTCCGCCGAAGAGCGAATCGCGGCCGTCTCCGCCGAGGAGCTGGTCATTTCCGCTGCCCCCGTTGACCTGATCGTTGCCGTCTCCGGCCGAGATCCGGTCGTGTCCGTTTTGTCCGAGGATCGTATCGTGCCCGTCGCCTCCGTAGATCAGGTCGTTTCCGCGTGCGCCCGAGATCCAATCGCGGCCGTGTCCGCCGACGAGGGTATCGTCTCCGGAGTTTCCGGCGAGGGTATCGTCATCGGTTCCGCCATCGAGTCGATCGTTGCCGGATCCGCCATACAGTCGATCCTGTCCGCTTTGGCCATCAAGCCGATCGTTGCCTGCGGCCCCATTGAGACGATCATCGCCGGTGCCTCCGGTCAGCACATCGTGCCCGGCTCCTCCCAACAGCGTGTCATGTCCCGGTCCGCCCTGCAGCTGGTCGTCCCCGGCCCCGCCCTCGATCCGGTCATTTCCCTGCTGGCCATCCAGCCGGTCGTTGCCGGGGCCCCCGTCGAGCAGATCGCTGCCCGTTCCGCCTCGCACCACGTCGTTTCCGCCCCTTGCGACGAGCGAATCATCTCCGGGGCCGCCATCGAGCGTTTCGGCAGCGTCGCTGCCGGTGATTCGATCGTTCCCGTCTCCGCCTCGCAGTGACAGTGCGGCCGAGTGGATTCCGGCTGCCGAGGCATCGATCGTATCCCCGGCGGCTTGGCCTTTGAGATTGATCTCGACCAGCGGTGCACGTTCGAGTCCGACGGCTCGCAGCGTATCGCGGCCGGGTCCTCCGAGCACATCGAGTCGTTCGGTCGAGTTGGAGAGCGTGATGGTGTGGGGCGCCTCGAGCACCAGCAGCAATCCGTCGGGGCTGGTGGTGACGGTAAAGCGGTTGTTCTGGCTGTTGCCTCGGATTTCGGCCCGATCGTATCCGGCTTCGCCGTCGAGGAAATCGTTGCCACCGGCCAGGTTCCACCACAGCAGATCGTCTCCGGCCCCGCCGAGCACGGTATCGTGTCCGCCTTGTCCCTTGAGCGTATCGTTGCCGGCCTTGCCCTCGAGCCGATCTCGGCCACCTCCGCCGTAGAGCTTGTCATTGCCGTCGCCGGCATCGAGCCGGTCTGCCGAGCCACCTCCGTTGAGCGTATCGTCGCCCGAGCCGCCCTCGAGCGTATCGCTTCCCCCTCCGCCGTAGACCCGATCATTTCCGGAGCCACCGATCGCGAGGTCGTTGCCGCCCTGTCCGTTGAGCGTATCGTCGCCGGTGTTCCCTTCGAGCAGGTCGTTTCCGCCTCCTCCCAGCACCCGGTCGGCTTCGCTGCCTGCCAACAGCGTATCGTTTCCGGATCCGCCGCTGAGCGTATCTCGTCCCGAGTCGCCATGGACGAGGTCGTGTCCGCCACCGCCGTTGAGCGAGTCGTTGCCGGCGTCCCCTTCGAGCGTGTCGTTGCCGTCGTGGCCCTTGATCGAGTCGTTGCCCGAGTGCCCCTGGAGCAGGTCGTGGCCGCCTCCGCCCAGCAGCGTATCGTTACCGTCTTCGCCGGCGAGCAGATCATTGCCCGAGCCGCCGTTGAGCGTATCTCCGGCGGGTCCTCCGATCAGGGTATCGTTCCCGTTGCCGCCGGCGAGGTTATCGGCCCCGCTGTCGGCGGTCCCGGCCGAGTCGCCATAGATCAGGTCGGCACCGTCTCCCCCGGTGACGGTATCGGCTCCCTGGCCGCCGAAGATGGTGTCGGCTCCGTCGTTGCCGTCGATCGAGTCGTTGCCGGTGCCTCCGTAGACCAGGTCGTTGCCGTGCCCGGCGTCGATGCGGTCGCCTCCCGAGTTCCCGTCGATGGTGTCGTTGCCGTGTCCTCCGAGGAGTCGATTGCGGCCGGTGCCGCCTTCGAGCCGATCGTTGCCGTTGCCGCCCTTGAGCGTATCGTCGAGATTGGCCGAGGCGAGCAGGGTGTCGTGGCCATCGCGGCCGTCGACGGTGATCTTCGCGCCGCCGCCGTAGCGGAAGACTCCGGAGGTGACGGCGGAGAGATCGATGAGGTTGTTGCCGGGTCCGCCGGTGATCGTGATCTTGCGGACACGGGCGGCGTCGACGTTGCCGAGGCTGGTCAGCGGAGCCAGCGGCTGGCCGGGACGGGCGGTCAGGACTTGGGCCCGGCCCGGTTGCGAGGGGTGCTCGCGGACGACGATCGTGTCGTCGTCGTAGGATCTGATTGAAAGGTCTCCGGTGGCGTCGATGAACAGCGCGCTGACCGAGAGCAGCGTGCGGTCTTCGAGCCGCTGGATGCCAGGCCACGGCCGCCGGCGTCTGCGGTGGGTCGTCATGGTGGTCTCGATCAACGTGAGCCCGCGGGCTTCATCATGGGACTTCCACAGCAGCATTGTCCAACGGAAAACCACCAGGGGGACTGGCTCTCCCGCCGCAGGCGGGGTGCCTGTCCCGGTTTGGGAAAGCGGCTCTCAGGGTCCGGGACAGGCACCGGCGCCCCGCCAGAGGCGGGGCTCTGGAGCCAGTCCCTGGGCTAACCAGCCCAGTCCACCCAGATCGGGCTGGTCCAGGCCATCTCCTGGTCGACCTGCACCACTCGCACCCAGTACGGGTTGATCCCTGCCCGAGGCTGCTCGTCACGGAACGTACAGTGGGCCAGTGAATCGCCGTGCCGCGGAGCCAGCCCCAGGTCCAGTTGACGGTCGCGGACGCCCAGGTCGATGCTCCTGGTCGACTCGGACAACTCACCCAACCGACCCACCAGTGTCGCTCGTTCGGCCGGAGCCAGCGAGATCCTGCGTGGCTGTGACGATCCGAATCCGCCGTAGGCGGGTCCGGTGATGGCCTGCGTGGCCACCGAGACCTCGACCCGAGTCGACTCGTCGCCCTCGATGTCCAGTTCCAGCCCCATCCGGTATCCACACCCCCACGCATGGAAGCGGACGCAGTGGTCGGTCTGTTCGGCGACGTGCGACCGTGGGCTGTCGAACCTCAGTGTCTGGATTTCGGCAATCCGGCCCCCATCGACGGTGACCGTACCGTCCCAGACGATCCCGCTGTAACTGGTCTGTCGGCTGCTGCCCTGCCACAGCACTCGCACCTGCCCCGGTTGTCGCTGCGGGGCCTCGTCCCAGTGGCCCAGCAGCTCTTCATTGCGAAACAGCTCGACCGATTCCAATGCCGCGGTCCCGATCACGTCGACCTCGATCACCGGCAACTCTCTGGTCGAGAACTGCGACCCGATGCCGTGGCCTGCGACGTTGGCCTTGACCACGATCCGTGCGCCGGTTGTGGCGTAGAACCGGCGGGCCCGCATCGCCTCGAAGAAACTCTCGAGTGTCACGTCGTCGCAGTAGATCCCGGTCAGCCCGGCCTTCGAGTACCTGCGTTGCTGGTGCCCCGGTCGGTCGTCGCCGGGTCGGCCGGTGTAGCTGTCGCTACCGCCGAGGAATCCCAATCGGTAACCGCGTGCCAGGGCGTCCCGCCGCATCCACTCGAACGCCCCGTGGCTCGAGACGATCTCGACACCCGGTTCGAGCGTCGGGTCGTGGTGGTCGAGGTCGGAGTGTTCTCCACCGACGTGAGGCGTGATGATCGTGTCGGTGCCTCGGTAGTGGTCGAACAGATCCCTGACGTGGTGCAACTCGGTCGACTCGTCCACCGATTCGGGTGTCTCGGCCGGAGCGTTCCGGTGGATCGGCTGGTGGTGGCGGCGGAAGTAGACGTTGTGGTGGCCTCCGTCCCAGGTCTTGCCCGACCACTCGTAGCCGGGGATCGCGATGAAGCGGCCCGGCTCGTGGAACTGCAGCTCGACATCCTGCTGCACGACGAGGTCCTGGGGATCGAGCACATCGGCGTTCCGCTGGAAGCCGGCGAACTGGATCCCGGCGACATCGCGAGCGTGCTCGAAGAACCCGGCAAACTTCTCACGGTCGACCAACTGCCCCCCGTGCGGATCGGCCCAGTAGAGTCTCTGCTGAGCCACATGCTCGGCCACGCACAACGGATTGCTGGTGCCGACCAGTCCGCTCTCGGCATCGGTCGCCGTCAGCCTCAGCACACCAGCCCTCTCGGCCACCGCCGTCGCCCCGTCGATCCAGCACGCTCCCGCATCGGACTCCGAAAAACTCAGCGTGTCGTGCTCAAGTGCCACTCCATCGCCACCAATCACCACCGTGCCACGGTACCCGTCGCAGGCGTTCCCCCAGGCGTCCTCGGCCTTGACCAGCACGCGGAACGGTTCCCCGGGCGGTAGCTCCGAAGGCACAACCACAACCAGCTTCACCGGATCGCCTCCGACGAGTTTCAGCACCGGCGAGTCGTCAATCGTCTCGACGCCCTGGCCTCGATCGACTGTGACGGCAAAGACGCGTCGTTGTTCGCGGAAGGTCTGGGCTCGCGAGCCGGGTGATCCGCCGGAGGTGTCACCGAGCACAACACAGATCACGTCACCGGCCTCGAGGCCCGTCGCTCCGATCTCGACCTGAAACCCCTTGACGCCGACGGTCCGGGCCGCCAGGAGGACCCCTTCGGGAGCCGTCACCGTGGCGTACTCGGCCGCCGCGGGATCATCGAACTGCGGCACACCCCAATCGGTATCGGTGTCGGTGCCGACGCGGATCGTGGTGCCGCCGGGGAGTCCAGCATCGGCTGCACAGAATCGCAGTGTCCAGGTGCCGAGGGTGCCGGCGGTGACCGGTGTGGCGGGTTCGATCGAAGCGGTGAGAATCGGGTCGCTCATGAGATGTCTCGGGTGAAGCGTTTGCGTTGGGTCTCGCTACATTTCTAGTGGGTCATGCACCCGGTTCGCCATACACCACGGTCCGCATCGCCGTGGGTCTGATCCTCCTTCGGCGGACCCCCAGTTTGGCTTGTTTCCCCTGGCGCGTCCCGCAGGCGGGGCCTGACCCCTTCTCGCTGTACCTGCTGCCCGTGCAAAAGGGGTCAGGCCCCGCCTATGTCGGGCTTGCAGCCCTCCGCAGGCGGCGTCAGACCCCAGCGGCACCTGCTGCCCGTGCAAAAGGGGTCAGGCCCCGCCTATGTCGGGCTTGCAGCCCTCCGCAGGCGGCGTCAGACCCCAGCGGCACCTGCTGCCCGTGCAAAAGGGGTCAGACCCCAGCGGCAGCCGCTGCCCGTACAAAACCCAGCGACACCAAACCGATCTTGCCGATCTCGGCCCGGGCGAATTAAAACCCGCTGCCGCTTCAACACGCTCGCCCCCAACCCGGCTCCCAATGCCCTCAGCACTCGCCCCTCTGCGAATCGTCTACATCGTCGGTGCCGGCCGCAGCGGTTCGACCGTGCTCGACACCGTGCTGGGCAATCACCCCCAGGCACTCAGCGTCGGAGAACTCTCGAACCTGCACCGCTCGGCGTGGGTCAACAACGAGTTCTGTGCCTGCGGCGAACCGGCCGGCGACTGCGGGTTCTGGAGCGAGGTCCGCACGAGGTGGCTGGATTCGACACCCGTGGCGAGCATCGAGAGTTATCTCGAGCTGCGTGACCGGTTCGAGCGGTTCCGTCCGGCGGCGTTGTGGAGGACCGAGGCGGCTTCGGTGTATCGGTCGCCGTCGGCACGACGGTACCTCGAGCAGACCGGCACGCTGCTCGAAGCGATCGCCGCGGTCAGCGGCCGCCGGGTGATCATCGATTCGTCGAAGACTCCTCTACGGGCCCGCTGGCTGGCTCGGCTGCCCGGCATCGACCTGAGGCTGGTGCACCTGGTCCGCGACAGCCGCGCGGTGGCCTGGTCCAGGAAGAAGGCTCTGAAGCGGAACGAGCAAGCAGGGGTGCAGCACGACCTGGCCTCCAGGCCCGCGTGGTACTCGGTCATCTACTGGACCGTGTCGAACCTGCTGGCCGCCCGGCTGAGGCGTGGGATTGGAAAGCGGGGGGTCCTGGTTCGTTACGAGGACTTTGTTTCCGAGCCGGGGACACAGCTGCTGAGGATCGGCGAGGCGTGCGGGCTGGACTGCGGGTCGCTGGCCGAGAGGCTGGAGGCGGGCGAGTCGTTTTCGGTGGGGCACACCGTGGCGGGGAATCGGTTGAGGATGGGCGGGGCGGTGAGGCTGAAGGCGGATTGGGACTGGATCGAGCGGTTGAGCGAGTCGGACCGTCGGACCTGCTGGAGACTCTCGGGGTGGCTGATGAAACAGTACGACTACAAACGAAAGGCCAAGGCGGCTTGACACGGTGGTGGGGGTCTGACGCCGCCTACAAACGGGTCTGTTTCCCCAAAGGCGACCCGCAGACGGGGCCTGACCCCTTTTGCAGGGGCAGCGGGTGTCGCGAGAAGGGGTCAGGCCCCGCCTGCGGGACGCGCGAGGGGAAACAAACCAAACTGGGGCGGCGTCAGACCCCCGGCTTTGCGTCAGACCCCAAGCGAGAAATCGAACATGTCACAACCCACCTCAACAGGCCTCTCACCCACCTGGGCACCCTGGCCGGTGTTCGGTGAGCAGGAGATCTCGGCGGTCAGCGAAGTGCTGGCTTCGGGCCGCGTCAACTACTGGAGCGGTCCGCACGGTCGGGAGTTCGAGCGCGAGTATGCCGGTTCGCTGGGCTGCCGGCACGCGGTGGCGGTGGCCAACGGCACGGTGGCTCTTGAACTGGCACTCGAAGCGACGGGCATCGAAGCGGGTGACGAAGTCGTCGTTCCCTGCCGCAGCTTCCTGGCCAGTGCCAGTGCGATTGCCGCCCGGGGCGCGATCCCGGTGTTCGCCGATGTCGATCGTGACAGTGGGAACATCACGGCCGAGACGATCGCCGAGGTGCTCTCGCCCAGGTCGCGCGGCATTCTGGCGGTGCACCTGGGTGGCTGGCCCTGTGACATGGACCCGATTCTCGAGCTGGCCGCCGAACGGGGGCTGAAGGTGATCGAGGACTGTGCTCAGGCCCATGGGGCACAGTACAACGGTCGGCCGGTGGGCAGCCTGGGCGACGTGGCCGCGTTCAGTTTCTGCCAGGACAAGATTCTCTCGACCGGAGGCGAAGGCGGACTGGTCGTGACCGACGACGAAGCGACCTGGCGGCGTGCGTGGAGTTACAAGGACCACGGCAAGGACTATGACGTCGTGCACGCTGTGTCGAAGGGGTCCGTGTTTCGATATGTTCACGGCGGGTTGGGGACCAACTGGCGGTTGACCGAGATGCAGTCGGCCCTGGGGCGGATCGTGCTTCGCAAGCTGCCAGGCTGGGTCCGGCAACGGCGTCGGAACGCGGCGGTACTTGAGGCGAGGCTGGGTTCGATGGGGGCCTTGCGTGTGCCGAAGCTGCCGGAGGGATTCGATCACAGCTACTACAAGTTCTATGCCTATGTGCGTCCCGATTGGTTGTCCGCGGGCTGGTCGCGGGACCGGCTCGCGGCGGAGATCTCATCGCGAGGTGTTCCCTGCGGCAGCGGTGCGTGTCCGGAGATCTATCTCGAGGCGGCCTTCGACGGGACCGGGTGGCGGCCGGCGGAGCGGTTGAGGGTGGCTCGCGAACTGGGCGAGACGAGCCTGATGTTCCAGGTTCATCCGGGGCTGGAGGCGGGGCAGATGCACCATGTGGGTGATGTGGTGGCGGACGTGTTGGGGTTGGCTGCGGGGCGCGTGGCGCGGGCGGCTTGACGCGTGGGTAGGGGAAAGCCCGGGGTCTGACGCCGCCCACAGTTTGTCTTGTTTCCCCTGGCGCGTCCCGCAGGCGGGGCCTGACCCCTTCTCGCGACACCCGCTGCCCCTGCAAAAGGGGTCAGGCCCCGCCTGCGGGTCGCCTTTGGGGAAACAGACCCGTTTGTGGGCGGCGTCAGACCCCAGGCTTTGCGTCTGATCCCGGCGGCGGTTACAGGTACGACCGGTTCACCTTCGCGGCGATGCTGCCGCCGTCGTAATAGCCGACCGAGATTTCTCCGACGTGGGTCAGCAGGTCGTAGGCCTTCCAGCGATCCCAACCATAATCCGACTCCATCCACAGGATCAACTCGGCATAGGCCCTCGCGATCGACCTTTCGGCCGGAGCCCCGCTGGTCACTGCCATGATCTCGGTCTCGTTCTCGATCCGCGGCCATGCCAGCGGCTGATTCTTCGTCAGCTCGACGGAGATCTCGGTCACCGCCGACATTTCCAGGCCTGTGGCCGAGAGTTCCCCGTGCCCCATCGCGGCGTGGGCATCGCCCAGGAACAGCTGTCCGCCGAGGACGAAGACCGGCAGGTGCACGGTGGCTCCCACCGCGGTCTCGCGGATGTCCATGTTCCCTCCATGAGGCCCACCCGGACCGGTCGTCGGCACACCCCACTCGGGCGCGGTGCCTATGCAACCGAGCATCGGAGCGTAGGGGATCGCGATCTCGTCGCTCCAGTGGATCTTCCCGTCGGAAATCGGGCAAACATGGCCTCCAGGCGGCACGTCGGTTCCCAGCCACTCGCACAACTGCTTCGGCGATCCGGTGTAGGTCGCCGCCTGAGGCCGCCAGGGTTCGATCGAGTGGATCGTGACCCGCAGCACATCACCTGGCTCGGCACCCTCGATCTCGATCGGACCGTTGACCGGGTTGCTCTTGGGGATCAGGGTCTTGTCGCGCTGGTCGCCGGGCGAGGAGATCTGGGCCGAGAGGGCGTCTTCGGATTCAACCAGCAGGTGGTCACCCGGAGCGATTGTTGCCCGGACCGGCAGGTGCCGGGAGAACTCGTAGACGAGCGGCACGGCGGCGATCCGCGGGATGGAATTCATACTACGGATCACTTTTTCGGGGCGGATTTCTTGTCGGCCGGTTTGGCCGGTTTGTCGGACTTGTCGGAAAGAGTGACCGACAGCAGCAACGCATCGGCGACGCGTCGGCTGGGTGCCGGCCCCGCCAGGTGCACCAGCGGCAGCACGTCTCGAGCAGGCTGTTTGCCGGGTGCCTGGGCGAGGACTCGGATCGGTGTCAGGCCCGGCTTGGCAGAAGCGGTGGCGGTGAGCGTGAGCGTGGCGACGGGCTTTTCGGCGGGCACACTGAGCGTCTTGGCGGTGACTCCTTCTGGCAGGCCTTCGACCGACACCTCCACGGCCGTTTTGGCGCCGCCGCTGCGGACGACGACGATCTGCAGCGTGGCCTTTCCTCCGGCGGCGATGGTGAGTCCCGAGTGCGACTTGCCGTCTCCGACGACCGAGAAGGCCTGGGTTCGCGGCCGGGGCGGGCCGACCACCAGTTGGTAGGCACGATCGGGTCCGAACAGGCTGCCGCCGTAGAGATCTCGGACAACAATCGTGTAGCGTCCCTCGTCGGGTGCTTTCCAGTCGCCGTGCGGGTCGCTGGTGGTGAACGGGAATTCGACTCCGAGTTTCTTGGGAGCGGCGAGGGTTCCGATCGTGGCCAGGGCCTTGCCCGACTTGTCGTGGACGGTCGCCTCGAGTCGCATCGCCTGGCCGAGCCGTTCGCCCCAGCCGGTGATTTCGAGTGTTTCGCCTTTCTTGAGGTCGACCGAGTACCAGTCGACATCGGCCGCTTTTTCGAAACGGCCGCAGACTCGGGCGGGCAACTTGAGTGGCTGGGCCGCGGCGGCGGTGTCGTTGGCCGTGCTGGTCTCAACGACGACCGGTTCTTCGGAGAGCGTGACCCAGGCCGAGCCGATCGAGTCGGCCTGGCTCATGCGGAACCCCTCCTGCAGCACTCCGACAGGCCGGCGATCGGGCCAGGTGGGTGTGGAAGGGGGCCGGTCAATTTCGACAGCCAGGGTGGTCCATCCACTCGACCGGTCCACGGTACCGCCGGGCAGCAGGTGGCCCAGCAGGATCAGGGGCGAGGGATTGGCCGAGAGAGCCGTCGGGGCGGTGAGTACCAGTCGCGGACCGGCCAGTGCGGTCAGCGTGTAGATGCTCGAGAGGTTGTGCCCGAAGCCCCGGTCGACGACCGTGACCAGGTAGCGTCCGCTGACGGGCAGCCTGAGTGTCACGGTGGGTTCGATCTGGTGGACCGGCGAATGTGCCAGTTCTGTGCCGTCGGGTCCTTTGATCGAGAGCACCGCTGCGACGGTGCCGTCGAGACTGCTCGAGCGACAGGTCAGGTGGACCAGCTGGTTGGCCTGCCCTGTGAAGGCAAACGTATCGCGGTCGGCGGTCCGGTCGAGCTTCGCGGCGACGGTGCCCGGAAGTGAAATGGGCGAGGCTTCCGTGTCGGGAGTCTCGGTGACGACCCGAACGGGGTGAGTCACCACGAGCAGGGCTCGAGGGTTGGCCAGGCCGGTGGAGGTCAGCGTCCAGACATCAATCAGTCGAGTCCCGGTCGCGGCGGCGACCCGAACCGTCACCGCGTTCTTTTTGACCGACTCGGTCTTGAGTTGACCGGTTCCGCTGGCGAGTTGCCTGATGGTGCCGAGATTGTCGCCGCTGACGGTGATCGTGGATGTCTGACCTGCCTCGACGACGGGTGGAAACAGCTGGGTGACCGAGGGGGGTTCGGCAAAGAGCGAGTGTGAGTTGGCGGGGCCTGTTACGAACGCGGCCAGCAGGGTAGCCAGCAGGGTGAACAGCAGCGGAACGGGGTTGTGGGCAACAGGTCGGTGCATGGGCGGCGTGCGGGTTGGCAGTCCTCTTGGGCGAGACTATCATACTCGCCCCCGGCACACCGCGGCACGCTCTCGCACGGCGAGGCGGTCGTCTCGAGACAGCCATGGCCCAGACGAAACCAGAGACTGACCAGGGCGGGCCGCAGGTCGACTTGAGGCAGGCGGCCGCGTTGCCGTTTCGGCTCAAGAAGGGTCGAGTCGAATTCTGCCTGGTCAGCGTCCGCCGCGGCGGATCCTGGACGATGCCCAAGGGGAACATCGAAGCGGGGGAACAGGGGAGCGAGTGTGCGGCCCGCGAGACGTTCGAAGAGGCGGGTCTGGAGGGCGGGGTGCTGGAACCGGAATTGTGCCGCTACTTCGATCGCAAGGGGAAGAAGTCGGTCGAGGTGACGGTGTGGTTGCTCGAAGTCGAGAGGTCGCACAAGAAGTGGCCCGAACACAAGCGGCGGGCACGGCAGTGGGTTTCGCCACGCAAGGCGATCCGCCTGCTGGCCCGACCCAAGCTCGTCGCGCCGATCATCGACGCCATCCGACGGCTCGATCAGGTCGATTGAATTCCTAGCAGTCTGTTGAAAAACACAAGTTTGGGGATGGGACGGGGTCAGACGCCGCCCACAGAAAGTCCCGCTCCACCCAGACCGGCACGCAGGCGGGGCCTGACCCCTTTTCAACCAGCACTCGTTGCAACTCGAAGAAGGGGTCAGGCCCCGCCTGCGAAACGCGACAGGTGGAGCAAGCCCCGTTGTGGGCGGCGTCAGACCCCAGGGTCCGAGTTCTTCAACGGGCTGTTAGGGGTGTTCATTACGGGGACTCGTTTCGGGACTGGCGACCCGGGTCGCTGCTGCCTCCGTCGATCGTGTCGGCGATCGTGATGTCCGAGAAGTCCTCGGTGGCGGTCGGGTACTGCGGGTCGAGCGTCTCGAGCGTTTCCACGATGGCCCGGGCGATCACCGTATTGCGGTACCACTTGCGATCGGCGGGGATGACATACCAGGGTGCGGTTTCGGTGGTGCAGAGTTGCAGCATGTCCTGAAAGGCCTGCTGGTAGTCGTACCACTGTTTTCTCTTTTCGAGGTCGTCGCGTGAGAACTTCCAGTTCTTTTCGGGTCGTCTCAGCCTGTCGCGCATCCGCTGGGCCTGTTCTTCGGGCGAGATGTGCAGGAAGAACTTGAGAGTGGTGGTCCCCGCTGCGGCCAGTTGGGCCTCGAATTCGTTGATCTGATCAAACCGTGCCCGCCAGGTCGACTCGGGCACGAGCCGATCGACTCGGACCACCAGGACATCTTCGTAATGCGACCGGTTGAAGACGGCGATCATCCCGGCGGCGGGTGTCTGCTGGTGGATCCGCCAGAGGAAGTCGTGTTGCTGTTCGAGTTCGGTGGGTTTCTTGAACGAGGCGACTCGAACGCCCTGCGGGTTGATGCCGCTGAAGACCTTGCGGATCGTCCCGTCCTTGCCGCCACCATCGATGGCCTGAAAGACGACCAGCAACGAGCGTTGTGCTTCGGCGTAGAGAGCCCGTTGGTACCGTGCCATCTGGTCCCGCAGCGATTTCAGTTCGGCCTCGAACGCGTCGCGGTCTCCCTGGCCGGAGGTGGTCAGCTGTGCCAGATCGACGGTGTTGCCGTGCAGCAGGCGGTGTGCATTGGAATCGGTCATGGCGGTTTCTCTTGGACCAGATCCCTACGCCATTCCCTCGGCTTCAACATCTCGTGGCCGCCACAGTTCGACGAGGTCGGCTCGAGGGATCAGCGTGATGTCGAACCAGTTCTCGATCGGCAAAACCAGTTGAGCCAGTGCCGCGGTCGACATGCGGTGATGTTCACCTCCCAGCAGCAGGATCATCTCCTCGATCCCCGGGTTGTGTCCGACCAGCAGAGCCCGGTCGGTCTCGTCGGGCAGTTCGCTGACCACGCTGAGCCATTCGGCGGTTGAGGCGTGATAGAGGTCGGCGGTGGTGAGGATATCGTTTTCGAAGCCGCAGGCGTCGGCGACCAGGTCGGCGGTGCGGTGGGCTCGACGGGCACTGGAACTGACGACGATATCGGGGACCAGGTCGTGGTGTCGGATCAGGCGTCCCATCAGGGGAGCGGCCCGTTCGCCGCGGCCGTTGAGAGGCCGGTCGTGGTCGCTGGCGACACCCTCGCTCCAGCTCGACTTCGCATGTCGCAACAACAGCAGAGTCTTCATCGCGGGCAACAGTCCGTGGTGCTGGTCAGGTCCCGGTCGTTTTGCGTCCGGGTGCGCGGTGCGGCACGAATCCGGTCCGGTGAGATTCTTCGCTGAGCCGGATGGCCTGGCAGGCCTCATCATACAGCAGTTGCTGGCTACGGCCACCGAGGGACCCGTCGTCGGCGGACTGATCCTGGCCTGCTGCGAATCGAGTCGATTCAGCTGGGGGGTCGTAGCCCCCCTCGTCGGTCAGCCGTCGACCCTTCACGCGGTCGGCCAGGCAGAGTTCGAGCATCCTGACCAGTCGCCGGGCGGCGGCAGAGTCGTTGATCGGCACCATCAACTCGACGCGGCGATCGAGATTTCGGGGCATCCAGTCGGCGCTGGAAATGAATGTCCGCCCGGCACCGCCGCGGTGGAAGTGGAACACTCGGCTGTGTTCGAGGAACCGGTCGACGATGCTGGTGACGGTGATGTGCTCGGAGAGACCCGGAACTTCGGGTCTCAGGCAGCAGATGCCTCGGACGTTGAGCCGGATCTCGACCCCCGCAGCACTCGCCTCGTACAACGCCCGGATCAGCTGCGGGTCGACCAGCGAGTTCATCTTGGCGAGGATCCTGGCCGGCTGGCCCTGCCGCTTGCGTTCGGTTTCGGCCGCGATCAACTCGAGCAACCGGTCTCTGAGCCCCAGCGGAGCCGCCTCGATCAACTCGAACCTCCGCGGCTGGGTGTAGCCGGTGATGGTGTTGAAGAAGGTGGCCGCGTCGGCTCCGAGTTCACCGTCGGCGGTCAGGTAGCTGATGTCGGTGTAGAGTCTCGAGGTGCTTTCGTTGTAGTTGCCGGTGCCGAAGTGGACGTAGCGGCGGATGCCTCCGGGTTCGCGTCGCACGACCAGGCAGATCTTGGCGTGAGTCTTGAGGCCACGGATGCCGTAGATCACCTGCACGCCGGCCCCTTCGAGGCTGCGGGCCCACTCGATGTTGCGGGCCTCGTCGAAGCGGGCCTTCAACTCGACAATCACCGTCACGTGCTTGCCCAGTTCGGCGGCCCGGGCCAGCCCGCGAACGATCGGGCTGTCGTGGCTGGTGCGGTACAGCGTCTGCTTGATCGCCAGTACGTCCGGATCGGTCGCCGCCTCCTCGACAAATCGCACCACCGGATCGAAACTCTCGAACGGGTGACACAGCAGCACGTCCTGCTCGGCGAGCACATCGAAGAGGTTGCGGCGGGGGTCGATCTGCGGCGAGGCCACCGGTGGCCAGGAGGTGTCTCGGAGTTGATCGAAGCCGGTGAGGTCACTCAGAGGGAAGAACCCGGTCAGGTCCAGCGGTCCGGGGATCCCGAACACATCGGTGTCCTCGACGCCGAACTGCTGCTGCAGGAACCTCCGGGTCGCCTCCCCGGCTCCCTCGGCAATCTCCAACCGCACGCAGTGACTCTCCTTGCGAGCTTCCAGGATCTCCTGCATCCCCTCCATCAGGTCCGACGCTTCGTCCTCGCGGAGACTCAGATCGGCGTTGCGGGTGATCCGGAACGGCAGGCACTCGCGGACGGTTTCGCCCGGGAAGAACTTGTCGATCGACCAGGCGATGACGTCTTCGAGCAGCATGTAGGCGTAGCCGCCGTCGGAGGGCAGGGTGAGCAGCCGCGGGCAGGTGCGGCCGCAGGGGATCCAGGCGAAGCGGGGGGTTCCGTCGGTGTGGTCCTCGAGGCGGACCGAGACGCACAGCGAGCCGCCCGGCAGCAGCGGGCAATCGATGTCGGCGGCGACCGCCATCGGGGTCAGGACCGAGTAGATCTCGTCGTCGACGATCTGTGCCAGCACCGTTTCCTGTTCGGGGTCGATCGAGTCGGGACGCACCCGCCTTATGCCCTCCGCCGCGAGTGCCGGCTCGAGTTCGTCGCCGAAGCGGGCGTACTGGTCGGCGATCATCCGGCGGACCCGGAGGTTGATCCTCTCGAGCTGTTCACCGGGTGTCAGCCCGGCCGCGTCGCCCCCCCCGTGACCCTCGCGGTCGACCAGCTGCAGGCCCCCGACTCGGACCATGAAGAACTCGTCGAGGTTCGAGGCGGTGATTGCCAGGAACTTCAGCCGCTCGAGCAACGGGTGCCCGCTGTCGGCCGACTCGTCGAGCACCCGCTGGTTGAATTCCAGCCAGCTGAGCTCGCGGTTGATGAACAGGTCGTTGTGGGCGGTCATGAGGCGGATCAGTGGTGGGATTCGGGCAGTGCTGCGGCTCGCAGCAGGACCGACTGGCCGAAGATCTGTTCAAAGAGCAGCCCGTTTCTGTTGAGCGTGAGTTGTTCGATCGAGAGGTCTTCGACACCGGGTACGGTGATCACGAGTTTCCCGCCGGAGTCATGGCAGTCGAACTCCGAGACCCGTCCGCTTCGTGACGCGTCCAGCGCGGTGGCGACTCTCAGCAGTGCGGCCATCTTGGTGACGGCGATCCGCTGATCGCGGTCGAGTTTCGAGTAGCCCAGGTGAGTCACCTTGGGCGAGGCGCCTCGGTGATAGCGGGCGACGAGAGCCACGAGCAGCATGTCGGTGCGGGTCAACCCGAACAGGTCGCTTTGCTGGATCAGGTACATCGAGTGCTTGTGCAGGCTGCGGCTGGAGACGAAGCGGCCGATTTCGTGCAGCAGTGCCGCGGTGTGCAGCAGCATGCCGAAGCGAGGTTCGAGCTGGTGGTCGTCGGCGAGTTTTTCGAAGAGCTGCTTGGAGAGTCCGGCGACGTGCCGGGCGTGCGATTCGTCGAACTGGTACTTGCGGCCGAGATCGAGTGCCGAGCGGGTGACCTGTCGGGCGAAGTCGTCGCTCCACCCGTCCCCCGACGCCATCTCCCGCAACAGCCCGTCACGCAGGTTGACGTTGCAGACGAACAGCTGGTCGCGGTCGAAGGTCCGTGCCAGTTCGAGATAGCACAGCAGTGCCGGTCCGAGCACCGCGGCGTTGGGGTAGCTGACCTGGAAGCGGCGGACGATGTCGTCGGGCGAGAGTTCCAGGATCTCGTCGCACAGCCCCGCGATCTCCTCGACCTCCAGGCACGCCAACTCGTCCCGGCTCGATTCGGGCTGCAACTGCCGGGCGGCAAAGCGGATGTCGCCACCCAGGGCGATCACTTCCACCGGGGCCTTCCACGGTACGTTGTCGCGAACCCGGTCCATCGTGCGACGGACCTCCGACCGCATCATCTCGACCACCGAACCACGTGGTGCCGGTTCGAGTGACTTGTGGAGTCTCTGGGAGCCGAGCTGGTAGGTGTTGGAGTGGATCACGTCACCGGCCTGGACCAGCAGGATCTCGGTGCTGCCACCACCCACCTCGATCACGATCGACTGAGCATCGCCCAGCGCCGGGTGATTTTCGATCAGCGGCTGCACCCCGAGGTAGGTGATCCGGTTCACCTCAGCCTCGTCGATCGGCTCGATCTCCAGGCCCGTCGCCACGTAGACGCGATCGAGGAATTCGAGCCGGTTGGTCGCTTCGCGGACCGCGCTGGTGGCCACCACGCGGACCTGTTCGGGGTTGCTGATGCCGTACTCGGCCAGCAGTTTCCCGTAGCTGAGCAGCACTGCCACGCAACCCTCGGTCGTCTTCCGCCTGATGCGGCCGCGAGTGAAGGTGTCGTGGCCGAGGTCGACGTCTCGCGAGAGTGATTCGAGGAGCCGGATCGAGCCGTCGCTGACGATCTCGCCGATCGCCATCCGGATCGAGGACGATCCGATATCGATCACCGCGACCGGTCGGGTCTGCGGTGGCGCATCGGTGTGCCGATGCGAATCGTGGATGGTGGTGACGTGGTCTGTCATCGGAGAGCGTGGAGAGCGTGGGTTCAGGCTGCCTGCGTCGTGTGGTCGACGATTTCGGTTTCGGCCCAGGCGGCGGCACCCAGCACGCTGGCGTCGTCGCCGAGGTCGGCGGTGACAACCTGGTACGTATGGCGGTACGACTCGAGCAGGTTCTTGTGACAGCTCTCGCTAACCGCGTTGCAGAACAGCTCGGGCATCGCCTCGACCAGCCCTCCACCGAGCACGATCGTGTCGGGAGCCAGCAGGTGAACCAGCCCGGTGGCGGCCATCCCGATCCACTCGGCCGCCTCGCGGACGATGTTTTCGATCACCGTGTCACCGCTTGCGATGGCCGATGAGAGTGCTCCGCTGCGGATCGTCGCCACCTCGGTCCCGACGTGCTCGGCCAGGTGAGGAGCCTGTCCGCGGTAGGCGGCCTGGGCCGCGGCGGCAGCGATCGCCAAGCGGCTCGATACGTTCTCCAGCGTGCGACAGCGTCCGTTGCCGCGGGACGGGCCACCCGGGTCGATCGGGACGTGACCAATCTCCATGCAGCTGATCCGGTTTCCTCGCAGAATCCGACCCTCGTAGATGCAACCGCCTCCGATCCCTGTCCCCGGAAAGATGCCCACCACGCAGCGGGATCCTCGAGCGGCACCGAAACGGTATTCGCCGTAGACTCCCGCGTCGACATCGTTGACGACCAGTACCGGGCAGTCCATCTTCTCGGTCAACCAGTCGCCGACCGCCACGTCGCGCCAGCCGAGGTTGATCGCCTCGTGCACCACCCCGGTGGACATGTCGACGGGGCCGGGGCAGCCGATGCCGATCCCGCGGATCGAGTCCCGTTCCAGGCCCGCTTCGGTCAACGCCTTGTCGATCGTCTTGGCGATCCGCTTGAGATTTTTCTTGGCCGAGACGGAGTTGAGAGTCGATTTTCGGGCGCGGCCGATCACCTCGAACGACGCATCATAGACGCTGGCCAGCATCTTGGTGCCGCCCAGGTCAAAGCCCACCCACACTCCGTCCGTTCCTGCCGCCATGCCGCTCACCTGCTGAGGGGTTCAATGTGCCTGAATTCAGCATATCCACCGCGTCGGGTCGATGCGAGATGATTGCTTCGAGGAA